>CANQFD010000001.1 GCA_947598325.1 uncultured Bacilli bacterium
TTTTGTCCTAAGGGTTATAACAAAAGTACAGGCAACCCTATATTTTTTTATAACTCTAAAAGGGCAAAGGGAGTAACTTTACCGTTTTTAAGTTATGGAGGAAGTAGTTTAATTATAACAATGATATCTATAGGAATTATTCTAAATATAAGTAGATATGAATAATTTAATTCACATAATTGACAACTATACATATATTTATAATAAAATCATAACTTTTGTTGACATTATAATGGTTTTATGTTATAAAATAATTATTAAAAAAGGAGGTTAATTATGAATGTAATAATAATAAAATTTATTGTAGGGCTTCTAGCTTCTAGTTTAGTAACTAGTATGGGAACTTTAACAGTGGATAATATTAAACCAAGTAGTGAATTAAATTACGCTGCAAAAGAAGTTTACAAAGAGTCTACTGTAATTAAAGCTGAGAAAGAAGTTAAAGAGGCTAAAGAAGATGTTTTAGAAGCAGAAAAACAAGTAGAAAAAGCTGAAGAAGCACAAAGGGAAGCAGAAAAAGAAGTTAAAAAAGCAAATAAAACAGTTGCAAAGGCAATTGAAGCTAAGAAAGAAGCAGAAAAAGAATTAGCATCAGCAACTACTGCTGAAGCAAAAGAAGCTGCTAAGGCAAAACTTAAAGCAGCTGAAAAACAAGTAGAAAAGGCTAAAGAAACTAAAAAAGAGGCTAGTAAGAAAGTAAGTCAAGCAACTAAAGAAGTTAAGAAGGCTGAAGAAACTAAGAAAGAAGCGGAAGCTAAAGTTGAGCAAAAAATAGAAAAAGTTGAAGAAGTTAAGAAAGAAGTTCAACAAGAAACTAAAAAAACTGAACAAACAAAACAACCTGAAACTAAAAAAGAGACAAATAGACAGCTTACAGATGAACAAATAAAAACTATGTTAGAAAAAGCTAAAAAAGGTGAAGAACGTCAAAGACAAGAATATGAAGCTGCCGTTCAAGCACAAAAAGAAGCAGCTGCAGCTAAAAAAGCAGAAAGAGAAGCAAGAGAGGCAGCTGAAAGAGAAGCTGCAGAAAGAGAAGCTGCAGAAAGAGCTGCAAGAGAATCTACAGAAAGTTTAAAAAATAGAGGTGTAGTTACACAAGATACACAATTTAATTCACAAGAATTGACAGTAGCTCAAAAAAGAGTAGATGCATCAGTTATCCAAAATACTACTGAAAATCCTCAAACAATTACTTGTAATGGTGGATATTGCGGTGCGAATTATTCAGGATATATATGGTTTGCAAAATTTGTAAGTGATTATGCTATATTTACAGAACCAGGTAGTGGTAGACTAGTAAATGAAGTTCTTATCGGAAGAAGAGGAAGCGTAACTTCTTGGACTCAATATGCTCCTACAAATGCATATGGACATACTTTTGTTAGATGGGAAACTAGTGTTGAAAAACTTGAAGCTGGTTATCCTGAAGTAGTAGTATATAGAGCTGTTTATCAATAAAAAATGTTAAAGATAAAATAAATTATTAAAGATTAATCCTTTCTATATTGAAAGGATTTTTATTTTAGGTAATATCTTATTAAGTTAATTATTGACAATTTTAAAACAATAAGTATAATATTGTCACATAAAAATTTATATAATTATTTTGTATAAGGAGAGAAATTTAAAATGGAAAATATAAATGAAAATGAAGAAAAATTATCAAAAGAAGAATTGATTCAATTAAAAGTATTACAAGGAATGTTAACTGAATTAAAAATTCCAAAATTTAATTTTTCAATTAATGATATTTCAAATTATGTAGGATCAATTAATCTCATTAAAGAAGATGGAAAATTTCAAATTTCTAGAACTAATCAAAGTAATTTGGTAGTTGTTCTTGGTGAATATAAAAATTGTGTTTCAGCTTGTGCTTCAATGATAAGACGTTTAGTTATATTAAACAATTTAAATGAAGTTATAGCCATTTTTAATAATAGAGTATCAGAACAACTTGAAGATGAGAAAAAACTAAATTTAACTAACAATTAAAAACTATGTAATAAATTTACATAGTTTTATATTTTATATGGACATTTTATTAATTTAAGATTTTTATTTTCATTATGAGCAATTTGACATTCTCCAGGACAAAATATGGCAGTTTTCTTTAAATAACAATCATAATCACATTCAAACATTTCTGGAATACAATCATTATCTTTATTTTCTTTCCAAGCGTACGCCATAACTTTTTCTACAGCCCTAATGAAACTGTCAGTACTAACTGCACTTTTTGGAGAAATTAGACCTGAATTATCAGTTATTTGACAATTTTTTAAATATTCATCTATTATAACACATGCTTCTTTTATACCATTAGGCATATAATCTAAAGTTTTCATTATTTTATTAAAATTCTCTTTTTTCACAATTTCCTCCTATTACTATTATTATATCATATTCACATATAAATTTATTGCTAAATTAAAAAAATAATATAATTAATAATTAGTATAATTACAAAAAATTTGCAAATAATTTTTTTTTGATTTATAATAGTGTGCAAAAAAAAGAGGGGATTTATATGGTTCAACTAAAAAATTCTGATCAATTAAAGGCATTCTTGAAAAAAGAATCAAAAAGACTTGGAATAAGTATTGCAAATACATACAATACTTATTTTGCAAGAATCTTCTTGCAAAAATTAAGTGAAGTAGATCGTAATAATAACATTATTATCAAGGGGAGTTTTGCTCAACTTGTACATTTAAAAAATATGGTAAGACCTATAACTGATATAGATATTGCAAGTGTTAAACCTCATCATGATCCATTACTATTAATAATTAAAGCAATGAGTGATACAAAAGGTCAAATAAAATATGATTTAAGAAGAAAACCGTATAAAACTTCTACAGGAATATATAAAATTCCTATTAATGCAAAATATGGTAGTATTAATCAGGCAATTAATATGGATTATAGGGAAAATTATCCATTTATATTTAAAAAAGAAATAAAAACAGTTCCTAAAATATTTGAGAATGATACTGAATACTTTGTTGCACTACCTTCAATTGAAGAGATATTAGCAGAAAAATTATATGTATTAATAAAAAAGAATACAATTTTTGATTTTAGTACTAGATTAAAAGATTTTTATGACATATATCATCTTCATGGAGGAGAATACGATTTAGATTTCTTTTCATATTGTTTTGAACAAATGCTCCGTGAAAGTAAATATGTTAATATAAATAATGTTTCTACTGAATTTCTTTCAAGGGAATTTATAAAAGAAATGGAAGAAGAGTGGGAACATAATAAAAGAAAATATGAATTTTTAGATGATGGGATAGATTTTGAAGGAGCTGTATATTATACAAGGGGAGTTTTAAGTGAACAATTGCAAAAAATAAGACAAGGCAAAAATAAAACATATATCTTAGCTATGAAGGATAAAACTAAATAAAGGTTTTATTCTTTTAGTTTGTAAATACTTCCTTTGTATGTTATTATTTAATTAAGATTTAACGGAGGTTATTATGAGTAAAACTTTAATAATAGGTGCTGGTGCATCCGGACTCGCCTGCGCTATATGTGCTGCTAGAAATGGAAATAAGGTAATATTATTAGAAAGAAATTCTTCGTCATGTAAGAAAATATTAGTAACGGGTAATGGAAGATGTAATTATTTTAATATTGATCAAGATATACATCATTATCATAGCAGTAGTAATGTTATAGGTAAAATAATAAATAAATCTAATTTAGATGAAATTCTTTTATTTTTTGATAGCATAGGAATAGTACCTAGAATAAAAAATGGATATTATTACCCATATTCTAATCAAGCAGTAAGTATGAAAGAAGCGCTTTTAACAGAGGCTAAATTATTAAATATAAGTATAATTACAAATTATTTAGTAAAGAAAATAGAAAAAATAAATGAGGAATTTATTATCAATGACGATATAAAATGTGATAATTTAATATTATCAACTGGTGGAAATGCATATCCAAAGACTGGATCTGATGGTATGGGGTATGATTTTGCTAGTAAGTTTGGTCATACAATTATAAAACCTCTTCCTGCACTTGTACAACTAAAATCAAATGAGAAATGTTTAAAAAAATTATGTGGTATCAGATGTGATGCTAAAATATCACTTTATGAGGGTAATAAATTACTAAAAGAAGAAACTGGAGAATTACAACTTACAGATTATGGCATAAGTGGTATATGTGTATTTAATTTAAGTTATTTGGTTTCAAGAAATTTAGAAAACAATAAAAAAGTTCATGTTATTATAAACTTTCTTCCATTTTTGAATAAAAAAGATGATTTTATAAAATATATGGATAATAGAAATAAGAAAATAAAATCAAGGACAGTAAAAGAATTATTTGATGGTATACTAAATTATAAGCTTGTTAATGCTTTATTAAAAAAAGCAAATATTAATGTAAATAAGTATTATAATGATTTAGATAATGATGAAAAAGAAGAACTAGCAAAAAATATTATAGAATTTAAATTAGAAATTACAGGAACAAATTCTTTTGATAAATCTCAAGTTACAACAGGAGGAGTATCTTTAGATGAAATAAATTTAAATACTATGGAATCTTTAAAGGTAAAAAAATTATATTTAACAGGAGAATTATTAGATGTAGATGCTGATTGTGGCGGCTATAATTTAACGTTTGCATTTATTTCAGGTATAAAAGCAGGAAAGGCAATAAAATGATAAGGGTAAGACAAATAAAAGTTTCTATTTATGATAATAACATTAAAGAAATAAAGAAAAAAACAGCTAAAAAACTAAAAATTGATGAAAATAAGATAAACGATATAAAGATAATTAAAGAATCAATAGATGCAAGGGATAAAAATAATATATATTATATATATGAAGTAGAAATATCTATTCCAAATGAAAAAACAGTAATGAAGTTAAAAGATGTTTATAAAGCTAATGATAATGATTATAATCCTGAAATAACTGGGAAAGAAAAACTTAATAATAGACCTATTATAGTAGGTTCAGGTCCTGCTGGATTATTTTGTGGTTATATGTTATCTAAATATGGATATAAACCTATAATAATTGAAAGAGGAGAAAAAATAGAAGATAGAGAAAAAACTGTTGAAGAATTTCTAAATTCTGGTAAGTTAAATATAAATTCTAATGTACAATTTGGTGAAGGTGGCGCAGGAACATTTTCTGATGGGAAACTAAATACTCTTATAAAAGATAAAAATGGAATAATGAAGAAAGTATTTGATATATTTGTAGAAAATGGTGCTCCAAGTGAAATATTATATAAAAATAAGCCACATATAGGTACAGATATGTTAAAAAAAGTAATTATTAATATTAGAAATAATATATTAAAAATGGGAGGAGAAATTAGATATAATTCTTGTTTAACAGATTTAATAATAAAAGATGGTATATTAAAATCGATTGAAATAAATAATAGTGAATTACTTGATACAGATTTACTAGTTTTAGCAATAGGACATAGCGCAAGAGATACATTTAAGATGCTTAATATAAGAAATTTAAATATGGATTCAAAACCATTCGCAGTTGGAATAAGAATACAACATAAACAAGATATGATAAATAAATCCCAATATGGAGAAAAAAATAGTAAGTACTTAGATCCAGCAGATTACAAACTTACATATTTATCAAAAAATAATAAAGGAGTATATTCATTTTGCATGTGTCCAGGAGGATATGTTATCAATGCATCGAGTGAAGAAAAACATTTAGCTATAAATGGTATGAGTTATCATTCAAGAAATAGTGAAAATTCAAATAGTGCTATTGTTGTGCAAGTAACTAAAAAAGATTTTGGAGATGGGTTATTTGATGGTGTTAAATTCCAAAGAAACTTAGAAAGTAAAGCATATGAAATGGGGAATGGAAATATACCAGTTCAATTATTAAAGGATTTTAAGGAAAATAGAGTATCAACTGGTTTTCAAAATATAAAACCAGTGTTTAAGGGAAAATATACATTATCAAATATAAATGATATATTTCCAAAATATATATGTGAAGATCTAAAAGAAGCGATAGATGCATTTGGACGTAAAATAAAAGGATTTAATAGTGATGATTCAATTTTATCAGCAGTAGAAAGTAGAACTTCTTCTCCAGTTAAGATAATAAGAAACGAAAATTTAGAGTCAAATATAAAAGGAATATATCCTTGCGGAGAAGGGGCAGGATATGCTGGTGGTATTACAACTTCTGCGATTGATGGAATAAAAGTTTTTGAAAAAATTATACAAAAATATATTAATTGATAAAGTAAATAAATTTTGATTGACATAAATATATATAAATGATAATATAAATTTATAAATGAATAGGAGTGATAATATGTCAAAGTTTTGCCCAAAATGTGGTGAAGAAATGGAAAAAGATGCCAATTTTTGTTCTAATTGCGGAAATGATTCTACTAAAGAATCTAAATCAAAAACAAATGCAGCAGTTTCAACAATGATTCAAAAAAGAGATATAGTATTAGCAATTGTTTTATCTATAGTAACATGCGGAATATATACTCTTTATTGGTTTGTTGTAATGACTGACGATGCAAATAAAATATCAGAAGATGATAGTACATCAGGAGGAGTTTCATTACTTTTAACAATAATAACATGTGGAATATATGGATTTTATTGGAATTATAAAATGGGTAAAAAAATCTATGATGCAGGACAAAATTATAATAAAAATATACCAGATAATTCAATATTATACCTTATATTATCATTATTTGGATTTAGTATAATTAGTTATTGTCTAATTCAATCTGATTTAAATAAATTTTCAGAATAATGAAAAGTAGAATAAAAAAAGTAATATCCTTTAATTTTATAATAATAGTAATATTTTTTGGATATTACTTTTTAAATACAAGATATGATTTTAAAATAAAATGTCCGTTTTATACATTAACTAATTTATATTGTCCAGGTTGTGGTATTACTAGATGTTTATTTGCATTAATAAAACTAGATTTTAAAAGTGCATTTAGTTATAATCCATTAATATTTATAATGATTCCATTCTTTTTGATTTATTACTTATACTTAGTTTATATATATATTTTTGATAAAAAAAATAATATAATTAATAAAATACCTAAATGTGCTTCTTATATTTTACTTACTATAGCTATTTTGTTTGCAATACTAAGAAATACAGAAATGTTTAGATTTTTAGGACCTATGTAAACTATTATAAAACCATATATAATCTGTGGACAATAAATAAAAATTATGATAACATTAATTATGAAAATAAGATATATAAAGGAGAAGTAAAAATATGGCAGATAAAGAATCAAAGGATACTACTAAAAAAACAGAGAAAAAAAGTACAGATGAAAAAGAGGTTAAAAATATAAAAAATAAAAAGAAAGAAGATAATCAAACACAGACAATTACTGGTCTTGGTGAAAATGTAGAAGCTATATTAGTATATTTAATTCCTATACTTGGTTTTATATTTTCATTAATGAAAGATAGAAAAGTTTCAAAAAATGCAAAATTTTGTTACAATCAAGCAGGAACAATTTGGCTTGTTAATATTATACTAAATGTTATTAGTAGTTTTATTGGAACATTTATGTCACCAATAAGATGGGTAAGTTATCCGCTTACAGTTGTTTTATTCATCTTTTCTTTAATTGCACTTATAAAAGCATATAATGGTGAAAGATATGAAATACCTATTATAAGTGACATTTCAAAAAGTATATGGGGAGAATTAGATTAAACTATATAATTTATTAAAATTGAAGTTACTACAATTGTAGTAACTTTTTTGTATATTTAGAATATCTAACTTAAAATGTAATCTTTTATAACTTATAGAAGTAATATCATTAAGATTTAGATATAAAAAATTGTTCATAAAATGTTAACTTAGAAATCTAATGTGTTTCTTTGTATTAAATTATAAATTATTATGATATAATTATAATGGTGATAATATGAGAGTAGTTATATCAGCGGGTGGAACAGGTGGACATATAAATCCTGCACTTGCTATTATAGATAAAATAAAAAAGGAAAATCCAAGTAGTGAATTTTTATATATTGGTACAACAGATAGAATGGAAAAAGACATTATACCTAAAAAAAATATACCATATATAGGAATAAAAATAAGTGGGTTAAAAAGAAAATTTACTTTTGAAAATATAAAATCAATAAAAAATTTTTTAAAATCTATAAAAGTATGTAAAAAAGAAATAAAAAAGTTTAATCCAGATATCGTTATTGGTACTGGAGGTTATGTAACAGCACCCGTAATATATGCTGCAAAAAAGTGTGGGTATAAGACTCTTATTCATGAACAAAATAGTATACTTGGTTTATCAAATAAGATATTATTAAAATATACAGATACTTTATGTACATCATTTGAAAATGTGAAACTAGATAAGGTAAATTATGTTTATACAGGAAATCCATGTATGGAGGATTCAATAAATAAAAAACCTTTTAATAAAGCAGATTTTGGTTTAACAAAACATAAAAAATTAGTTTTAATTGTTATGGGTTCTTTAGGGTCATCAACGGTAAATAAGGTATTAAAGAAATCTATTGAGAAATTTTCAAGCAAAGAATATGAGGTTTTAATAGTAACAGGCAAAAATTATTATGATGAATATAAAAAACTTAATAAATTTAAAAATGTATTTATATATCCATATATTGATGATCTTGTAAGATTAATAAAAATTTCGGATTTAGTAGTAACAAGAGCAGGGGCTACTACTCTTTGTGAATTAGTTGCAACTAATTCACCATCAATTTTAGTACCAAGTCCATATGTTACTGAAAATCATCAATATAAAAATGCAATGAGTTTAGTTAATAATGAAGCAGCAGAATTATTAGAAGAAAAAGATTTAGATGAAAATATACTTGTAGAAAAAATAGATAATCTTATTAATAATACTGAAAGATTATTATTATTTAAAAATAATCTAAAAAAGATGATGAAGATAGATAGTACAAGTTTAATATATAATGAAATACTTAAATTAACAAATAACAAATAATTTTATTGGGAGTGATAGAGTTGGCTAAAAAAGTAAAAAGAAAAAAGATAAGAATAAAAAGAGTTTTAATATCTATAGTACTTTTAATAGGATTATTTTATATTATAATAATGCTTTCTAAAATGCCAGTTAAAGGTTATTTTATAAGTGGAAATACTTACTATTCAGATCAAGAAATATTAGAAAAAACAAATCTTGATAAATATCCATCTTTTTTACTTACAACAAATTCAAAAGTTAATTCAAAAATAAAAAATGATAAACTTATTGATAATATAGAGATTAAAAAAACATTACTTGGTAGATTTAATATTATAGTGAATGAAAAAAAGATATTATTTTATGATTCTAATAGAAAAAAATCAATAACTGAAAGTGGAGAAGAAGTTGATTATTATGATCCAAATTCACCGGTTTTGACTGATGCATCATTAAAGAAAAAAATTTATAAAAAATTAATTGAAAAAATGAAGAAGATTGATTCTAATATTTTATATAGTATATCAGAAATAAAATATGCACCAAATGATATAGATGAAGAGAGATTTTTAGCATCAATGAATGATGGTAATTATATATATTTAACACTTAGTAAATTTTCAAAAATAAATGATTATATAAAAATATCTAGATCAATAGGCGATAAAAATGGAATTCTCTATTTAGATTATGGAAATTATTTTGTTCCAAGATGATGATATTATCATTTTATTCAAAAAGTCTTTTTTTTTTAAATAAAATATAGTATAATGTTATTATTATAGAGGAGGGATATGATGAAAAAGATATTTTCATCAGTAGATATAGGTTCTAATTCTATTAAAATAATTGTATGTGAACTTTTTATGGAAAAACTTAATGTCTTATCCTCTATTAATTATCCATCAGAAGGTATAAAAGATGGTATGGTAGTTGATGAAGGATTAGTAGAAAATACTATTGTTTCAGCTTTAAATGAGATTAATACATCTCTTGGTGTAGATATTGATAAAGTTATCATAAATGTTCCTTTATATAATGCTGAGTATATGATATCACAAGGAGCTACAACAATAACAAATAAAGATAGAGTAGTAACTGGGAATGATATGGTTAATGCTCTTCAAGGTTCAATATACAATAAGATAGACAAATCAAGAGAACTTGTAACTATATTACCTATAAAGTATAATCTTGATACCGTAAATCAAGATATATCTAAACCAAGGGGACTTATGGGGAAAAAATTATCTGTCACCTCTATGATTGCAACTGTACCTAAAAAGAATATATACAAAATAATAAGAATATTTCAAAAACTCAATATAGATGTTGTTGATATATTATTTGGAATTATAGGGGACTATTATGAATTTAAAAATGATAATTGTGATAAAGGAGTAACAGGTGTAATTAATATAGGTTCATCTAAAACTGAACTTGCTGTTTTTAATAAAGGAATAATCGCTTCATCAGATGTTATTCAAGTGGGTGCTAGTTCAATTGATAATGAAATATCATATGTATACAATATAAAGAAAGTTCAAAGTAAAAAAATAAAAGAAACATTTTCTGTAGCATACAAAGATTTTGCAAGTACAACAGATGTTTATGAAATAGTAAATAAATCTGGTATTAAAACAAAAATAAATCAATATGAAGTAAGTGAACTTGTAATGGATAGACTAAAAGAAATCTTAGAAAATGCTAAAAAACAGATAAACCACTTAACAAAAAAAGAATTTAGTTATATAATAATTACTGGGGGAATTACTGATATTCCAGGATTTGATCTTTTATGTAAAGATATATTTGGTGATATTGCAATTATAAGTAGTATAAAAACTATTGGAGTTAGAAGTAATAGTTATTCATCATCACTGGGAATGATAAAATATTTTATAAGTAAGCTTAGTATTAGAGGTAAAGAATATACTATGTTTAATGAAGAAAAACAAATAGAGCTTGTAGAGTCAAGAAGAAGTAGTAATATGGATAATATTTCCGTATTTGGAAGATTATTTGATTATTTATTTGAAAATAGGGAGGATTAATTATGGCAATCGAAACTGATCAATTAGCAAAAATTAAAGTAATAGGTGTTGGTGGTGGCGGAAATAACGCAGTAAATAGAATGATAGAGTATGGAATACAAGGTGTAGAATTTATAGTTGCGAATACTGATCTTCAAGTGTTAAATAGTTCAAAAGCGAAAATAAAATTGCAATTAGGAAGTACTGGACTTGGTGCAGGTGCTGATCCAAATGTTGGAAGAGAAGCTGCTGTTGAATCAAAAGAAGCAATAACAGAAGTACTTAAAGGTGCTGATATGGTGTTTGTTACTTGTGGTATGGGTGGAGGAACCGGAACAGGTGCAGCTCCAATAGTAGCGGAAATAGCTCAAGATTTAGGAGCACTTACTGTTGGTATTGTTACAAAGCCATTCTCTTTTGAAGGAAGAACTCGTACAGAACATGCTGAAAAAGGGCTTGCAGCTTTAAAAGAACATGTTGATACATTAATAATTATTCCAAATGATAGATTAAGAGATATTATTGATAAGACAACACCAATGCTTGACGCATTTAAGGAAGTAGATAATGTACTTAGATTAGGTGTACAATCTATATCTGATTTAATCGCAGTAACAGGTCTTGTTAACCTTGATTTTGCCGATGTAAAAACAGTAATGGAAAATAAAGGTGATGCTTTAATTGGTATAGGTGTTGCATCTGGTCAAAATAGAGCAATAGAAGCTGCTAAACAATCTGTTAATAGTCCACTTTTAGAAACTGATATAAGAGGTGCTACAGATGCAATTATTAATATAACTGGTGGAACTAATTTAAGTTTGTATGAGGTAGAAGATGCAGTTCAAGTTATAAGAGAAGCTGCTGGAACTGATATTAATACAATATTTGGTGCTGTAATTAATGATTCTTTAGATGATGATATAGTAGTAACTGTAATAGCTACTGGATTTGACAAAGTTGGTGATCCAATAATAGAGACACCTACTATGACAACACAAGTTATTGATATGATAGATGATGATAATTCAGATGATGATGATTCAGATGATTTATATGATATACCAGAATTTTTGAAAAACCGAAGAAGTTGGTAAAATAAACGTGTAAAATAAGTGTAGAATTTTATTAGAATATTATAAAAGATATATGATAAATTTATTGTATATCTTTTTTATTGTTATTAAAAATGATATAATAAATAGGTAGGAAGTGACCTATGAAAAATATTTATTCAATGAAAAAAGATGATTTGGAAGAATACTTTATCAATAATAATGAAAAGAAGTATAAAGCTATTCAAATTTATGAGTGGTTATATAGAAAAAAATTTTGTTCTTTCGATGATATGACAAATATAAGTAAAAATTTAAGAGAAAAATTGAAGGAAGATTTCACAATTCAAAAATTAAAGATATTAAAGATAGAAGAAGATTCTTTAGTTAAAAAATATTTATTTGAACTTCAAGATGGGAATATGGTTGAATCAGTTGTTATGTATCATGACTATGGTATTAGTATTTGTATTTCTTCACAAATAGGTTGTAATATGGGATGTGCTTTTTGTGAAAGTGGTAGACTTAAGAAAGTAAGAAATTTAACACCTGATGAAATGGTTCTACAAATTATGATGGTAGAAGAAAATATAAAACAAAGAATAAGTCATGTTGTAATTATGGGAATTGGTGAACCGTTTGACAATTATGATAATTTTATGGACTTTATAAGAATAATAAATGATCCATATGGATTGGCTATTGGATCAAGACATATAACAGTATCAACATCTGGCATAGTTCCTAAAATATATGAATTTATGAATGAAAACATAGGTGTAAATTTAGCTATATCACTTCATGCTCCAACAGATGAAATAAGAAATAAAATAATGAAAGTAAATAAAGTTTATTCAATTGGTGAAATAATTAAAGCAGTTAAAGAGTATATTCTTAAGACGAATAGAAGGGTAACGTTTGAATATATATTATTAGATAATATTAATGATAGTGAAAAGTGTGCAAAAGATTTAGCAAAACTAATAAAGGGAATAAATGCTTATGTGAATTTAATTCCATATAATGAAACAAATAACATCGGGTATAAAAGATCAAGTAAAAATAAAATAATGGAATTTTATAATATTCTAAAACAAAATAATATAAATGTAACAATAAGAAAAGAATTTGGTTCTAGAGTATCCGCAGCATGTGGACAATTACGAAGCAAATTCGAAGGAGGTAAATAATGGAAACGTTTTTTTTGACCGATACAGGTAAGGTAAGAGATCATAATGAAGATAGTGTAACAATATTAAAAAACTCATTTAATGAATATTTAATTGCAGTTGCAGATGGAATGGGAGGACATAAAGCTGGTGAAGTAGCATCATCAATGGCTATTGAACATATTTCTAACAAATTTAAAGAATTAGAAAGAATGGGAGATAAAAACGATGCGATTAATTGGATAAGAACTGAAATTGATGAAATAAATAAATCTATATTTGAATATACAGCTAATCATGAAGAAAGTAAAGGAATGGGAACAACACTAGTTCTTGCACTTTTTACAAAAGATTATTTATTGTTTGGAAATATAGGAGATAGTTCTGGATATGTATTTAAAAATGAAAAATTATATAGAGTTACTAAATCCCACACTTTAGTAAATTTACTTGTAGAATCAGGTAAATTAACAGAAGAAGAAGCATTAAATCACCCAAAGAAAAATATTTTAATGAGAGCACTTGGTGCAAATAATCCTGCAGAGGTTGATATATTTGATGTAGATACAGATATAGACGGTATATTAATATCAAGTGATGGTCTTACTTCAATGCTTAATGATACTCAAATAGAAAGAGTTCTATTATCTGATAATACTTTAGAAGAAAAAGTAATAAAATTAATTAGAAAGTGTAATGTAAGAGGCGGAACTGATAATATTTCTATAGCTTGTTTAATGACAAAGGAAGGGGTTAAGTAATGTTTACTAAAGGTCAAAAAATTAATGATAGATATGAAATTGTTAGACTAATTGGTGAAGGCGGGATGGCTAATGTTTATTTAGCATATGATACCATTTTAGAGAGAAAAGTAGCTGTTAAAGTATTACGAGGAGATCTTGCTGATGATGAAAAATTTGTAAGAAGATTTCAAAGAGAAGCTTTATCAGCCTCTTCACTTTCACATCCAAATATTGTTGAAATGTATGACGTTGGAGAAGATAACGGAAACTTTTACATTGTAATGGAATACATTGATGGCAAAACATTAAAGCAATTAATAAAAAAAAGAGGACATTTAACAGTTTCTGAAGCAATTGATATTATGTGTCAATTAACTGATGGACTTGCACATGCACATGATTCATATATTATACATAGAGATATAAAACCTCAAAATATAATGATACTTGAAGATGGACTTGTTAAAATAACAGACTTTGGTGTTGCAATGGCAATAAATGCATCAGATTTAACTCAAACAAATTCTGTTATGGGATCGGTACATTATCTTCCTCCAGAACAAGCTGCTGGTAAAGGATCAACAATTAAAAGTGATATCTATTCCCTTGGTATAGTGTTATATGAGATGCTCGCAGGGACTATGCCATTTAGAGGAGAAACAGCAGTTGAAATAGCATTAAAACATATTAAGGATCCTATGCCTAGTATAAGAAAAGTAAATCCAAAGGTTCCACAAACTATAGAGAATATTATTCTAAAATCAACTGCTAAAAATCCAAAAAATAGATATAATAATGTTAGAGAATTATATCAAGATTTAAAAACAGCACAAGATCCATCAAGACAATCAGAAGAAAGAATTGTTTTTGAATATCCAGAGGATGATCTAGATGAGACAAAAGTATTAAATAATTTAAAAGATGAAATTAAAGAAAAAGAAGATGAAAAAGAACCTGATATAAAAGCAGTTTCTGAAGATGAATTTAATAAAAATAAAAAAAATAAAGTTACAAAAGTTTTACTTATTTCATGTATATCTTTGATTGCTATATCTTTAATTGTAGTTTTAATTATACCAAGTATATTTCAAACAAAAGATGTAAAAGTTCCTGATGTTACTGGTTTAACAGTTAAAAAAGCAGCTGAAAAATTAGAAAAAGAAGGTTTTGTTGTATCATCTGATATAAAATCAGATTATACTGATGAGATAAAAAAAGGAAGAGTATCAAGAACAGATCCAGCTGCTAGAAAAGTTGTAAAAAAAGGTTCAAAAGTAATTATATATAAATCAAAGGGAAGTGAAAAAGTTATAGTTGAAGATTATACTGGAAAGAATTATTTAAAAATACAAGCAACTTTAGAAGTAAAGGGAATATCCGTTATAATTGACTATAAATCAGTAGATGATAAATCCAAATATAAAGGGAAAGAGGAATTAATAATCGGTCAATCTTCTGAAGAAGGAACAACATTGATAAAAGGCGATACAATAACACTTTATTTACCAAAAATGAGTAAAGATTATCCAGATTTTGTATCAGAATCTTGGAAAGTAAGTGAAGTTAGAGATTTTTGCAGCGAATATGGATTAAAATTAGAAATAGAAGAAGTAGAAGATAATACTAAAGAAGAAGGTACTATAATATATCAAAGTAGACCCGCAGGAAGTGAAATAGCAGATAAGGCTTCTATAAAAATTAAAGTAACAAAAAAATCACCAGAAAATAATGAAACTTCTACAGATGATATGATTCCATATGAAGAAGAGGAAAATCAATGATAGGTAAGGTAGTCAAAGTTTTAAGTAATTATTATACAGTTAAAGTTGATAATGAATATATAGTATGTGTGCCAAGAGGAATATTTAGAAAACAAAAAATAAGTCCTCTTGTTGGAGATAATGTTATTATTAATAAAGAAAATAAGACAATTGAAGAGATACTTGATAGAAAAAATTATCTTATAAGACCTCCAGTTTGTAATATAGACATAGCTTTAATTGTAACAAGTGTTAGAGAACCAAATTTTTCATCTAATTTGCTTGATAAAATGATAAATATAATTGAATATAATAATATTAAACCAATAATTATAATAACAAAATATGATTTATTAACTAATACAAAAGAAATAGATGAAATAATTGATTATTATAAAGAAATAGGGTATGATGTTTTCATTAATAGTGAAATAGATAAAATTAAAGAAATATTTAATAATAAACTTGCAATATTAACAGGTCAAACAGGAGTTGGGAAATCAACACTTATTAATAAATTAGGAGATAATTTAAATCTTAAAACAGGTGAAATATCAAAAGCATTAGGGAGAGGTAAACACACTACAAGACATATAGAATTATATAATTTATGTAATGGACTTATTTGTGATACACCAGGATTTTCTTCTCTTGAATTTATAAATATGACTAAAGAAGATATAAGAGATAATTTTATAGAATTCAATAAATATAAAGATAAGTGTAAATATAGAGATTGTATGCATATAAATGAAGATATATGTGAAGTAAAAAATAAAGTAAAAGAAAATAAAATTTTAAAAAGTAGATATGATAACTATGTTAAATTCATAAAAGAAGGTAAGTGATAAATATGGAAGTATCAGTATCAATACTAAAAGAAAAAGATAATTATAAAGATGCTATAAAAAAAGTAAATAACTCTAATTGTGATTATCTTCATTTAGATATAATGGATGGTTCATTTACAGAAACTTTTTCATTTAAAATAGAAGATTTTAATAATATTTTATCTTTAACTAATAAAAAAATAGATGTTCATTTAATGAGTACTAATTTAGATAAACTTATTGATGAATATTCAAGTATTAACCCAGACTTCATTACATTTCATATAGAAGCAAAAAATACTATTAAGTATATAAATAAAATAAAAGGTAAAAAAATAAAAGTAGGATTAGCAATTAATCCAGATACTGATATAAAGGAAATATATCCATATTTAGAACTTATTGATTTAATACTTGTTATGAGTGTTAAACCAGGTAAAGGTGGACAAACGTTTATGACTAGTACTATTTATAAAATAAAAGAATTAAAAGAACTTCAAAAAAAATATAAATTTTTAATAGAAGTAGATGGTGGCATAAATAATAATACTATTAATTATGTTAAAGATTATGTAGATATTGTAGTATCAGGTAGTTTTATAACTGATTCAACAAATTATAATAATATGATAAATTTATTAAAAGGAGAATAATTATGGAAAAATCAAAAGTATATTTTACAAAACAAATAACTGAAGAAAAAGTTGTTGAGATGTATAAGGTATTAGGAAAAGAATTAAAAGGTAGGGTTGCGGTTAAAGTTCACTCTGGAGAAGCAGGTAATCAAAATTATTTACATCCAGAATTTATGAGAAAAATAATTGAATATGTTAATGGAACTGTTGTTGAATGTAATACTGCTTATGAAGGCGCAAGAAATACAACTGAAAAACATAAAGAATTAATGAAAGATCATGGATGGACTAAATATTTTGATGTAGATATTTTAGATAGTGAGGGACCAGATAAAGTATTAAATGTAAAAAATGGAAAAGTAATTAATAAAAACTATGTTGGTAAAAATATAGATAATTATGATTCAATGCTTGTTTTATCTCATTTTAAAGGTCATCCAATGGGTGGATATGGTGGTGCTTTAAAACAACTATCAATAGGATGTGCTTCTAGTCATGGAAAAAGTTATATTCATTGTATAGGAAATGAAAATGGAACTTATGAGGAAATGTTCAAAGTAGATCAAAATAAGTTTCTAGAAGCAATGGCAGATGCAGCATCTTCTGTTGTAGATTATTTTAATGGAAATATTATATATATTAATATCATGTGTAATATGAGTGTTGATTGTGATTGCTGTAGTGTAGCTGAAGATCCATGTATGAATGATATTGGTATATTATCATCAATAGACCCAATCGCACTTGACAAAGCTTGTATTGATCTTGTTTATAATTCAAATGATAAAGGAAAAGATCATTTAATAGAAAGAATTGAATCTAAAAATGGAATTCATACGATAGATGCTGCATATGATTTGGGATTTGGTAATAAAAATTATGAATTAATTACTATTGATTAATAATATATATTTTAGGTTGTAGGTGGTAAAATGAAAATTAAATTTAATAAATTTAACTTTCAATATATGTTATTTACTTTTTTTCTCATATCAATATTTTGTTTTTTTCTTGAAATATTGTATTCTTTAATATTTAAATCAAAATTTGTTATCCCTGGGGTTTTATATGGTCCATGGTGTCCAATTTATGGAATAACTTTTGTATTTCTTTTATTACTAATAGATAAAAGAGAAAAAAAACAACATAATTTGTTTAAAATATATTTAACATCAGTTTTAATGGAATATTTAGCTTCATTAATTTCAGATAAAATATTTGGTAAAATTATATGGGATTATAGTAATTATTTTTTTAATATAAACGGTAGAGTATGTCTTCATATGTCAATATTGTTTACTTTACTTGCTTATTTAGCTTTTTATTATATTGAGCCACTTATAAAAAAGTTATATAATTTCCTTGGAAAGAAAGTATATATTATAAATATAGAACTTCTTTGTTTATTTATATTTGATTTATATTTAAAATTATTTTAAGAAGGGCAGTGATATAAATGTCAAATATAATGGATTATATAAAAAAATATAAAGATAAAACTTTTGATGAAGAAGAATTTAATGAACTTGATAATTTAGTTTTTTGTCAAATATTATATTTAGACTTTTTGAATATTATATCTAGTAAAAGAAAACCAATTACTTTAAATAGCGCTATTAAATCCTTTTTAAATAAAAATTCATATAAAGATATAAGTAAATATGGCATAATAAAAATAGGAGGCTATAAAGTTATTAAACAAATAGAAGATACAAAAAGATATAAAGACGTATTAGTTTATAATTATATTTATAAAGGTGATAATAATAAACAATTTGGAGCATTAACATTTAAAGTAAAGAAAAATTTAATATATGTTGCATTTGAAGGAACAGATCATCTTCTTAGTGGATGGAAAGAAAATTTTCAAATGTCATATGAACATTTGGTGCCTGCTCAAGAATGTGCAATTAATTATTTAAATAAATATATAAAACTATTTGATACAAATATAATAGTTGGAGGTCATTCAAAAGGAGGTAATCTTGCACTTATATCTAGTATGTATTGTAATAGATTTGTAAGATGTAAAATAAAGAAAATATATAGCAATGATGGACAAGGATTAAGAAAAGAACAAATAGAATCTAAAAACTATTTGAAAATAAAAGATAGATATATTCATTTTGTACCTAATTATAGCTATATAGGAATATTACTTAGAAATGATAAATATGAGGTTATTAAATCATCAAGAAAAGATATTTTATCACATGATATTTTTAATTGGCAGGTACAAGGAACTAAACTTATTAGAGCAAATTTAAGTACAATTAGTAAAAATCTTGAAAAGAGTGTAATATTATGGCTTAATAATCATGATAAAGATGAGAGAGAAAAAATGATAACAAATGTATTTGATGCATTAGAAAAAAGTGGAATATACACAACCAATGATTTATTGGATATAAAAAATTCAATAAAAATTATTAAGAATTTAAATAGTATTGATGAGGAAACAAAAAAATTAATATTAAATTTTTTACATTTTAATTTAAATTATATAATAAAAAATTCAAAACTTTAAAAATATAATAAGATTATATAATTAATTTTAAAAAAATATTAAAAACATATCTTATAACGTATAAAGTATTTTTAGTAAATCTATTATTTTATAATAGATTTTTTTAATTTAGATATAATAATATTAGGAGGATAAAAATGGAAAAAAATTCAAAAGATTTAAAAGAAGAATTATTTATTAATAAACTTTCTGGTTGGTTAGACATAAATGAAGAAGAGAAAAATGAAATATTTAATTTTTCTAATGAATATATAAATTTTATTAATGAATCAAAAACAGAAAGAGAAGCTGTTTTATATTTGAAAAATATGCTTGATAATAATGGATTTAAGAATATAAATGAAGTTGATTATATAAAAGAAGGTGACAAAGTATATTATATAAATAGAAATAAAAGTTTATATGCTGCGGTTATAGGAAGTAATAAACTTGAAAATGGATTAAATTTAATAGGAGCTCATTTAGATTCACCAAGATTAGATTTAAAACCAAATCCTATATATGAGGATAATGGATTTTCTTATTTTAACACTCATTATTATGGAGGAATAAAAAAGTATCAGTGGACAGCTATTCCACTTTCAATACATGGTGTAATAGCAAAGTCAAATGGGGAGATAATTAATTTATCAATAGGTGAAAAGGAAAATGAACCTATATTTACAATTACTGATTTGCTTCCTCATTTGGCATATGATCAAATGGAAAAAAAGATGAATAATGCTATTTTAGGAGAGGATTTGAATATACTTACGGGGAGTATTCCTTATGATAAGGAAACAAAATCTGTAAAACTAAATATATTAAATATATTAAATAAAAAATATGATATTAAAGAAATTGATTTTACTAGTTCAGAAATTGAATTAGTACCAGCCTTTAAGGCAAGAAGTTTAGGAATAGATGAAAGTATGGTAGCTGCTTATGGACAAGATGACAAAGTACTTGCTTTTACATCTACAAAGGCAATTTTAAATATAGAAAAACCAAATAAAACTTGTGTATGTATATTAGCAGATAAAGAAGAAATAGGAAGTATGGGAAATACAGGAATGTCATCTAGTACATTTGATTATTTTATATCAGAACTTCTAAATAAAAAAAGTGAAAACAAAGAAGATTTACTTTACAAAGTATATAATAATTCAAAAATGTTATCTGCAGATGTAGATGCAGGATTTGATCCTATATATAAATCAGTATCTGATGATAATAATTCTTCGTTTATTGGAAGAGGAGTAGTTTTAAATAAATATACAGGTTCAAGAGGTAAATCAGGGGCTAGTGACGCTAATGCTGAATATATGGCATATATAAGAAGTATTTTAGAAAAAAATAATATTAGATATCAAGTATCAGAGCTTGGTAAAGTAGATTCTGGTGGAGGGGGAACTATTGCATATATATTGGCAAATAAAGGTATAGATGTGGTAGATGCAGGTATTGGTGTTTTATCTATGCATGCTCCATATGAAGTTACTAGTAAATTTGATATATATTCTGTATACAAATTTTATTATAAGTTTTATGAGTGCTAAATTGGCACTTTTTTAATTATTAGAAATATTAAAATATAGTTAAAAAATTAGATTTTTAACAAAAAAGTATTTACAAAACATTAAATATAATATATACTTAATGAGTAGTTTTTAAAAAACGAAGAAGGAAAGTAGATGTATATCTCACCTGACTACTAATGGTAGTAGGTCAAAGGCCATTTAATATTTATATATTTTATGTCTTTGATTTTGGGTGGATACATTGTATTCATTTTTTTATTGGAGGTGCTTTACTATAGCAAAAGAAAAAGAAATGCTTATTAATGAGCAAATAAGAGCTAAAGAAGTTTTAGTAATTGGTCCATCAGGGGAACAATTAGGAATGAAAAAAAGAGAGGATGCTTTAACACTCGCATCAGTCGCAGGATTTGATCTTGTACTTATGAATGGAAATTCTGATAAACCTGTATGTAAAATTATGGATTATAATAAGTACAAATATGAAAGACAAAAAAAGCAAAAAGAAGCTTCAAAAAGACAAAGAGAGAATAATACTGAATTAAAAGAATTTAGATTATCTGTAAATATTGATATTCATGATTTTAATACAAGAGTTAAACAAGTTGTAAAATATTTAGAAAAAGGTCATAAAATCAAAGTTACTATAAGATTTAGAGGAAGAGAAATGGCTCATACTGAACTTGGAAAGGATGTACTTCTTAGATTTTACGATGCGGTTAAAGACTATAGTGCTATAGAAAAGAATCCTACAATGGAAAATAGAAGTATGTATATGATGCTTTCACCATTAAAGAAGGAAGGTAAATAGTATGAAAAAGATAAAACAAAAAACTCATAAAGGAACAAAAAAATCTATTTCACTTAGAAATAGCGGTTCTGCAAAATTTAAAAAGCCAGGTGCTAATCATAAAACTGTTGGTTACAGCGCAGCAAGAATGAGAAGATTAAGAAAGGGTTCAAGTCTATCAAGTGCCGATTCAAAAAGATTAAAAAGATTGATAGATAGAATGAAATAGTAAGGGGGAATAGAAAATGGCAAGAGTAAAAACAGGTACAATTACAAAAGCAAGAAGAAAGAAAATATTAAAAAAAGCAAAGGGATACTTTGGAAGTAAACATAGATTATTTAAAACTGCTAAAGAACAAGTTATGCATTCAGGTAAATATGCATATAGAGATAGAAGACAAAATAAAAGAAACTTTAGAAAATTATGGATAACACGTATAAATGCAGCATGTAGAGAAAATGAAATTAGTTATTCTAAATTTATAAATGGACTTAATAAAGCAGGCGTAGTAATTAATAGAAAAATGCTTTCAGAACTTGCAATAAATGATTCAAAGGCATTTAGCGATATAGTAAAGATTGCAAAAGATGCATTGAATGGTAAGGTAAGTAAAAAAGAAGAAGTTAAAACTGTAAAAAAAGAAAAAGAAACTAAAAAAGTTGAAACTAAAAAGGAAGTAAAAGAAGTTAAAAAAGAAACTACTGATTTATCAAAAATGACAGTAGCTGAATTAAAAGCACTTGCAAAAAAGAAGAATATAACTGGTGCAAGTACTATGAAAAAAGCAGAATTAATTGAGGCTTTAAAATAAAGCTTCTTTTTTCTTGCATTTTATTAACAAATATTATAAAATACTAAGCATAGGTGGTGCTCAATATGGAAGTAATAACCGAAAATAATTATTTAAAAGAAGTAAAGTTATATAAAAAAAATGAAATTGCAATGTATGATATGTTTGCATTATACGAATATTTAATTACAATTGGAAAAATAAATACGTTAACTGGTATAACTTTAGTTGAAAAATTTATTAAAGATTTAGAAGATCCTGATATAAATATTTCATATAAGTATTCTGAAAATATAGTGAAAGTTGCTTTAGATTTTGAACAATCACTTAATGAAATAGGAAAAAAATATGATAAAGTAAATGATGTTAAAAAATATGCAATTTCTAAACAAAGAGAAGCATTTTTTAATACTTATAAATCTTTTCAAAAAACAAGTATAACTACAAATTTTAATTTAATTAAAACATTTATATCAAAATGCAAAAGTCAAATTAGTATGTTTTTAGTATCTGATATTCCTATGAATAAAAAAATAGAAATATTTGAAGAAACTGTAAATCAATTATTAATAGAGTATAATAATATAGAAATATTTACAGATATTTTTTTAGATGAAAATAGCGAAAAATTGAAAGAATTACTTGATAACTATAATGAAGAAAAACTAGAAAAATTACTTAAAAAACTAATGAAAAAAGAAAAATATCAATATATATATGCGCTTCAAGATAAATATTTTGATTTTAATAATGTAATATATAAAATAAAAATGCAAGACGTAATTTTTAACGTATCAACTGTAGTGGCACTATATAGTAAGACAAAAAATTTAGATTTATTTACTAAATTATATCAAAGTAGAAATTATTTAAAATTAGACGAAAAACTTAGAAATAATAATGATTGTGTAATGTTAAATTTACTAAAAATAGAAGAAATATCAAAATATATTAGTATGTCTAATTTTATAGTGAATAGTGATAATATAACTGTATTAGCTAATAAAGTATTAAATAGTTGTTCTAAAACTGAAGAAAAAAATAAATATATAAATGAATGGAAAAATATCATATTAAGAAAATCAAAAGATAAAGATGATTTTAGTCAAAAATTAGATTATATAAAAGAATTTGAATATATAATTAATAAATCAATAGATGATTTAAATAATGCAAGAAAAGAGTTTACAAGTACAGTTACGGCAATAAGAGATAAAACATATTCACTTACTGTTGGAGATTTGAATTTAAAAACAAATAAATACTTATTAACAAATAAAAATTAATATTTGGACCTTTACTATATATGAGTGAAGGTTTCTTTTTTTTCTCAAATATGTTATACTATCTTTGGTTATTAAAAAAGAGGTGAATTTTATGGATTCTAATACAACATGTTTGTTTGACGTTTCTGATATAGATAATGTTTTGGTTGAAAGAATAATAAACGATGTTTATAATTCTTTAGAGGAAAAAGGTTATAATGCAATTAATCAACTTGTTGGATACTTAATAAGTGGGGATCCTGGGTATATATCTACATATAATGAATCAAGAAAAAAAATATCTAAATTAGAAAGAACTCAAATAGTAGAAGTTTTACTTAGAAACTATATGGGCAAATGAGATATTTAGGTTTAGATTTAGGAACTAAAACACTTGGGATTTCTCTTAGTGACAATTCTCTATTAATTGCGTCAACATATAAAACAATTAATTTTAACAATTATGAAGAATTACTTAATGAACTTAGCAAAATTATAGATGAGTTTAATATTACAAAGATAATATTAGGACTTCCAAAAAATATGAATAATACATATGGTGATGCTGCTAAAAGAAGTATAGATTTTAAAGAAATTTTAGAAAAAAATTTTAATATAGAAGTTATACTTCAAGATGAGAGATTAACAACAGTAGAGGCACACAATATTATGATTAAAGGTGGATTATCAAGAAAAAAAAGGAAAAAGTACGTAGATTCCCTATCTGCTAATATTATACTTCAAAATTATTTGGATAGTGAAAGGAAAATTAATCATGAAAAATAAAGAAATTGGTGAAAATAAGTTTACTTATATAGATGAAAATGGAAATAAAATAGACTGTGATATATTATTTACGTTTGATTTAAAGAAAACTGGTAAAAATTATATTATTTTTACTGATAATACTAAGGATGAAAATGGTAGTATAAGAACATATGCTAGAACGTATGAACCAGATACTGAAATATGTGATTTAGGTGTGATAGAAACAGATGAAGAATGGAAGATGATAGAGGGAATATTATCATCTCTTGTGAAAAATGAATAATGAGTGTAAACTCATTTTTAAAGGAGTAATAGTAGTATGTATGATGATGTATTAAAAGAAATGGAAAAATATGCTGAAGAGAATAATATTCCAATAATGAAAAAAAGAGGAATAAAATTCTTATGTGAATTTATAAAGAAAAATGAAATTAAAACAATTCTTGAAATTGGGACTGCAATTGGTTATTCTGCAATTAAAATGGCATTAGTAAATAAAGATATTAATATAGTATCTATTGAAAGGGATCAAAAAAAATATATTGAAGCATTAAAGAACATTAAAAAATGTAAGTTAGAAAAAAGAATAACCTTAGTTTTAGGAGATGCCCTTAAAATTGATTTAGATGGCAAATTTGATATGATATTTATAGATGCTGCAAAGGCACAGTATATTAATTTTTTTAATATGTATCAGAAAAATCTTGTTGATGATGGAATAATAGTAAGTGATAATATGGAATTTCATGGCCTTGTAAATGAAGTAGATGAGATTGAAAATAAAAATTTAAGACAACTAGTAACAAAGTTAGTAAAATATAGAAAATTTTTAGAAGATAATGAAGAATATCAGACTAAGTTTTATAAGGTGGGAGATGGAATAGCAATAACATATAAAAAGGATGCATACGATGATTAAGATAATTGTACCATTTCCAAAATATGAGAATGTAAAATTTTATCTAGAACATAATATAGATGGATTTATAATTGGAATTAAAAAATATAGTGAAAATTTTAATAATTTAATTAGCATAAAAAAATTAAAATTATATTGTGATGACGCAATATCTATGAATAAGGAAGTCTATATATCTCTAAATAAAACTTATTATAATTCTGATATAACAAATTTAAAAAAAATATTATCTTTAATAAATAGTATTAACGTAACTGGAGTAATATTTAATGATTTATCTATATTAAATATTGTTTCTGAAAATAAATTTAATATAAATTTGATATATGATGGATCTCATTTATCAACTAATTCAAAAACTATCAACTTTTTAGAAAAAAGAGGTGTTGATGGAGTATTTCTTAGTAATGAAATAACTATGAAAGAAAAACTAGAAATAGCAAATAAAATAAATATAAAAACATATATATGTTTATTTGGATATACAAATATGGCAACATCCTCAAGAAAACTAATATCTAATTATTTAAATTATTGTAAAATAGATAAAAAACCAACTAATCTTTATTATATTAAAGATAAGCAAAATGATAATTTTTATCCTATTATTGAAGGGGATAATACTAACTTTTTTTCAGATAAAATATTAAATGGTATTAAAGAGTTTGCAAATTTAATAGAAAATAAAAATATTAATTATGTATATTTAAATGATTATTTAATAGATGATAGTTCTTTTTATAATATAATAGAGGCCTTTGTTGCTTTAAGAAATTATCCAAATGATAAAGAATTTGCTGATAAATTAGAAAAAGTTATTAATAGTAATTGTTTCAATGAAACTAATGATGGATTTTTAAATAAAAAAACTATATTTAAGGTGAAAGATTATGAATAAGATAGAATTACTTGCACCAGCTGGTGATTTAGAAAAGTTAAAATGGGCTATTATGTATGGCGCTGATGCAGTTTATTTAGGATATAAGAATTATAGTTTAAGAGCAAATGCTAAAAATTTTACTATAGAAGAAATAAAAGAAGGAGTAGAATTTGCTCATAAACATAATGCAAAGGTATATGTAACTGTAAATATTGTATTTCATGAAGACGATTTAAATGATCTTATAGAATATTTAAAAAACCTTTCAAATATAAAAGTTGATGCTATAATTGTTTCTGATTTATTTATAATTGATTTAATAAAAGAAAATAATATAAAACTACCTATTCATATAAGTACACAAGCTTGTACACTAAATAAAGAAACAGTAAAATTTTATAAAAAAGAAGGGGTAGAGAGAGTAGTACTTGCTAGAGAATGTTCTAAATCAGATATAAAAAATATAATATCTGAATGTAACATGGATGTTGAAGTATTCATACATGGTGCAATGTGTACATGCTATAGTGGTAGATGTATGCTTTCTAATTACTTAACAAATAGAGATTCAAATAGAGGCGGATGTGCACAAATATGTAGATGGACTTTTGATTTGTATGATAGATATAAAAAGAAAGTATCTAGCGATGTTGATTTTTCAATTGCTCCTAAAGATTTATCTTTATTAAAGTATATCCCAGATTTAATAGATATTGGAGTAACATCTCTTAAAATAGAAGGAAGAATGAAATCAGTATATTATATTGCAACACTAGTTAGCGTTTATAGAAGAGTTATTGATAATTATTATAAGAATAAAGAAAAATATAAATATAATAAAAATGATGAAATAGAACTTTATAGATGTGCTAATAGGGAAACATTGCCTCAATATTTTGATAAATTTCCAGGAATAAATGAGCAATATTTTATAGGAAGAAACGAAGATACTAATCAAGACTTTTTAGGTATTGTACTTGATTATGATGATAAAAATAAGGAAATTATTATTGAACAAAGAAATTATTTTAAAAATGGGGATATAGTAAATGTATTTGGGCCAAAAAAGGAATCATTTAATATAACTGTGACATATATTAAAAATAGTGATGGTGAATATGTAGATGCTGCAAGACATCCAAGAGAAATTATTAGGATACCTTGTGATAAAAAGGTTTCTAAAAATGATTTATTACGTGTTAATTTTTTAGGTTGACAAACAACTTAAAATGTAGTATTATTTGTTCATGAAAAATAATGACAAAAGAGGTGAGGAAAGTGGCAACCGTAAAACAAGAATGTTATATAACAAAAAATGGATTGGAAGATTTAAAAAAGGAACTTGAAAATTTAACAAAAAATGAAAGACCTAATATAATAAATGCAATAAAAGAAGCAAGGGCCTTAGGAGATCTATCAGAAAATGCTGAATATCATGCCGCAAAAGAACAACAAGGTCAAATAGAATCAAGAATAAAAGAATTAGAATTTTTAATAGATAATGCAATTGTAATAGAAGAAGGAGCTTCAAATGAGGTTAGAGTAGGATCAACAGTTGAAATAAAATATATAGAAGATGATGAAGTAGAAGAGTATAAGATTGTTGGAAGTACTGAAGCAGACCCATTTGAAAATAAAATATCAAATGAATCTCCAATTGCAAAAGTAATAATGGGTAAGTCAATTGGTGATATAGTAGATGTTGAAAGCCCAAATGGTAATTATAAAATAGAAATAATTTCAATAAAATAACTCATTTATGAGTTTTTTTAATATTAAGAAAGTGATTTCTAAAATAGAATAACATATTGACGAACATATGTATTTGCTATATAATAATATTATCAATATAGTGATAATGGATAAATATTAAAACATGATATTTAGTAAAATTTGCTTTAAATTTTATTTTAGAAAAATTATATTAGGAGTGATTAAATATGTTTGAATTTATTAAAGGAGTAATTTGCGATATAGATTCTGGATATATTACTATATTCTTGAATAATATAGGATATAAAATTTATGTATCAAATCCTTATTCTTTTAATATGGATGAGGAATATAAGATATATTTATATCAACATATAACGGAAGATGAAAATACTTTATTTGGATTTAAGAGTAAGGAAGAAAGAAATTTTTTTCTAAAACTTATAAGTGTGAAGGGCTTAGGTCCAAAAATGGCACTTTCTATTCTAGCATCTGGATCACTAGAGGGAATAATTGATGCGATTGAAAGAGAAAATATTTTATATTTAAAAAAGTTTCCTAAAATTGGAGATAAAATAGCAAGACAGATTATACTTGATTTGAAGGGCAATTTAGTAAGTAAAAATGATGAAAAATCAAATATAGATAATGATTTAGTTGATGCTCTTAAATCACTTGGTTATAGATCATCAGACATTAATAGAGTTATTAAAAATATATCAAATGATTTATCTATTGAGGATAAAGTAAAGGAAGCATTAAAATTGTTATTAAAATAGGAGGAAGTAATGGATAGAATCATAGATGAAGAAAAGAAAATCGAAGATAATTATGAGCTTTCACTTAGACCTAAATGTTTAAAAGAATACATAGGACAAAATGATGTTAAAGATAATATGAAAGTTTTCATAGAAGCAGCAAAGTTAAGAGATGAGGTATTAGATCATACACTTTTATATGGACCACCAGGTCTTGGAAAAACAACTCTTGCTTATATAATTGCTAATGAATTATCTAGTAATATTAAAACAACTAGTGGTCCTGCAATTGAAAAGACAGGTGATTTAGCTGCAGTTTTATCATCACTTGAACCAGGAGATGTACTTTTTATAGATGAAATTCATAGAATGCCAAAAATTGTTGAAGAAGTATTGTATTCAGCAATGGAGGATTTTTCTATAGATATTATAATTGGAAATGAAGGTTCATCTAGAAGTATTAAAATTGATTTGCCACCTTTTACATTAGTTGGTGCAACGACTAGAGTGGGAGATCTATCATCGCCACTTAGAGATAGGTTTGGAATTGTTTCTAAATTAGAATATTATAGTATAGAAGATCTTAAAATAATTATTAAAAGGACTGCAGAAGTTTTTGAAATAGAAATAGAAGATGAAGCTGCTATTGAGCTTGCAAAAAGATCAAGAGGTACGCCTAGAATAGCAAATCGCTTATTTAAAAGGGTTCGCGATTTTGCTTTAGTTAATGGAAATGGTAATATAGATTTAAGTATAACAAAAGAATCACTTGATAGATTAAAAGTAGATTCAAGCGGGCTTGATGATACAGATCATAATTTGCTAAAAGCAATAATATATAAATTTAATGGTGGTCCTGTTGGAGTGGATGCCCTTGCTGCATCTATTGGAGAAGAGGTTAGTACAATAGAAGATGTATATGAGCCATATTTACTTCAAAACGGTTTTCTTAAACGAACTAATAGAGGTAGAATAGTTACTGATAAGGCATATGCTCATTTAGGTATTGCACACCAAGAAGGATTATTTGACCAAATGTAAGATTATTATAAATAATTAATAAGAAAAGAAGGTGTAGTTATGAAGACAGATGATTTTGATTATAATTTACCAGAGGAGTTAATAGCGCAAACACCTCTAAAAAACAGAGATCATTCAAAGTTATTAATATTGGATAAAAAAACTGGAAATATTATTCATGAAACGTTTAATAATATTATAAATTATCTAAATGAAGGTGATGTACTTGTTCTTAATAATACTAAAGTATTACCTGCAAGATTAATCGGTATTAAAGAAAAAACGAATGCTACTATTGAAGTATTAATGCTAAAAGAATTAGTTAATGATGAATGGGAATGCCTATGTAAACCAGCAAAAAGGGTAAAAATAGGAACAGTAATAAATTTTGAAGGATTATTAAAACTAGAATGTATATATGTTGGTGATGAAGGTGTTAGAAGGTTTAAATTTATTTATGATGGAATACTTCTTGAAATACTTGATAAATTAGGAGAAATGCCTCTTCCTCCATATATACATGAAAAATTAGAAGATAAAAGCAGGTACCAAACTGTATATGCTAAAAATGAGGGCAGTGCTGCTGCTCCAACTGCTGGGCTTCATTTTACTAAAGAGCTTTTAAATAAAATTAAAAGTAAAGGAATAATTATAGAGGAAATAACTCTTCATGTTGGTCTTGGAACTTTTAGACCAGTTTCGGTAGAAGATGTTACTAAACATAATATGCATAGTGAATATTATGAAATGAGTGAAAATACTGCTAAAGTATTAAATAAAGCAAAAGAAGAAGGAAGAAAAATTATATCAGTAGGAACAACTACTACAAGAACACTTGAAACTATAATAAATTTATATGATGAATTTAAAGCTTGCTCTGGCTGGACAAATATATTTATATACCCTGGTTATAAATTTAAAGCAATTGATTCATTAATAACTAATTTTCATTTACCAAAATCAACACTTGTAATGCTCGTTAGTGCATTCGCAGGTAAAGATAACATAATGAATGCTTATGAAGAAGCAGTCAAAAATAAATATAGATTTTTTTCGTTTGGAGATGCAATGTTCATAAAATAAAAATTAGAATTACTTTGTCTAAATTAATTCTAATTTTTTTGTGAAATCAAATTTATCACTATCACAATATTTATTAATATATAATTTTTCTAATTTTGGTAAATCTTCATCATAAAAACTAAATTCACTTAATACTTCTTTTTTTATTTGATCTATTTTACAGTTTGATTCATATATTCTATAAATTTTTAATTCAGGATCTATTGAATTTACTAGTATATATAATATTTCATCTATACTATAATTTTTCTTAATTATATTATCTGTTAGTTCCTTTAATAATCTATAATAATATGTACCATTATTATCATTTATATAACGTTTTTTTAGTTCTTCAATATATGCATTTATATTATTATTAATTTGATCTAAATTATCAAATGATTCAAAGTTCCTACAAAAAGAACAAAACCTTCTTTTGATTTGCATTCTTGTTTTTGAATCCATAACAAATTTCTTCATACTAAACCTCCTTATATATAGTTAATTATTATAATAATAAATTTATAGTTGTAAATATAAAAATTAAATTTATTAAAAAAATATAATATCTGTATTGTAATAAGTTATGATATAATCTTATATATGAGGAGAAGTTAATATGAAAGTAAAGTATGAATTACTAAAGAAGGATAAAAAAACATCAGCAAGACATGGAAAATTACATACAAATCATGGTGTATTTGAAACTCCTATGTTTATGCCAGTTGGAACTCTTGCAAATGTTAAGATGTTAGTTCCTGAAGAATTAAAAGATATAGGCAGTGCGGTTATATTATCAAATACATATCATTTATGGTTAAGACCTGGATCAGATATTATAAAAAAGGCGGGAGGACTTCATAAATTTATGAATTATGATGGTCCAATTCTTACTGATTCTGGCGGATTTCAAGTTTTTTCTTTAGCAAACCCAAAAAATATAAGTGAGGAGGGTGTTAAATTTAAAAGTCATATAGATGGAAGAGAATTATTTTTAACACCTGAAAAAAGTATTCAAATTCAAAATGAACTTGATAGTGATATTGCTATGAGTTTTGATGAATGTCCTCCAGCAAGTGCAGATTATAAATACATGGAAAATAGTGTAAAAAGAACTCTTAGATGGGCAAAAAGAGGAAAGGATACACATAATAATATAAATCAATCTTTATTTGGAATAGTTCAAGGTGGAGCATATAAAGATTTAAGAGAATTATCTGCAAAAGAAACTGTAAAGTTAGATTTTGATGGATATAGTATAGGTGGAGTAGCAAATGATGGTGAATCAAAAGAAGATATGTATAGCGCAATTGATTATTCTATTCCTTTTCTTCCTAAAGATAAACCAAGATATTTAATGGGTGTTGGAGAACCTATTGATATAATTGAAGGAGTAGAAAGAGGAATAGATATGTTTGATTGTGTGCTTCCAACTAGAATAGCAAGACATGGTAATGCATTTACAAAATATGGTAAAATTAATCTTAGAAATTTAAAATTTAGAGAAGATTTTACTGCAATAGAAGATGGATGTGATTGTTATACTTGTAAGCACTATACTAAAAGTTACATTAGACATCTCTTAGTTTCACATGAACAACTTGCTGGAAGACTTTTATCTATACATAATATAAGATTCCTAATACGTCTAACAGAAGAAATAAGGGATGCTATTGATAATGATAATTTTTCTTCATTTAAAGAGAATTTTATAGAAAAATATAATAAAAAATAAAGTTTAAAAGAAACTTTATTTTTTTACTTTTTTGAAGTTTATTCCAATAACACTTCCAAATACAATAATTATCATACATATTAAATAATAAATTATCTGCATAATATTTATTTTATAACCAAATATTATGGATATAAGAAAAAATAAAATAATAGTTATAATAGAAATTTTAAGTCCTTCAATAAAACCTCTTTTATTTGAACGTCTTCCTATATAAATACCAGAAGAAATAAACGTTACTATAAATATAATATATTTTAATATTGTATTTACGTTAGATGATATTATATTAAAATAATATAAAATAGTTGATATTAGATTTAATATTAAAAGCATTGAAATCATAAATATCATTGTTTTTAAATATTTCATTTCATCACATCCTACTTAAATTTATTCTAATGTATAAAACAATATGAATTAAAACATAATAAAAATAGGTGATATAATGCTTTTTACAATAATATTTAGAACAATTTTCTTTTATATAGTAGTAGTAATTTCATATAAAATAATGGGTAAAAGAGAAGTCGGAGAACTTGGAGTATTTGATTTAATAATTTCAATGCTTATATCGCAGTTAATTGCGATTAGTATAGAAAATTATAAAGAACCTATTTGGTTTGTTATAGTTCCTGCTTTTATTTTAGTTTTATTTCAAATAATATTTGCGAAATTGTCATTAAAAAACAATAAATTTAGAGATGTATTAGATGGAAAAGAAAGTGTAATAATAGCAAATGGTAAATTAAATTTTAACGAAATGACTAAACAAAAATATAATCTTAATGATTTACTTCTTCAATTACGTGATAAGTCAATAAGAAGTATAGAAGAAGTAGATTTTGCTATTTTGGAAACTAATGGTAAATTATCAATATTTAAAAAACAAGATCAAGATAATGATATATTTCCTCTGCCATTAGTATTGGATGGTGTAATTGAAGAAAAAAATCTAGTTTATATAAATAAAAATAGAAAATGGTTAAAATCAGTATTATCAAATAAAAAAATAAAATTAGAAGATATATTTTATGCATTTTATAAAGATGGAGAAGTTTATATAATAAATAAAAACTAATTCAAATGAATTAGTTTATAATGCCATTTTCATAAAACCAGGAATATCAGTTACATATGATATATGTCTATTATAATTTAGCATATCTGGCATTTTTGCATATAATTTATAAATGGCATCAGGAAGATCTAAACCTTCAATAAATGTATAATATTCTTCTATACCAAAATTCCCAAAATTATCTTTAATTTCGATAACTTCTTTATGAAATATTTTTAATAAAATATATAAATTTATGCAAAATATCTTTAAATTTTCTGATTCAAAATTACATTTTGAATCAGGTAAACTTAAACCTAAATTAATATTACTATTATCTTTTTTTAAATTATTAATACTGTCTATAAGTTTGCATAATAGTCCTATTTTTCTTTCTTTTATTTCATTCATATTAATTTAACCCCCAAACGGTTTAAGATAATAACATAAAAATTAATTGTTGTCAAATATTTCTATTAAAAAAAATTTTATATATAATAAAACGATATTAGTATAATTAAATTTTTGATTAATATTATATACTAGGGTGATTTAATGGATTATCAAAATCAAGTTAATTTAAGTTATTATTTAGCTAGATTTAATGAAATATTAATTAATATGGAAAGGGAAATGTTAATTACTGAAACTACTGATAATATAACAATTGATTTTATAAGATGCATGATACCTCATCATCAGGCAGCTATTTACATGTGTGAAAATTTATTAATGTATACACACTATGAACCACTTATTAATATATCAAATAATATAATGACAATACAAAAAAATCAGATTAAAATCATGTATAGTATAATGAAAGAGTCACAATATTATATAAGTTCGCAAAGAGAGATTAAAAGTTATTTTAAAAAATACTTTAAAATAGTAAATACAATGATAAATAATATGAAAAATAGTCAAAAAACATATAATATAAATATAGATTTTATATATGAAATGATACCTCATCATGAAGGTGCGATTAAAATGTGTGAAAATGTATTAAAATACTATATAGATCCAAGATTAAGACAATTAGCAAATACTATATTAGTATATCAGCAAAATAGTATAGCAATGCTTAAACAGGTATTAAATAATATTAAAAGATTAACTTAATATGTTAAGTTTTTATAAGTCAATAGGCATAAACTATAATTAATATTCATTTGATTAAATAGGTGATAATAATGAATATAGGTTATAGTTTTTTAATTACATCATTAGCAGGTCTATCAACTATGTTAGGTATGATTATATTACTTTTTTCAAAAAAAGATTCAAATAAGATAATAGTTTCATCTCTTAGTTTTGCAGCAGGTGTAATGATATGTGTTTCTCTTCTAGATTTAGTACCAGAATCTATATTACTTTTAACAAAAAAATATAAAAATTTTGTTAGTATACTATTTTTTTCTATATTTTTAAGTATTGGTGTCTTAACATCAATGTTTATAGATAAAAAAATGCCTGATAATAATAAACATAATAGCAAATTATTTAGAGTAGGCATAATATCTATGCTTGCAATTATACTTCATAATATACCAGAAGGTATAGCAACGTTTATGGCATCTAGTGTTGATATGAAGTTAGGTTTATCATTAGCAATAGCAATAGCCATGCATAATATTCCAGAAGGAATAAGTATTTCAGTTCCTATATATTATTCTACAAAAAGCAAATCAAAATCATTTTTATATACTTTTATAAGCGCAATATCAGAGCCATTTGGAGCATTAATTGCATTTGTTTTTCTTCAAAATTTTATAACTGATTCATTTATGGGCTTACTTTTTGCTTTTATCGCAGGTATTATGACACATATATCTTTGTATGAATTATTACCTGAGGCAAAAAGTTATAATATGAAAGGTATTGCTTCTATATTTTTTATTATTGGTATTATATTTATGTCTATAAATCATTTATGTTTTTAAGGTCGAAATAGGAGGAATATAAATGCAGGATGATAAATTCAAAAGAATTTTATTTATATATTCAATAATAATTATATTAACTGCTATAATTTCATTAATTGTTGTAATTTTATTTGTAGATTCAAAACAAAAAGGATGCTTAAAAAATAAAGATATATCTAATATACATATATTAAAAAACAATAATGTAAATAAAAAAATTAAATTTGAAGGTAAAATATCGAAGATATTATATAAAGAAAATATAACAAAAATATATATTAATAAAAACAATATTAAAATGGTGATAAATTATGAGGGTAAGAAAAAATTTAATACTTTAGATGTTATTATAGTGGATGGAATTATTAAAAAAACATCTAAAAAAGATAAAAAAATATATATAAATTCAAATAAAATATATAAAATTAATACAAAAGAGCATAAGTATAATATAAATGAAAAAATTAATAAAAATCATATTATTATAACGATTAAACAGGTAATTTTTTTACCTAAAGAAACGATGATTTTTTTAAGAGTTGAAAATAATTCAAATATAGATTTTAAATTATATTCACATTCATCAAAGATTTATCAATTAAATAATGAATATAATACTATATATTCTATTAATGAGATAGATATACCGTCCATAATTTCAAAGAATAATAACTATGATGGTGTTATTGTATTTTCAAATATTTCAATACTACCTTTTAAATTGTTAATAAAAAGTAACAGTAATGATTTTATTTTTGATATTAATATCTAAATTATTTAAAAAAGTTATATAGTTTATGAAACATTATTTTTAGAAATAAAATAAAAAGACTATAATAGTCTTTTTTATTCATATAAAACTTTTTTAACTTTTATAAAATTAAATACAGTAACATATATCATATTTACTATTATAGCTATTATAAGTGGATACATACCTATTTTTAAATATGATAGTAATATAATTAAACCTAGTTTAATTATTATACCAACAAGAGTACTTATCATAGCTTCTTTAGCTTTATTTAAAGCTTGAAGTATAGTTACAAGGGGGACCTGAATATAGTAAAATAAAAAGAATGGTGCTATTACTCTAATATAATTTATTCCTTCATTAGTATTATATATGAATTTCATAAAAACATCTGGATATATCATTATAAATATAGTAAATATAAGTCCAATTAAAAATGAAAAAGAAATAGCTTGTTTTACTTTTTTTCTTACATAATCTATTTTATTGTTAGAGTATGCATTACTAATTACAGGTAATACTGCTTGACTTATTGCCATACAAAAGAATGATGGTAACATTAAAAGAGGCATTACATATCCTGTTATAATTCCATATTCATATGTTATATAATTACTTTTATAATTATTAATAAGCATGAATGTAGTTAAAAGTATTGGTTCAAAAAAATATCCAATAGTACCTATTACTCTTGATCCTGTTGTTGGAAGCGAAATATTAAGTATATCTTTTATATATTCAAAGTTTGGTTTTAGCATATTTTTATCAATTGTAATTTTTTTAGGTAAGAAAAGATAAAGAATAGTTATAGAAACTAATTCACTAACTATATTTGTTAGTACTAAAAATGTAACTGTAACTACTGTACCTAAAGGAATTAGAAGTGGTAGACAAACTATATTTAATATTATTCTAACAATTTGTTCTACTGCATTTGAAACTACATGCGGAATCATTTTTTCTTTTCCAAAAAAATATCCTCTAATTATTCCTGATATACTTATAAAAGGAAGTGTAAATCCAATTGCTATTATAGGATAGTATAATTTATCATTATGTAAAAATTTACATATTATAGGGGATAAAAATATAAGAGAAAACATAAGTACAAAAGTAATAAATAATGAAATAAAAATTGTATTTAATACAACTTTTTTATTTTCTTTTTTATCCTCAGAAACTATTTTACTAATTGCAACTGGAAAACCAGCACCTGCAAGTGTAATAAATAAATTAAATGTAGGCATTAAAAGCATATAAACTCCTATTACTTTTGTACCAATAATTCTTGTTGTAATTATTTTGATAAACATGCCCAGTACTTTAGTTAAAAGCCCTCCAATAAGTAAAATAATTGTACTTTTTATAAATTTATTTTTTACCATATTAACACCTTATCTAGTTTATATAATAAATATATGAATTTATACTTTAAAAAATATTAATTTTTTTGTATAATAGTGTTATGAAGCAATCAAGATAAGTAAAGGTGAACAATATGGATATTGAATTTGAATCAATAAATGATTTGTATAATAGGGTATTACCTGCATTAAGAACAAAAAAAAGAGAGTTTCAAAAAAAAGGCGTGTTTATTTTAGAAAAAGAATTATTTAATTATTTAATCAATACAAAATGGTCTAAAATAAACAATTTATCATTAAATCAAATTGTTAATGATATATTAAATTATAATGGAAATATGTAGTAGGAGGATGAGAGTATGAATTTATTAGTTGTTATTATATTAGCTTATCTATTATTTTGTTTTGTTGTTTCTAAAATATTTAAAAAAGGAGATATAAAAAGTATTTTTGCATATATTCCTATATATAATATAGTTATGCTATCAAAATTATGTAATTTTAAATGGTATTATATATTTGGTCTTATAATATTCCCAATAAATATATGGTTTTATATATATTTAAATATAAGATTAGGAAAGGCTTTTAATAAAAGTAATGCGTTTATTGTTTTAATGATATTATTTCCAATTATATTTTATATAATTTTAGCATTTGATAAAAGTGAATATAGCATTTCAAATATACCAGAAAGTAAAAAATATAAATTTATTAGTGTATTTGTTTGTATATTATCAATTACTGTAGCATCAGTTTGTTTAATACCTTATATATTCAATAATATTACAAAAGGTCTTGATTTAGCTGGAGGATTTGAAATATTATACCAAATTAGTAGCTCAGAAGAAGGTAAAAAAGTATCAAGTGAGGAAGTAGAAAATACATATCGTACTATGCTTCGTAGAATTGATAAATTAGGTGTATCAGAACCAGAGCTTTTAATTGAAGGACAAGATAAAATAAGAGTAAAATTAGCGGGTGTTACTAATCCAGATGAAGCTAGAGATTATATAACAGTAGCTGGCGAATTATCATTTAGGGATAGTAGTGATAATAAACTTATGGATAAATCTGTTTTAGCAGATAGTGGTGCTAAAATATCACAGGATGAAAACGGTAATCCAGCAATATTATTAAATATTAAAGATAAAGATAAATTTTATGAAGTAACTAGTGCTATTAGTCAAACTGAAGATAAATTAATAGTTATTTGGCTTGACTTTGATAAATCAGAAGGCGATAGTTATGCATCAACTAAGGATAGTTGTGGAGACTTTGAAAATGTAAATGATACAAAATGTTTATCTGCTGCAACAGTTAAAGAAGGATTTAGCAGTAATGTAATTATTCAAGGTAATTTTACTGATGAACAAGTAAAGACTTTAGTTGATCTAATTAATTCAGGTTCAACAAATGTTAAATTTAAGGAAATATCATCAAAAACAGTTGGATCAGAATTTGGATTTGATTCTTTAGAAAAGACTCAAATAGCAGGTATAATAGGAATATTATTAATTATTATATTTATGATTTTTGTATATAGATTTTCAGGATTGATAGCGTCTATGTCAATACTTCTATATACATTTGCTGTATTCTTAATATTCTATTTAATTGAAGGTGTTTTAACTCTTCCTGGTATTGCTGCTTTGGTTCTTGGTATTGGTATGGCTGTTGATGCATGCGTAATAACATCTGAAAGAATAAAAGAAGAATTAAGAAAAGGAAGAACATTAAAAACAGCTGTTATTAATGGTAATAAAAATTCATTTAGTTCAATATTTGATTCAAATATAACAACACTTATAGTTGCAATTATATTATTTGCATTTGGAGAAAGTTCAGTAAAGGGTTTTGCAACTATGCTTATTATAAATATAATCATGACAATGCTTATAATTATATTTATTAATAGATCAATAATGAAAGCATTTGTTAATACTAAAATTTTTGATGATAAGGCAAAATTATTCGTAAATTATGATAAAAATAAAAAAGAAAAAGAATTTAAATTCAATTTTGTAAAATATTTTAAAAGATTTGTATCAGTTCCATTAATTATCTTTGTTTTCGGTATAGTAATTATGATTACTAGTGGATTTAATTTTGGTATTGATTTTACTGGAGGATCAGATATATCAATAGTGACAGATCAAAATGTAAACTTAACTGATATTAAAAAAGATATTAAAAAATTAAATCTTAAACTATCTGATATAAATAAAGCAGATGATAATACTATATATGTAAAAGTAGATGAGGTACTAGATGAAAATAAAGTTAGAAGTACATCTAAATATTTTGAAGAAAAATATAATTCAAAAACTGAAATATCTGTAGTATCTAATGTAGTTAAAAAAGATTTAATTAAGAATGCAATTATTTCATTATTATTTGCATTTGTGGGAATAATTATGTATATTTCATTTAGATATAAATTTAGTTATGCCTTAAGTGCTGTACTTGCTCTTTTACATGACGTGTTTATAATAATTTGTTTATTTGCAATATTCAAAATTGAAATAAGTTCTATATTTGTTGCAGCAATACTAACTATTGTTGGATATTCAATTAATAATACAATAGTTATATTTGATAGAATTAGAGAAAATGTAAAAAAATATAGTAAAAATATAAGACCATCTAAGGATGAACTATCTGTTATAGTAGATAAAAGTGTAAAAGAAACTTTATATAGATCTATTAATACTACTACAACTACAATGCTTCCAATTATTATGCTTATATTTATTGGTGCAAAAGAAATATATACATTTGATATAGCTATTTTAATAGGATTAATTGCGGGTGCATATTCATCAATATTTATATCATCTCAATTATGGCTTAAAATAGAATATAAATTATCAAATAAAAATAGTAAAAATAAAAATACTACTAAAAAGAAAGTTCCAAAAAAGAAACCAGAAGAACTAAATGTTAAAGGAATCAATTCATAAAGAGGGATTTATAAAAATGAATAATAAGGAAATTAATACATTAGAAGAATTATTAAAAACGGTTAAGACATATATAACCGATGAAAGTGAAATAGATACAATTAAAAAAGCATATGATTATGCTTCTAATATACATAAGAATCAAAAAAGATTATCAGGTGAAGATTATATTCTTCACCCTCTTAATGTCGCATATATATTGACTAGTTTATATGCAGATAGTGATACTCTTTCAACTGCATTACTTCATGATGTAATACATAAAGGAAATGCAAAAATAGAGGATGTAAGGAATATATTTGGAGATGAAATAGCAAATTTATTAGAAGGTATAACTACAATAAATCGTTTAAATATATCAGTTGAAAGTGAAAATCTAATTAATTACCATAAAAAAATATTAGTTGGTCTTACTGAGGATGTTAGAATAATAATTATTAAAATTGCAGAACGTGTTCATAATATGAGAACTCTATGGGCAATACCAGAAGAAAAAAGAAGTGAAAAAGCAAAAGAAACACTTGAAATACTTGCTCCTATTGCACATAGATTAGGACTTTCTTATTTGAAAGCAGAGCTAGAAGAATTATCACTTAAATATTATAAACCAGAGGCATTTAATTCTGTAGAGGAGTTACTTGATAATACAAAAGATGAGAGAGAAAAGTCAGTAGAGGAAATGAAAAAAAGAGTATCTGATATACTTCTTGAAAATTCTATATCTTTTGAAATAAAAGGTAGAGTTAAAAGTATATATTCAATATATAAAAAGTTACAAAAAGGTAAGAAATTTAGTGATATATATGATATATATGCACTTAGAGTAATAGTAGATACCATTCCGCTTTGTTATCAAGTGCTAGGACTTATTCATTCTAAATATAAACCACTTCCAAAGAGATTTAAGGATTATATATCAAATCCTAAAACTAACATGTATCAATCTCTTCATACAACTGTTTTTGGATTTGATGGTAAACCTTATGAAATTCAAATTAGAACACCTGAAATGGATAAGCAAGCAGAAAGAGGAATTGCATCACATTGGTCTTATAAGGAACAAGGTAAGAAAATTCAAGTATCTATGGAGCAAAAACTTCAAGCATTTAGAAATATAATAGAATTAAATGAAGAAAAATTATCAGATGAAGATTTTGTTAAGTCTGTTAAAGATGATGTTTTAGGTGATAATATATATGTATATACACCATTAGGAGATGTATTTGAACTTCCAGAAGGATCAACCCCAATTGATTTTGCATATAGAGTTCATACTAAAATAGGAGAAACGATGGTAGGTGCTATTGTAAATGATAATATCGTTCCTTTAAATACAAAACTAAAAACAGGGGATATTATAAAAATAAATACAAATAAAAATTCTTCCCCTTCTAAAGAGTGGATACAAATAGCAAGAACAAATAGTGCAAGGAATAAAATAAGGGCATATTTTTCTAAAATAGATAAAGAAGAAGCAATAGAAAAAGGTAAAGAAGCAATTGCTAAAGAAATTAGAAGAAAAAAACTTTCAATGGATATTATAAATAATAATATAGATATAATATTAAAAGAATTAAAATTAGATAGTGAAAATGATATATATCTTAATATTGGTACAGGAAAATTCTCATCAAATTCTGTAATAAATATAATACTTAGAGAACATGAAAATAGAGAAGAATTGGCAGTTAATAAATTAAATAAGAATATATATATTTCAAATAACACAAATAATGATATATTAGTTGATGGTATAGATAATATAAAGGTATCTTTAGCTAATTGTTGTAAACCTGTTAAAGGGGATGAAATAATTGGATATATATCAAGAGGAAATGGAATAATTGTACATATAAAAGATTGCAGAAATGTTAAAAATATGAATAATAGATTAATAAATGTTTCTTGGAATGACAATATAGATAGTAAATTTCAAACTAGAATTAAAGTTTATGCTGATAAAAAAGAAAACTTACTTCTTGATATAATTACAAAAATATCTAATTTAGATATTAATATACTAAATGTTAATACAATTTATGAAATAGATAGTGTAGTATATGATTTGGTTATAAATGTTAATGATCTAGATAATCTAAATAAATGTTTAGTTGTGTTAAAACAAATACCTAATATAATTACAGTAAAAAGATATTATGCATAGAAAATCTTAAATAAAAAAACTAAAAGATAAGAAGTAAATTCTTGTCTTTTAATTTTTATAGTGATAGAATATACGTAGAGGAATGATTTATGAAAGTAGTAATTCAAAGAACAACTAAATCAAGTGTTATAATAAATAAAAAAAGAGAAGAAAAAATAAATAATGGTTTAATGCTACTAGTTGGTATGACATATAATGATAATGAAGATGATATTGATTATATAGTTAAAAAAGTTCTTAATTTAAGAATATTTAGTGATAAAAATAATAAAATGAATTTATCTATAAAAGATATAAAAGGAGATATACTTATAGTTTCTCAATTTACTTTATATGCGAGTGTAATAAAGGGGAATAGACCCTCATTTAATAATGTTCTTAAATATGATGATGCCTTAGTTTTATATAATAAATTAGTAAATGCTTTTAAAGAGTCCAATTTAAATATAAAAACCGGTGAATTTGGGGCAAATATGGAACTTAATATAATAAATGATGGGCCAGTAACTATACTAATTGATTCAAAAGAAAGGTGAAAATATGAAGAAAATAAATTATAGAATGGTAAATCTTTTAGTATTATTAACAATAGTATATATACTTTGTTCACTTAAATATATATGGGGAGAAGTGTTTATAAAAGTACTTGCTATATTAAAACCATTTATATTTGCATTTGCTATTGCATATGCATTATATCCTTTATTAAAGTGGCTACAATCAAAAAAAATACCAAAAATAGTATCTGTATTTATAATAGTAATTTTAATAGTATTATTTATTAGTTTTATAATTATTTCATTAGTACCAATATTTACAGATCAATTAGTTTCTCTATTTAACAATATTATGACGTTTATAAATGATTTTGGAGCTAGATATGATGTAAATATTGATCCTATTAAAACTAATCTTTCTGATATTTTTAATACAATTTCATCTAATATAAGTAAATATATATCTGATGGTGCTATCAATATAGTTAACGCATCAATAAGTTTTTTTAGTAATTTAATAATAGTTATTGTTGCTGCTATATACTTTTTAGTAGATATGGATAATATAAGGGATAGTGTAAAGGAATTTTTTAAGAGAAAAAATAAAAAAACATTTAAATTAGTTGAACTTGTAGATTACGAAACATCTCAATATTTTAAAGGACTTAGCTTAACACTTTTAATTCAATTCTTTGAATATACTATAATATATTATTTAATTGGTCATCCTAATTTTTTATTACTTGGAATATTATCATCTATATCAACTCTTATACCTTATTTTGGAGGACTCGTAGTAAATATAATAGCACTTGTAATTGCATCTGTTATAAGTCCAAAATTATTTATATTAACACTTGTAATTGCTATTGTTCTTCCTAATATTGATGGATATTTAATAAGTCCAAAAATATACGGTAAAACTAATAATATCTCTCCACTTTTAACAATATTTGCAGTATTTGCGGGTGGAGTTTTAGGAGGATTTTTAGGAATTTTAATTGCACTTCCTCTAACTATAATCCTTAGAACAATATATAAATTTTATAAAAAAGATATTAATAAAAAGATAGTCAATATAAAAGATAAAATATAGGAGGTATATATGGCTAACGCACTAACTATTTTAAGAATAATAGGAATAATACCACTTTGTTATTTGGTTTTATTTAGTTCAAATAATATAGGTTGTTTTGTATTATTTTCACTTCTTGGTATAACAGATTTTTTAGATGGGTATATAGCAAGAAAGTATAATAAAATATCAAATTTTGGAAGAATTGCAGATGGAATAGCTGATAAACTTTTAATGTTATCTATAACAATTGTTTTACTAATAAAAAATGTAATTCCATATTGGACTCTTATTATTTTTATAAGGGAAATAATTGCAATAATTTATGCTGGGTTAAATATAAAATTAAGTAATAAGATTATTAAACCAAATATATTTGGTAAAACTAAAACAACACTTCATATTATTTCAATTGCAATTGTATTATTCTTTGGAAAATGGAATATTTTTTCTAGTATTATATTATTGATAGCTATACTTTTATTTATTCCTGAAATTATATTAGTTTATAAAAAAACAAGATTATCTAAATAATTGACTCATTTTAATATTTTTGCTATTATATGACTTATATTGGGGGAAAATTTATGGGAAATTTTAGTTATGCGAATGAATTTTATAAAAGAGGAATATGTAATTTAAATAATATTAATCAGTTTAAGAAATTTGTTAAAGAAGCAGAAAGTATTGAATTATATTTTATCGAAAGGGTACCATTATTAGATGAATTAAGGGAAGCTATTCTTATATCATATAAATTGAATAAAGGTTTTAGAACATTTAAAAATAGAATTAATCATATAAGAGGAATTGTTTATGCTAAACATTATATTGATGAATCTGATATAGAACTATTTATAGATAATATAGAGTCATCTGATAAAACAGAATATGAAAAAAGAACTGTTTTTTCACAAATAAACTATGAAGATGATTTATATGATGGTGTTATACTTGATATTATGAGAAAGAAAGATATTAGCAAAAAAGAACTTGAAATTGACTTTTACAATTTTCCTGATATTCAAAAAAAGATTATGGATGAGAAAGAAATGGCAACTTGCACTATAAATGAAGATGACTATAAAGATGACTTTGATTTTAAGAATGATTTTTTTGAAGATAAGTTTAAATTAGACTTAATTGACCCAGTAGATAAATTAGCTATTATGAATGAAGGCTTTTCTGATTATGTTAAGCTTATGTTAAATGATAAAAAAATTACAGATAAAAATGAAAGATTATATATAAGAAAAGGAATGTATGATTGGTATAATTATATGTACAATAAATTAAATGATGTTTTAGAAGAATATACTAATGAAGATGCAAATCAATTATTATTTAAGATAATATAAGAAAGTAATTATTAATATAATTATTTTTTTATGGTATAATTATCTTATTAGGTGGTGAATTATGATAAAAAAAATTAAAGGCACATATGATGTATATGGAAATCTTTCTAAAAAACATGATTACATAAAAAAATTATTTCAAGCAGTATGTGAAAATTACAATTATTCATATATAGAAACTCCATTTATTGAAAGAAGTGAACTTTTTCATAGAGGTGTTGGAGAGGCAACTGATATAGTTACAAAAGAAACATATGATTTTATTGATAGAGGCGGTAGAAATAATACTATTAGACCAGAGGGAACAGCGGGTATTGCAAGATCAATAATAGAAAATAAATTATATACTACACTTCCACTTAAATTATGGTACTTAGGATCAATGTATAGATATGAAAGACCACAAAAAGGAAGATATAGGGAACTTAGACAACTAGGGGTTGAGAGTTATGGATCAAATGAACCAATAATGGATGCTGAAGTAATTTCTATGGGAGTTAATTTTTTTAAAGAATTAGGTATTAAAAATATAAAAGTAATAATCAATTCTATTGGTGGTGTAGAAACTAGAAAAAAATATAGAGAAGCTTTAATTAGTCATTTTAAAAAAGATATAGATAATTTTTGTCAAGATTGCAAAGATAGAATAAATAAAAATCCACTTAGAATACTTGATTGTAAGATTGATATGGATAATGAACTTATTAAATCTGCACCAAGTATATTAAGTTATTTAAATGATGAAGAAAAAAATCACTTTGAAAAGGTAAAAGATTATTTAAAAGTACTTGATATTGATTACGAAGTAGATTCATCACTTGTTAGAGGACTTGACTATTATACTAATACCGTATTTGAATTTAAAACAGAAATTAATGATTTTGGATCTATTGGTGGAGGAGGAAGATATAATAATTTATTATCTTCACTTGACGGACCTGATATACCTGCGGTTGGATTTGCACTAGGATTAGATAGGATAGTAGATACTCTTGATGCTTTGGGTATTAATCTTAATTTAGATGACGCAATAGATGTATATCTTCTAACTATTACTGATAAAGAAGATGATTATGCATTAGATTTAGCTCAAAAACTTAGAATGTGTGGTTTTAAAGTAGATTTAGATTTAAGCAAAAAGAATATGAAGGCTAAGTTTAAAGAATCAGATAGATATAAAAGTAAATTTACAATAATTATTGGAGAAGAAGAAATAAAAACTGATACACTAACTATTAAGGATAATCTAACAAAAGAAGAAAAAAAGGTAGACTATGATGGTTTAATAGACTTTTTAGATACTAATATATAGATGTGTGATAATATGAATAGAGTAGAAATAATAGAAAATTATATAGAATTTTTACTTCCTAATCCTAAATGTGAATTAAATTATAATAAGGATTATGAACTTTTAATAGCGGTTATGCTTAGTGCTCAAACTACAGATAAAAGAGTAAATAAAGTAACAAAAGTATTATTTAATAAATATAAAACATTAGAAGAGGTAAAAAATGCAAATATTGATGATTTAAAAAATATTGTTAAAGAACTTGGTTCTTATAACAAAAAATCAAATTATGTAAAACAAATAGCTACTATTATATGCAATAAATATGATGGTATTATGCCAAGAAAAAGAAAAGAATTAGAAAGTATGCCTGGAGTAGGTAGAAAAACAGTGAATGTTGTATTTTCTGAACTTGAAATAGAACCTAATATTGCAGTTGATACACATGTAGAAAGAGTAAGTAAAAGATTAGGACTTGCTAAAGAAAAAGATAATGTTTTAGAAATAGAAATGAAACTTAGAAAGAAATTTAAAAAGGAAACTTGGAATAAAAGACATAAGCAACTAGTATTATTTGGAAGATACTATTGTAAAGCAATAAAACCAGAGTGTGATAATTGTAAATTAAAAAATATTTGCAAATTAAAAAAATAATACAATATATTTAAATTATATTAGTGATTGAAATATTGCTAGTAAAAATATACATATATTTCTTAGAAAGAAGTGAGATAATGAAAAAGAATAATAATTGTGATTTTAATATTAATAATGTTGGAGAAGAGGTAGAATTATATGGATGGGCAGCTAAAGTTAGAAATTTAGGTGGTCTTATATTTATTGATTTAAGAGATAGAAGTGGAATTATTCAACTTAATATTAATCCAGATTCATTATGTTATGAAGTAGCAGAAAAAATAAGAAGCGAATATGTTTTAAAAGTTAATGGAATAATAAGTGAAAGGACAAGCAAAAATCCTAATTTAAAAACTGGAGAAATAGAAGTTATCGTAAAAAATATAGAAATATTAAATGAATCTATTACACCCGTTTTTGAACTTGATAAAGATGATGTTTTAGAAGATACAAGACTTAAATATAGATATCTTGACTTGAGACGTGATAATTTAAAAAATAATTTAATAACAAGACATAAAATAACAATGTGCGTAAGAAAATTCTTATCTAATAACGGATTTATAGAGGTTGAAACTCCTATACTTTCTAAATCTACACCAGAAGGTGCTAGAGATTATTTAGTTCCTAGTAGAGTAAATAAGGGAAGTTTTTATGCACTACCACAAAGTCCTCAAATATATAAACAACTATTAATGATTGGCGGAATAGAAAAATATTTTCAAATTGCTAGATGTTTTCGTGATGAAGACTTAAGAGCAGATAGACAACCAGAATTTACTCAAATAGATATGGAAATGAGTTTTGTAAAAGAAGAAGACGTAATGAATTTAACCGAAAAGTTATTTCAAAAAATATTTAAAGAAATAAAAGGAATAGATATTAAGTTGCCACTTATGAGAATGAAGTATGATGATGCGATGAAAAAATATGGATCAGATAAACCAGATTTAAGGTTTGGGATGGAAATTAATGATATTCATGACATATTTCAGAAAACTGACTTTAAAGTATTTGAAAATGCTATTCAAGATAAGGGAACTATATCATGTATAAAGGTAGAAAATAAAGCTGATTATTTTTCAAGAAAGAAAATAGATGAATTAACAGAGTTTGTAAAAACATACAATGCAAAGGGATTACCTTATGTAAAATATGAAAATAATGAATTTACATCTGGCATTAGTAAGTTTTTAAAAGATGATGAGAAAAAATCTTTAATTGAAGATTTAAAATTAAATAACAATGATATATTGTTTTTTGCAGCAGATAAAGAAGATATAGTTTATTCATCTCTTGGGGCATTAAGATTAAAATTGGGCAAAGAGTTAGATTTAATTAATAAAGGAGATTATAAATTACTTTGGATAACTGATTTTCCTTCATTTGAATGGTCAGAAGAAGAAAATAGATTTGTTTCATGTCATCATCCATTTACTGCACCAAAAGATTCCGATATAGACAAACTGCTTACTGATAAAAAACATTGTTATTCAAAAGCATATGATATAGTTTGTAACGGTTATGAAGCAGGGGGAGGTTCTATTCGTATTCATAAAGCAGATGTACAAGAAAAGATGTTTGAAGCACTAGAACTTACAAAAGAGGAAATAGATGAAAAATTTGGTTTCTTTGTAAATGCATTTAAGTATGGAACACCACCACATGGAGGTCTTGCAATTGGTTTAGAAAGACTTACTATGCTTTTATGTGAAACTGATAATATAAAAGATGTAATAGCATTTCCAAAGACTTCATCAGCAAGTTGTCTTATGAGTGATGCACCTAGCATAGTAGATAAAAAACAACTTGATGAGCTCAAAATAAAGAGAATAATTTAAAAAATCATAATAAAAAATAAAGTAAATTTTTGTCTAACTACTTTATTTTTTTTTGTTAATATGATATATTATAGGTACCTATAGAGGAACAATCAGGTGAACATAAAACCGACTAAACGATTATAAGGGAACCAGAGATGATAAATGGTGTCGAATACTTATATTTATATAAGGATCCTGAAATTTATTATGAGGTGCCCACCTGCACATACGTGTAGGTTTATCGTCCCTGACCTTTATAGGTTTTATTTTTTTAAAGAAAGAGGAAAATATGTTTGATAGATTAGAGAAAATAATTGGAGAAGAATACATAAAAAAAATACAGAAAAAAACAATTGCGATTGTAGGTCTTGGTGGAGTAGGTGGTTATGTAGTTGAAACACTTATTCGTAATGGAATAGAAAATATAATAATTGTAGATAATGATGAAATTGATATAACCAATAAAAATAGACAAATAATTGCACTTGATTCTACTATTGGTTTAAAAAAAGTAGATATTTTTGAAAAGAGAATTAAAGATATTAATAAAAATGTTAATGTAATAAAATTAAATTTATTTTTAAATGAAGAAACTAAAAAAGAATTATTTAAATATGATATTGATTATGTAATTGATGCTTGTGATACAGTAAGTACTAAAATAATGCTTATAAGAGAATGTATTAATAGAAATATAAAATTTATTTCTAGTATGGGAACAGGTAATAAAGTAGACCCTTATAAATTAGAAATTACAAAATTAAAAAATACTATTAATGATCCTCTTGCAAAAGTAATTAGACATGAAATAAATAAACTTAATATATCTTTAGATATAAATGTTTTATCAAGTAAAGAACTTCCAAAAAAGATAAAAAATAGAACACCTTCATCTTATAGTGTTGTACCAAATATTGCAGGTATATTCATTGCGGATTTTGTAATAAAGAATATTATAAATGAATAAATATTCTTTTTTTGTCGTATTTATTTTATTTTTTAATTATTTATGTTAAAGTTTTAATACATTTGTTTTTAGAATAAGGAGAAATAAATATGAAAAATTTTGTAGAATATTTTTTTAGCAGTTGTGATAGTTTAATAAAAAAAGGTAAATTAGATGCGGCAAGTTTAATATTAGATAAAATATATAAGAATTTTGATATTAAAAATGATAAGACTTTACTTGAAGAATATTATTATCTAAAAAATAGAGTAAAAGAAGAAATTTATTTTAAAAACCTATCTCTTGATGTTAAAGAAAAATATAATGGATTTTTAAAAGAACTAAATGAATATTTAAATAATAAAAGGTATAATGATGCGCTTAATTGCTCATCTATTGCTCTTTTTTTAACAGATGCCGCTGTATTTAAATATTATATTGGACAAATATATTATATTTTAGAAAACTATGGTGAAAGTATGTGTTACTTAAATCAATATATAGAAGAAGGTGCAAGTAAATATTTTGAAGCAATTGAATTACTAAAGAAAATGAATGAGAATATTTTAAACTATAAACTTAATTAGTTTGATTTTGCAACTTTTCTATTTTTTCATATATTTCATTTAATATTTTTTCATACTTACTAGTTAATTTTGGTTTATAATATTTTTTATTAATTAAATTATCTGGTAAGTATTGTTGTTTAACAAATGATCCTTTATAGTCATGAGGATATTTGTATATTTTAGAATCTATTCTAATAGTTTCTGGGATAGGGTAGTTATTTCCATTTTCAATATCTTTTATTGCTTCGTTTAAAGAAGTATAAGCACTATTTGATTTAGGAGATAATGCCATTTCTATTATTATAACTGAAAGAGGAATAATAGCTTCTGGAAGTCCAACTCTTTCACAAGCATTTATAGCAGCATCAACTTTAGGACCTATACTAGGATTAGCAAGTCCTATATCTTCATATGCAATTACTGTCATTCGTCTATATATACTGTCCAAATCTCCTATTACAAGAAGTCTTGCTAAATAATGAAGAGAAGCGTTAACATCAGACCCTCTAATAGATTTTTGAAATGCACTTAGTAAGTCATAATGTCCAGTTTCATTCTTATCCGCAAATAAAGCAGGTTTATTGTTAATTTTAGTAACTACATCCATAGTTATTTTTTTATCACTTGTACTATAGTAACATATCTCAAGTAAATTATAAGCACTTCTAAGATCACCACTTGCTAATCTTGCAATATATTCAAGTGATTTTTTATCTATCTTTATATCCTTTAATTCCTCACATTTACATGCTTTTCTTAGCCCAAATACTACTTCATCAAATGTTAAAGGTTTAAGTTCAAATATTTGACATCTGCTACGAATCGCAGGATTTATTTTGTGATATGGATTAGATGTAGTAAGCCCTATTAATACAATAAGACCAGATTCAAGATGAGGAAGAAGAATATCTTGTTTATCTTTATTAAGTCTATGTATTTCATCCATTATTAAAATAATACCATCATACATTTTTGCTTCTTCTATAACTACTTCTATATCTTTTTTATTATTAATAGTGGCATTAAGAATTCTATATTTTAAATCAGTAGAACCTGAAATAGCTGTTGCGATTGATGTTTTACCAATACCAGGATTACCATATAAAATCATAGAAAATATTCTTTTATTATTAACAAAATTTCTAATAGGTCCATCTTTTCCAACTAAATGTTCTTGCCCTATTATTTCATCTATATTTTTAGGTCTTAATTTAATAGCTAAAGGTTCTACCATACAAATCACTTCCTTATATAATTATACAATGAATATGATAAAATAACTAGGTATTTATTGATAAAATTAAGGTAGTATGATAAAATATGAAACTGTAGTAAAAAAATGAATAATAATACTATAAAAGTTATAGAAAATAAAAAAGAAATTATTTTATTAGAAGGTGAAATTTTGAAAAAAGATTTAAAGTGTTTTTTTGAAGAATTAAAAAATGAAAAAGCAAATGATTATTTTTTGTTAAAAAAATTATATTTAAATCCTAAATCTTTTTTTTACAAAACTGAAAAAGATTTTAAAAATGGTGATTATTATGATGTAATCGTTTGTAATTCATTTATTTTAAATAATAATTTTTTAGAATTTTTAAAATTAGCATTATATGATTTAGATTATATAAATAAACTTGATTATTATATGTTAGTAGGTATTAGTCATCTTTTAGATGATTCTATATTTCTTACTACAGATAAATGTAAATTTTTTATTAAAATAATATCTATTAATCTATTTTCTAAAAGTCAAAAAATAGATGATAATTTTATAGATACAATAAAAAACTATAATGTAATAACTGCAAGTAATTTAATGCATAATGTATCTGGATATATAAAAACAAAAAAAGATAAAGAAGTAACACCAATTGAATGTAGAAAGCAAATATTAGATTTAATTAAAAACGATGATTATAGTGATCCAGAAGATTGTATATTATTTTTATACGAATATAATCATATAAATATTATAAATTCAGTAGTATGTGATAATGAATTTTTGAATTTCTTAGAAGATAAATTAATAGATATAGATTTAAATTATGAGATTATTAATAATATTATAAAAATATTAAATTTATCTATTGATTTAAATATTAATAAAGAAGACTATATATATGAACCTTATAATATTGTTGATATAGTTGGAATAGATAGAATCAATAAATATAATATTGATAAAGCTAAAACAATTATATCAGTACTTAATAATAAGTTAAGAGAAAAAAAGATTATTTATTTTCATAAAAAGTTATACAATTAGTGTAAAGGCTAATTGTTTTTTAATATTTAAAATTGTATAATTATATTAGGTGAAAATATGAATTATGAAAATCAAGTGCAAGACTATATAAATTATATATTAATTGAAAGACAACTTAGTAAAAATACAATAGATAGTTATAAAAGAGATTTAGCTGATTTTTTTAATTTTATAAAGAAAGATTATAAAAATATAAATAGGAAAGACATAAATAGTTATATTATCAAAATCAGCAAAGAAAAAAATCCAAGAACAGTAAATAGACATATTGTATCCATTAATAATTATTTTAAATATTTATGTAAAACGAATCAAATTAAAAGTAATCCATGTAACGATATTACAGGACTTAAAATGCCAAAAACTATACCTCATGTATTATCAGAAGAGGATATAGACAAACTTCTTAATATAAAGTGTAATAATGCTATTGATTATAGGAATAAAGCAATGCTTGAACTTATGTACTCATCGGGACTTAGAGTGTCAGAATTATTAGCTCTTGAATTAAATAGTATTGATTTAAATATGAATATGGTTAGATGTTTTGGAAAGGGTAGTAAAGAGAGAATTATTCCAATTAGTGATTTTGCTACAAATTCTTTATGTGATTATATAAATATTTATAGAAAAACGCTTCTTAAAAATAAAACATCTAATATATTATTTCTTAATTCTCGAGGTGATAAATTATCAAGGCAGGGATTTTATAAAATACTAAAAAATATAGCTAAAGAAAAGGGAATAACTAAAGATTTGTCTCCTCATACTATTAGACATTCAGTTGCAACACATTTAATAGATCATGGGGCAGATCTTAGAAGTGTACAAATCATTCTTGGACATGAAAATATAGAAACGACTCAAATTTATACCCACGTTTCAAATAATTATAAAATAGAAAACTATAACAAATCTCATCCAAGAAATTAGAAAGGAATAAAAAATGATAGATAGATATAATAAATGGTTAAATGATAAAAATATTAAAGATAGTGATAAAGAAATATTAAAAAAAATGACTAAAAAAGAAATAGAAGAATCATTTTCTTTTGATTTATCTTTTGGGACAGCAGGTATTAGAGGTACTATGGGACTTGGAAGTAATAAAATAAATGAATATACTATAGGTAAAGTTACTGTTGGACTTGCTAATTATATAAATAAAAATAGCAATAAAAAAGTAGTTGTAATAGCATATGATACTAGAAATAATTCAAAAGATTATGCATATAGTGCTGCATTGATATTAAATTATTATGGTATAAAAACATATTTGTTTAAAGATGTCGCATCAACTCCAGAACTATCATTTGCGGTAAAATATTTAAAATGTTCAAATGGAATAGTAATAACATCTAGTCATAATTCAAAAGAATATAATGGTTATAAAGTATATAACTCTTATGGTGGTCAAATAGTATATCCAGAAGATGATTTAATAATAAAAGAGATAAATAATATTACTGATTTTAAATTAATCAAAAAGGCACCTTTAAATAATGAATTATTTAATTATGTAGATGATAATTTACATAAAGAATTTCTTTTGGAAAATGAAAAAGCAATAATTAATAAAAGTATAATTAATGATTATTCAAATGATATTAATGTTACTTATACATCGCTTCATGGTGTTGGACTTAAAACTGCTTTAGAATTATTAGATAAATATAAATTTAATTATAATATAGTTAAAGAACAATGCATTTATGATGGTAATTTCAAAACGGCTCCTGAACCTAATCCAGAATATGAAAAAAATTATGAATTGGCAAAAAAGTATGCTAATAAAAATAATTCAGATGTTATAATAGAAACTGATCCAGATGCTGATAGAATAGGGGTAATGTATAAGGATAAAAATAATAATTATAAGTATATAAATGGTAATTTACTTGGAATATTATTCTTATACTATACATTAAATAATAAAAATATAAATAATTGTTCTTATACAGTAAGGAGTATTGTAACAACTCCATTAGTAGATGAAATAGCTAAGAAATATAATATAAATGTATATGAAGTTTTAACAGGCTGTAAAAATATTGCTAAAAAAAGATATGATTTAAAAAAAGAAAATTTTAATTATATTTTTGGATTTGAGGAAAGTCTTGGATATATGTTTGATATAGATATTAATGATAAATGTGGTTTTTCAAGTATGCTTGTTATATTAGAAATAATGTGTTATTGCAAAAGTAAAAATCTAAATTTAGATGATTATATTGATGAAATATATAAAAAATGTGGATATTACATTGATGAAACTTTATGTTTTGTATATGAAGGTATAGATTCAAAAGATAAAATAAATAGATATATGGATGATTTTAGATGTGATAAAATTACATTTAAAAATAAAAATTATATGAAAAAAGATTATTTGAATGAAACTAATGAATTAAAAACAAATGCATTAAAATATATATTTGATGATAAAACATGGATAATGATTAGACCATCAGGTACAGAACCTAAAATAAAAATATATTTTGGAGTTTGTAAGGATAACATAGTGGATGCTAAAAAATATTTAAGAGATATTAAAGAAGAAATAAATAGCATATTTAAATAGGAATTTTGCATATAAAAAAGGGTAGGGGAGCTTGACAGAACCCCCTATTTTATTATATAATATTCTCATTTGTCTATGTATGACAAGAAAAGGAGGATGTTATATATGATGGATGTTAATAAATTATTTGATAATTATTTAGATGTAACAACTAGTGATAATAAAGTAGTTCATATAAAAAAGAAAAAAATTTATATAAATGACTCCTCTAATTATTATGGAAAAAAATATATTGTTACATCAAAGGATTTTAATAAAGAAAATCTTGACATATTAAATGAAATATATTCATTAGAGGGAAATAGATTAAGATATCAATTTACTAGATATACTGATATTAATCTAGTAAATACTATTGAAATTAATTCTAATGGTAATGAAGTACCTATTATGGTACTAGAGAGTTATAAAAAGAAAGATGATTACATTAGTAGTATTGGTAATATTAAACGAATTGATAGTGATAAAATAGATGAAATAAATAAAAATAAAAAGAAAAAAGATATCTTTAAATTGATATTAAAACCTACTAGTAATAGGGATAATAAAAAAGAAGCTGCTTAGAATGCAGCTTTTAAAATATATATGTTAGTTTACATAATAATTATTATATGAAATTATATATTATATCTTTCTAGATTGTATTTCAGCCATTTTTTCTAATACTTCTGTAGCATTAGATTCATTTAATTCGGTATATCCTAATTCTCTTAATGCTTGAACTTTAGCAGAATTTAGTTCTTGTGTTCTAGATAATTTTTCTTCATGTTTATTTTGAATATCTTTTACAAATTTTTTATGAGATTCTATAAGTTTGCTTTTAGATGCGCCACCACTCTTATATAATACCATTGCTTGATATAAAATGCTTTCAAATATGAATTGATTATCATTGTTATCTTTTTCAAAGACAAATTCATCTGGATTAATAAAACTTGTAGTTTTTGCAACATATGCAAGCATATATTTAATTTCAGGAACATCTTCTATTGCTTGCAAAAAATAATATAAATATTTGCAGATAATTTCAGTTTCCCCGTTATCATCGTCTGCTAACATTTCCTTAAGTAAAAATATTATGTCATTTAATATTATTTGACTACTTTGCTTTAAACCTGAGAAATTAATACTCCCCTTCTCTACTATACTACTTTCATTTTCATTTATTAAACTATTTGCATGTTTAATAAATTCATTTGTTATTTGTATATTTTCTATGTCATTAGCGGATTTTATTTGAAGTAAATTAAATAACTTCATTTTCTTTTCAAGCGGCCATGAATTAATATTATCCATTTCAAGATAATTATATACCATTTGTCTTGATACACCTAAATATTTTGCTAGTTTTACTTTTGATATACCTATTTGACCTAAAATTTCATTTAGTTTATTCATTTTTTACATCTCCCTACTATATTTATATTGTAACATTTTACAAAAAAATGTCAAGCAAAAGTAAAATAAAATTTTATATATTAATTCTTAATTTATGTGTTATAATTGGATAAGGAGAAAAAGAAATGAAAAAATTTTTAATAATACTTATATTAATATTATCACTTGTGATTATTGAAACATTAATGTATATAAAATTATCTTTTGAATCAAGTATTCCTATACTTGCTTATCATGATGTAATAGAAAATCCAATTAATGAAACTGATGTTAGTATAGCTAATTTTGAAAAGCAAATGAAATATTTATATAAACATAATTATAAAACATTATCACTTGATGAATTTTATAATTGGAAAAAAGGAAAGAAAATTGAAGGAAAAAAAGTTGTTTTAACTTTTGATGATGGAAAAGAAAGTTTTTATAAAACTGTAGTACCAATATTGAAAAAATATAATTTTAAAGCTGCTGTTTTTGTTATTGGAACAGCTATTAATGCAGATAATTATTTGACTTATAATCAGATACAAGATTTAAAAGATAATTATAAAAATATATCTGTTGAAGCACATTCATATAATTTGCATATGGGTAATTTTGTTACATCTGATAATTATGATATTTATAATAGTGATATGCAAATAGAAAAAGAATGTAAATATAAATATTATGCATATCCATTTGGAATTAAAAACGATAATTATATAAAAGCATTAAAGGATAATGGCTATAAAATGGCATTTATGTATTCACCAAGTAAATGGACTAATAAAAGACAAAATAACTATGAAATTACAAGAGTTCCAATATATAAAAATAATTCATTATTAAAATTTATTATAAAAGTTAATATAAAAATATAAAAAAAGAGAAATTTTCTCTTTTTTTTTATAAATACCATAATTTTTCATTATTTTTTCTTACTTCTTTTATTATTCCCCCACCTAAGCATTCATCATTTAAATAAATAACACAAGCTTGACCTGGGGTTACTGATTTAACATTATCATATCTAACTATTATATTATTATCATTTAAGTATTCTATATCTACATCTATATCCTCTTGTCTATATCTAAATTTTGCTTTTGCTTTATTTGGCCTTTTATCACTTATAAAATTTACATCCTCAACTAAACAATCAGTACTTAATAGGTATTTTGTATCATCTCCTAATGATACATATAATATGTTTTTGTCTAAATTTTTTCCTACAACATATAATCTTTTATTGTTGCCTCCAATATCAAGACCCCTTCTTTGTCCAATTGTATAATACATTAATCCTATATGTTCTCCTACTTTTTTATTTGAGTCAATATCAATAATATCCCCTTTTTGATTAGGAAGATAATTAGTTAAAAATTCTTTAAAATTTCTTTCGCCAATAAAGCAAATCCCAGTAGAATCTTTTTTATCTGCTACAATAAGATCTAAATCTTTAGCAATTTTTCTAACTTCTGTTTTGTTAAGATTTCCAATAGGAAATAATACGTTTTTAAATTTATCTTTTGAAACCTGTGATAAGAAATACGTTTGATCTTTATTTTTATCAAGTCCTTTATATAATTTTCCATCAATTAGTCTTGCATAGTGTCCAGTTGCAATAAAATCAGCCCCTAATTTATCTGCTTCCTTTTTAAACATATCAAACTTTATATATTTATTACACATTATATCTGGATTAGGGGTTCTTCCTTTTTTTAGTTCATCTAAAAAATATGTAAAAACATAGTCCCAATATTCTTTTACAAAATCAATTCTATGAAGTTTAATATTAAGTTTTTTACATACTTCAACAGCATCGTTGTAATCTTGTTCTTGAGTACATATATTATTATTTAAAGTTGGATTACCAAGTATATCATTATTTACAGAACTATCCCAGTTTCTCATAAATAACCCTTCTACATCATATCCTTCTTTTTTTAATAAATAAGCACTTACTATTGAATCTACCCCACCACTTATACCTACAATAACTTTTTTCATAAAACTTCACCGTTTAAATTATAACTTATTTAATTAAATTAGTAAATATTCTAAGTAAGTAAGGAGATAAAAATGCATCTATTAGTGCACATAAAATAGATAATAAAATAGATATTAATAAAATAAAGAAATATTTACCCATAAATGTTTTAAAATTTATAGTTTTTTTTGTAAATGCAGCCTTTATTAATTTAATAGCTAATACAAGAGAATATGTGGCTAAACCAATTGATAAGATACTTGTTATAATACCTGATGGAAAAATGTAAAAAAATGCCCCTAAAATACCTTTTAAACCATATTTAGCAAATATAGAACTAATAGAAAAACCAACTATAAAAGATTTAAAAAAAGTCATTAATACTATTATAGGTATTCCAATTACTGATAATCCAAGAAGCCAAAGAGATATAAAATATAATAGATTTGATATAAGAGAATTTTTAAAAATAGAAAGTTGCATCTCAAAATCTATTTTATTTTGCATTAGAAAATACTCGTTTACTTTATTAATAATAGTTTGCTTTTCCCCTGTTTTTAAAATAGTAATATAAATACTTCCAAATATTAATCCAATAATAAATATAACAAATACTAGTAATAAAATATTATTTTTATTTTTAAGTTCTTTTTTATAATTATTGTACATTTCTTTCATTAATAATTTCTCCTTTTCTTAAATATATTAATGCTTGTACAATTTTATAACAAAAAAATGATATAAATTTACTTTATATCATCTTCTATATATTTTATTAATAGAATTATTTATATCATAAATAGTCTCTTTATATACTGTTAATGCTTTCTGTGATGTTTTATGTATACTCATTATATCAATATTTAATATATTACTGATTTTTTCATCTGAATAACATTTATTAAATTTAAGTATAACAATTACAGCTTCTTCATAGTTAAAGTAATTTAAAAGTTCATTAAACTGACTAGTTTTCATTATTTCAATAATACTTATATACTCTTCTTCTAGAATCATACATTTATTTTTAAGCATTGTATTTACTATTTTTTCTTTTTGTTTTATTTTTTTTACTCCATCTGATCTATTCATTTTTTACATCTCCCCCCACTGCATTTATATTGTAGCATTTTACAAAAAAATGTCAAGTCAAAGTAAATTGATATAATTATTTCATCTATTTTTATGATATTGAAATTTTACAAATTTCATCAATAAGTCCAAATCTTAATTTTATTACTCTCTTATATCAAATCTATATATTTTTATAACTGAGATAACAGGTATTAATTTTTTTAATAACCTTTTTTTTTGATAATCATATTATACTATGAAAGGAGTATTTTTATGAATTCAAATTATAATAATATCCCAAGTATTTATAATAGATATCCATCTAATAATAATGTCATTTATAGACCTACTGCGTTAAATAGTCAAAATGATGAAAGACTAGTTGGTGGGTTTCTTGGTCCATTTATATTAGGAGGTATTACCGGTGGACTTGTCTCTCCATTCTTCTATGGAGGATATAATAATAGACCTCCAGTATATTATTATCAACCAGGACCATATAGACCACCATATTATGGGCCAAGACCTTATTAAAAGAGTATTTATTAATAATATTGATTATTTTAAATATTTTTAAATTTTATTAAGTTACTTTTTTACTGTTATTGTATGAAGTATATTATATATAATGAGGTGTTAATATTATATTTGCAACACCTTTTTATATGGCAAATATATCATTATATAATTCTCCTTTATTAAATTAAACAACTCTTTTTAAAAGAGGTATTTTACTAGCCAAATAAGATATAATAAATGAAATTATAAATACTAAAATAAAGCATATAGGAATATTAATAATAGCTATATCTAATCCAACATTAATTAAAATTTTATTAACAATAGTAATTATTAATGGATGAATAGCATATATTCCTAAACTATTTTTAGAAATATTTGAAATTATTTTTTTATTTGTATATTCTATATTTTTATATTTATCTTTTATTATTACAAAAATCATAATAGATTGAAAAAATACATTTATTGTTAAATTATCATACATTTGTATAGCTGTTTCTTTAGATATTGAAAGAATAGCAGTTGAACCAAATGTTATTATGATACTTATAATTCCTAATATATATAATAATTTTTTATTTTTAATATTATAATTATTTAAGTACCAACCTAATATAAAATAAGTTGTATAACCTTCTACATATTTTAAATTTATATTTGAAAGTGCTATATTTATGTGCTCAAATAAAGTATTATAGTAACTACCAATAAGGATAATTTCAGGCATTATGAATGATAAAATAACTGATATTACAATAAAATATTCTACATATTTTTTATTTTCATCTTTAACCCATAATCTTAATAATGGCACTATTAAGTATAAACCAATAATCATATAAATGAACCATAAATGAAAATGTCCATCTATGATACTTTCAATAAACTTTACTATATCTAATGGTTCATGCTTTATAAATATAGGAATAAAAATATTATAAATAACACTATATAATATAGACCAAAAAATCAAAAATCGTATCATTTTACTTATATGATTAATTAATTTTTTATTTGTATATTTATAATTTTTATCTAACATTAAACTTCCAGATATCATAATAAAAATAGGTACACCAATTCTTGCAATACTATCGAAAAAATTCCCAACATAAAAATTAGATGAGCCAAAATCTTTTATAACAAATCTTGAACTTGTATGAATCATTATAATTGCCAAGCATGCTATAACTCTTAAAATATCTAAATAATAAATTCTTTTATTTGATTCTTTAGGCATATATTATTTCTCCCCTATAATATAAAAATCTCTTTAATATTTTATCAGAGATTTCATAAATAAACAAGATACTTAGATTTTAATATTATATTCATTTTATATTCTTCTATCTATTTTTAATGTTTTATTTTTTAAATAATTTTTTTCTGTTTTATAAATATTTTCATCTAATATTAAATGTTTTTTATTCCTATACATATCTTTTAATTTTCTTATTTTTTTGTATTTTTTATACTCATTTTTATGTATTCTTCTTTCTAGTATAAATCTAGTATAAATCATTTTTCTATTTTTTAAGCTATATAAAGTTTGAAATATTAAAAATAGTATTATTATATAATAACTACTATCAAAATTATATAATAATAAAAATAAAGTTATTGTTAAAATAGAAATAATTATATTAATAAGATATGATATTCTAAAGTTAAAGAATTTATTAAAAATTATATTAAATATTTTAGCGCCATCAAGAGGAATAATAGGAAGTAAATTAAAAATTAATATAGATAAATTATAATTTTTAAAAAGTGAAAACATGTAATCACTTATATAGTAATTATTATGTAGTATTATTATAATAAAAAATAAGATTTCTTGAAATATTGGTCCCATTATAGTAACTAAAAATTCTTGAAATAATGGTTTATCAATAACATCATCCAAAGTTGTTACTCCTCCAAATGGATATATATTAATTTTTTTTATATTCCATTTATAGTAACTCATAATTAAGAAATGACCAAATTCATGTATTATTATAATAATAAATATAACTAATACTTCTTTAATTAAACCTGTTATCAAACACAAAAATAATAGTAATAATGTATAATTATTAATATATATACTATTTAAGAACTTCTTTATAATCAATATCTACTCCATCCTTTTGAAATTGTAAATATAATTCATTATTTTTAGCTTCTCCAACAATATCATTATCTGAAACATAGTCATATAATTTCATATTTACATTAGATAGATTGCCATACCATACATCTATTCCATCAGATTGTTGTATAATTACTGTTTTACCAAGTTTTTCTTTATCTCCAACAAATATAACAATACCTCCCTTTATAATTGGTATTGCGTAATTATCAGATAATTTTAGTTTAACACCTTTATTATAGGTAGATAAGTTTTCATATGTTAGTTTTTCACTAAAGACTTTTTTTTCTTTAAATATATTCTCAAAGGGAATTATATTTCCAATATTATCATTATAAAATTTTTTTATAGAAGAAAAGGATATATTTTTATTATACACGTAATTATATATTTTATTTTTAACTTGAGGATTTATCTTACATAAAACTGTACAAATTATAAATATACATAGTATAATTGATGATTTAATAAAAAATACCTTGATTTTATTTGATTTCTTTTGATGGCTTGTACTCTCTTTTTTACTATTTTTTTTATTTTTAATTCTTCTTTGTATATCATCAATATTATTCATTTTCTTCACCTACTTAAATAATATGAATAATATTACAAAATATTCTTTAGAAATTTTTTACATGATATAAAATATAATGAAAAGATATATATTAAATTTATTATAAAAACATGTTTAATTATATATATAAGATCTAAAATATCATAATCATAGTAATTAGTTATATTAAAGATTAGAAACAAAATAATATTGTAGAATAATATTATAATTATAGATAATAAAATTATGTTTATAAAGTTAAAGTTTAGTTTTTTTAAATAATTATATATAATATATGCTATTATAAAAAATAAAATCGCATTTAATATGTAAAAATTAGTAAATACTATATCATATATAAATCCAACTATAGAAGAAAATAGTAAATAATCTTTTTTACTATTTTTAAAATATGGATATATAAATATAAGTGATAAAGGTGTAAATAAAGGAAGCATATAAAATTCATTAGGTATGTATAAATTGACTAAATTTTCAAGAATAAGACTAATAAATACAATTAAAACATTATACGTCACTTATTATCACCTACCACTGTTACTATTTTTATATTATTAAAATTTGCTGAAGGTTTTATTTTAATAGTATTTGAAATGCCATATATATCTTTATTTATATCTTCTATTTGACCAATTAATAGTCCTGATGAAAATGAATCACTTAATCCTGATGTAACAACATTTATACCCTTTATTTTATTAATGTTGAAGTCCCCTATTACATTTTTTAAATATAATTCATTTTTTTCAATATTGTATTCATCTATTAATCCATAATATGGATTATCGTCTACGTAAAATAAAGCAGATATGTAATTATTATCATTTTTTGAAGTAAGTAATTTAATTTCACTTGTATATCTATTTACTTTAATTACTTTCCCTATTAGACCTTTGTCATTTACTACGGCATTTCCTTTTTTTATATTATTTTTGCTTCCTTTATTAATTGTTAATGTATTATACCAAAATGTAGAACTTCTCTTTATTACACTAGCATTAATTAGTTTCTTATCACTCATTACTTTATTTAATTCCAAAGTTTCTTTTAAGTTCTTTATTTCATTTTCTAAATCTTTATTTATTTCACTTGATAAATTAGAATCTTTCTTAGTTACTGGTATATCAACTACTCTATATATACTGGCACCTAAATCTTTTAATAAAGTAAATATAATATTATCTTTTTTATTATCATTAATAAAATAAAATAATCCTAAAAAAAAGCATAATATTACTAAAATAATAATCAAATATTTTTTATTTTTTCCCTTTTTTTTCTTATTCATACTAAATATCTCCATTTTCATAAAAACTATAGTAATTATTTCCTATTATTATATGATCAATTATTTCTATTCCTTGAAGCTTTCCTATTTTTACTAATGATTTAGTTAAACTTATATCTTCAACAGAAGGAAGTGTATCTCCACTAGGATGATTATGAATACATACAATAGATGAAGCACTGAATAAATATGCATATTTAAATATTTCCCTTGGATGAACTATACTTCTATTTATTGTACCAATGAATAATAGTTTTTTCTCAATCAAATATTTTTTTGTATCCAAATATAAGCAATAAAAATACTCTTGCTTCTTTCCTTTCAATTCGTCTTTAATATAGGAATATATTAAATCAGCAGAATTCATTTTTATCTTTGACATATTTTTCTCATAATATACCCTTTTTCCAAGTTCAAGTGCAGATAATAATTTTATAGCCTTAATTTCTCCTATTCCTTTAATCTGTTTTAATTTATTTAATGATATTGTTTTTAAATCTGTTATATCATTTAAAGTAGATAATATATTTTCTGCTAAATCTTTAACAGATTTATTTTTTGTTCCTGTATTTAATAATATACTAATAAGTTCACAATTCGATAAATTTTGAACGCCATATTTTAAAAATCTCTCTCTTGGCCTATCACTTTGTGGAATATCTTTTATTAATAAATTACTCACTTCTAAGTATCAACTCCTCATATTTTGATAAAATCTGATTTTGAGAATTTAAAATAGTTGATTTATTATTACTATTTTCTACTAAAATGTCATATTGATTCAATAATTCAATAAATTCCAAATTATCTACTTTCACTTGTTTTAAATATATTTCATCATTAATATTATAAGCATCAACTATTTTATCTTTTAATTTCTTTTCTTTTGTTATTCCAATTAATACATGATAATTATTATTATCAACGTAGTAAAAATATTTTTTTAAATTTTTAGTATTTTGAATCATTGATTCATTACTAGAATAAACACCATACTGTAATAAATAAATATTTTCTTTTTTGTTTTCAGCAAAGGCTGTTGTAACCTCCTTTTCATAGCCATTATAAATATATTTGCCTATTAATACACCTATTATGACTGCCATTAAAATATAATATATTTTTTTATTTTTCATATTATCACCCACTAATATAATAAAATATTTATTTACATAAATATGTCGAAAATTAACAAATTCTTTTCTATAATTTTATTATCTTAGTAAATTTAAAAAGCCACTAAAAAATGGACTATTATTGTCCATCTTTTAAATTAATTAAATATATAAAATTTTATACTGATTCTTCATCTATTATATCTTGAACTTTATAAAGAACATCAAAAACAGATATTTCTGTAATTTCATCTCTATCTCTTCTTTTTAATTCAACAATATGTTCAGATATTTTTCTTCCAACAGTAATTCTAATTGGGATTCCAATCAAATCCATATCATTAAATTTAACTCCTGCTCTCTCATTTCTATCATCTAATATTACATCTATATTTGCTTCTTTAAATATCTGGTATAAATGATTAGCAGCTTCTACTTGTTCTTCATTTTTCATATCTATAATTACTATTGCTACTTTGTATGGAGCAATACTCATTGGCCATATAATACCTTTTTCATCATTCTTTTGTTCTACAATCGCAGACATACATCTTCCTACTCCGATACCATAACTTCCCATTAAAACAGGTTTTAAATTATTATCTGAATCTGTAAATTTTAAATCAAAACATTCTGAATATTTAGTTCCAAGTTTAAAAGTATTTCCTATTTCTATTCCTTTTTTAAATACTAATTTTGATCCACATTTTGGACATAAATCTCCTTCTTTAACATCTCTTATATCCGCTACTACATCATATTTAAAATCTGTTATATTTACATTTTTATAATGATATCCTATTTTATTTGCTCCAACTATAAAATTTACCATAACTGAAACTTCATTATCCATTATAACTGGGATATCAAGATTTATTGGACCAATATTTCCAGGCTCACAATGTGTAACTTTTTTAACTAATTTATCTGAAGCAAGCTCCAATTTTGTTGCATTTAATATTTTTTGTAATTTTGTTTCATTAACTTTAGAATCACCTTTAATAACAATAGCATATGGTTTATCATCTATTTTATATATTAAAGTTTTAACAAGTTTACTAGGTGCTTCATTTAAATATTCTGATACCTCTTCTATAGTTTTAGCATCTTTTGTTTCAATTAAGTCTTTTTCTAAAGGTTTTTCAGTACTTTCTCCTTCAGGTGTTATTGATTCAGATACTTCTAAATTTGATGCATATTCACATGAATCACAAAAAACTAATGTATCTTCACCAATATCAGATATAGCTTGAAATTCTTCTGATAACAATCCACCCATCGCACCTGTATCTGCTCTTACTATTTTGTAATTTAAACCAAGTCTTCCAAAGATTTTTTTATACGCATTAAACATTTCGTTATATGAATTATCTAATCCATTTAAATCTTTATCAAAAGAATAAGCATCTTTCATTATAAATTCTCTTACTCTAATAAGTCCATATCTTGGTCTTGCTTCATCTCTAAACTTAGTATTCATTTGATATAAAGTAAATGGTAAATTTTTAAAAGATTTTGTTGCCGCTAAAGCTGCTATTGTAAACAATTCCTCATGAGTTGGACCAAGTACATATTTTTTATCATATCTGTCTTCTAATGAAAACATAGACTTTCCAAATAAATTTAATCTATTAGACTGCTCATATATATCACTACTAATTAAACATGGTAATAATACTTCTTCACTATTAATTTTATTCATTTCTTCTCTTATTATATTTTCTATATTCTTAAGAACCTTATATCCAAGAGGTAAATACATATAAATTCCAGAAGATGTTTTCTTAATCATACCACTTCTAACTAATAAGTTTCCAGAAGTACTATCCTCATCTTTTATATTTTCTCTATTTGTATAAAAGAAACTATTTTTTAATTTCATAATTCACGCTCCTAAAACATTTAAATTATAACAAATTTACATTATATTTTCAATAAAAAATAATAAGTCTTACTTCTTATCATTTTTTAAAATTTCTTTCATAATAACATACCCTACTAATATTATACCTGATATTAATAATAAAAGTGCTAATATGAAATTATTTTTGATTGTAAATAACTTAATTATAAATGTAACTATTAGTGTTATAAAGCCTAAGTATGTAAACTCATTTATCTTTCTTCTATATCCAATAAATAGATATATAGATGATAAAATCAAATTTATAAGTGTCATTAATATGCTTGTTATATGTAATGAATAAATGTATAGTAATGTAAATATCAATATTTGAATAGTTGTTTTATTACTTTTAGTTTTAAAATTTATTATTTTCTCTGTAAATATAAATGAATATATTATTGCCATTAAAATATATATTTCTCCTAAAATATTTTTAACTATGTCAATATTTTCTATTATATTACTAATAGGAATTAAACAAAGTATTGAATATGCGAATATATTTTTATCATCATCTATTTCTGCTAAATACATTGTAATTAATATTATTATATATAATACAAGTATTATAATATTAGACAATGATACAATTCCTATTAAATTTTCTACTATATTACTTAATATATTAAAACCTATTAATATAAATATAAATTTTGTAAGTGGATGATTTTTTTTAATTATAAATTCAAAATAGTATATAACTAGATATAATATAAAATTGAAAATTAATCCTATAACATTATATGTATTTAAATCAAACATAGAAGCAATTACAATTAAAATTAAACTGATTATATATAAAATATTATAATTTATCTTATATTTCTTAAATAATAAATAAACAAGTAATAATAAGGCAGATATAATTAGCAAGCTATAATATAAATCTAAATTTATATTATTTATAATATTAAATAAATTGATAATACTACAAGCCCCTAAAAAGTTCCTTACTCCTTTTTTATCATTTAAAATTAATTTGCAAACAAAATAGAATATCCATAAACCTTCTATTAACATAAGTAGTAATATACTAGTATTATTAATAAGTGATAAAGGTATTAAAAATGTATAAGATAAAATCTCATATATTACGTTTAATTTATTATTTTTATTCTTTAAGACATAATACATCGCATAAAATAATAAACTTGCAATTAACACTATATATCCTGTTTGGAATAAGAATATATATTTTAATATTGTAAATATAAAATAATAGATTAATAATGGAATTATAATATTAATAAACATTCTATAATTTTTATCATCTTCTATTTTAAGAATAAATAATAGTGATAATAGTAATAATATTGAAGTTATTATTGATGTTTTATAAACTGAAAATGTATTTAAACCCTCCATTAATTTAATAAATATACTAAGGCAAGCTATGGCAAAGGTTATTAATTTGAAATTTTTACTATTTAATAAGTAACTTATAAATAATTGAAGTATAACGCTAAGTGAAAATATATAAATGATTAAATTTTGATTATTATTAAATATTGTATATAAGAATGAAGATAAAAGGATCGTTATTAAAACTGGGCAATATACACTAAATACACCATCTTTTTTATGAAGTAAAATTACGTAACAATTAATTATATAGGCAATATTAATCATTATAATACATATAAAATTTGAAATGGAAGTTTCATTATATGAAATTATAAATATTAAAGTTATTATTAGTAATATTTTCATATAATTACTAAAACAGTCAAAAATTTTATTTTTATATTTTAAACTAACTATACTAATAATAAGATTAAATAACATTACTATAACAAATAATAAATCGCAATTATTATTAAAATATTTATTAATATTAAATGATACTAATATACATATAAGTAATAAGTCTATAAGCGGACAAATAATATATAGATAAATATTAGATTTAACAAATTTATAGCTAATATAATATAAGATTATACATAGTAGACTGCTTATAGCTAAATATACTGAAAAATAAGCACCATAAAATGATAAATTTTTACCAAATAGTTCATAATTTGGTATCATAATTAATATTATAGGGATAAAAATCATACCAATAAACCAAAGAGATTTAAATCCACTTTCCGAACCTCTTTTTTTAGATAAAATAGATGATATGAAAAATATTAATGATAAAATGAAAATAAATAATACTTTAAATAAACCATTTAAATAATCCCATGACATAAATGAAAAAATAATACCTGCAATTATTATAAATAATATTCCGATTTTTAAAATTAAATTTTCTTTTTTTGCTTCTCTTATCTTATTTCTTTCATTTTGAATCAATTCTTTACCTTTTTTTGTTGGGTAGCCACATTTTTTACAATAATTAGAATCTTCTTTTATTTTAGAACCACACTTTATACAATATTTCATAAAATCATCTCCATTTACTTATATTATATAATAATTTTTACCAAAATAAAAGAGACTTAATCTATTCTATTTAGAAAGTCATCTTAGTAGAGTTTGGATTTAATACTGCTTGTGTATTTTGATATGCAAGTTTTTTAATTGCTAAATTTTCGTCAGGTAAATATGCAGCACATGATTTTGTATATTTTGTTCTTCTAAGTTTTTTTACTGCCTGTGCTTCTATTTGTCTTGCCCTTTCTGTTTCTACACCAATAATAGTAGCTATTTGTTTATATTTATAACCTTTATAGTATCTATACGTAATAACTTTCATTTCATTTTTTGTTAAATTAGCACTATTTATAACTTTTTTTAGTATATCAGACATAGATTCGTTTAATACTATATCTTCAGGTGTAGATGTATTTGATGGAATATAGTCTCCATATTCAGCTTCTGAATCTTCTTTTATTTTTGCATCTATTCTCACAGGTTCTCTTTTTAAATTATACAATACTTTTGCTTGATCTTCTGATATACCTAATCTATCTGCAATTTCATATAGTGTTGGTGTTCTACCTAATATTCTCATTAACTCATCTTCTGCGGCAGTATAACTATTTATTTCTTCATATTTATTTCTTGGAATATAATAAATTTTGCTTTGTTTTGCAAGTGCTATAATAATGTATGATCTAATCCAGCAAGATGCATATGTAGAAAATTTATATCCCCTATTTGGATCAAATTTTTCTACTGCTTTTAAAAGTCCTAAATTACCTTCCTGAACCAAATCTAAAAAATCCATACCTTTATTTAATTTTTTATTTGCAATTGCTACAACTAATTTTAAATTTCTTTCAACAAATTCATCTTTAGCTTTTTTATTTCCTTTTTTAACTTCATATGCAAGCATTCTTTCTTCGTCTTTAGTTAATATAGGCATATTAATTTCTCTCATGTAATATTTTTCTAAATTATCTGTGTATTCTACATTAGGTCTTATACTTTTAGCTGAAGATTCAGTTTTCTTTTCATTGTACACGTCTATATTATTTATAATACAATATGTTTCTACCCATAAATTTAACATATCATTATCAAATAATTCTACACAATCATTGTTTTTTATTACATCTAATTTTTTATCTACAACAACTTTTAATAAATTTGCAACAATAGTATTTTTATTTATTAATTCAAAAATAACTGAAAAATCATTAATACTATTTTTATAGAAAAATAATGAAAGTTTTTGTAACTCTTTTATAGCAATATTATAATCAGCAGAAAAATTTATGTTATTTTGTTTTATATAATCATTTATATCAAAAACTACCTGCTTCATACCACACCTCTTTTTAGCGGTTATTCTAGCACAATCTATAATATATGTCAATTTTAATCATTCAAGATATATATCTAAAGTAACTATAAAATAAGGATATCAATTGAAATTACTAGTTACTATTACATATATATAATTTACTTTTTTTATCAAGTTTTTATATATAAATAGTTAAATAATTTTTTTAATTATCTCACTAAGAGTTAATTTTTCATTTTCTAATTTTCTTTTTTCTTCTTCTACTAAATTACTAGGTGCATTATTAACATACCCAGGATTAGATAATAATTTTTCTCTTCTTGAAATTGAGTTTTCAAGTTTTTCTTTTTCCTTCTTCAATTCTTCAATTACTTTATTCTTATCTTCCAAACTCTCTTTATAATAATATATTAATGTATTTTGAAGTTCATTACTCTTTGAATCAATAATAAGTTCATTATAATCATCATTATTTTGATCTATTTTATTTTCTTCAGTTAATTTAAGCGTATTACTAATAAGAATATATGCATCACTATTATCTGATTCAAATTTATATTTAGCATCTTTTTTAATATTATTTTCTTTTTTTATTGTTCTAGCTTTTGTTATAAAATTTCTTATATCTTCCATAACGTTAATTGTATCATCAAAATTAAATTCTTCCTTAACATTTGGATATGGTGATATCATAATACTTTCTGTTTCTTTTATTTTTAAATTACTATATAATTCTTCAGTTACAAATGGCATAAATGGATGAAGAAGTTTAAGTATATTTTCAAGCACATATAAAAGAGTACTCTTACTTGAAATATTATCCATATTAAATTTAGAAAATTCTATATAAGCATCACAAAAATCATTCCAAATAAATGAATAAAGTTCTGATCCTACATTGTGAAATTCATATTTATCCATATTTTTTCTTACTTCTTCTATAGTTTTGTTTAGTCTTGTTAATATCCATTTATCACTAAATGTTAAATTCTTAAAATCATATTCTTTTAAGTTTTCTGTATTAATAAGTACGAATCTTGATGCATTCCATATTTTATTTATGAAGTTCCATGTTGATTTTACCTTTTCTTCATCAAATCTTAAATCTTGTCCTGGGGCTGAATTAGTTGTTAGGAAAAATCTAAGTGCATCACATCCATATTCTTCTATCATGTCCATTGGATCTATACCATTACCTAAAGATTTACTCATTTTTCTTCCGTCTTTATCACGAATAAGACCATGAATTAAACAATCATTAAAAGGTATTTTATCTGTAAATTCTAATCCCTGAAATACCATTCTTGCTACCCAAAAGAAAATGATATCGTATGCTGTAACAAGTACATTAGTTGGATAATATCTATTATAAAGTTCTGTATTATCAGGCCATCCAAGTGTACTAAATGGCCATAATGCTGATGAAAACCAAGTATCAAGTACATCTTCATCTTGGACCCAACCTTCTCCTGGAGATTCTACTTGTACTTTCATTTCTCCATCTTTATACCAGGCTGGAACTCTAATACCCCACCAAAGTTGTCTTGAAATACACCAATCATAGCAATCGTTCATCCAATTATTTAATATTTTCTCGAACCTTTCTGGTATAAAATTAACTTTTCCTTCTGTCTTCTGATTTGCTAATACAGCATCAGCAAGAGGTCTCATTTTAACAAACCATTGTTGTGATAAATATGGTTCTATCATAACCCCTGTTCTTTCTGAATGACCAACACTATGGGTTATTTTTTCAATTTCAATTAATAAATCTTTTTCTTTTAATTCTTCTATTAATTTTTCTCTAGCTTCAAATCTATCAAGTCCTTTATAATGTAGTGCATTTTCATTCATATGAGCTGATTCATCCATTATAACTATTCTCTGTAAATCATGTCTATTACCTACCTCAAAATCATTTGGATCATGTGCTGGAGTAATTTTAACACAACCTGTCCCTTTTTCCATATCAGCATGTTCATCCCCAATTATAGGAATTAGTCTATTAACTATTGGAAGTATTACATTTTTACCAATAAGCTTATTATATCTCTCATCCTTAGGATTAACCGCAACAGCTGTATCACCAAACAATGTTTCAGGTCTTGTTGTAGCTACATCAAGATATTCATTGCTATCTTCAATATAATATTTTAAATGATAAAAAGCACCCTCAACATTTTTATATATAACTTCTTCATTAGATAATGCTGTTTTAGCTTCTGGATCCCAATTAATTATTTTTTTGCCCTTATAAATAAGTCCATCATTATACATTTTAATAAATGCATAATTAACTGCTTTTGTTGATATTTCATCTAAAGTAAATCTTTCTTTTGAATAATCTAAGCTAATACCCATTTTAGCCCATTGATTTCTTATATTTTTTGCATACTCATCTTTCCATTCCCAAGCTTTTTTTAGAAAACCTTCTCTTCCAATTTCATATTTATTAATGCCTTCTTCTTTTAATTTAGCTACTACTTTTGCTTCAGTTGCAATTGCAGCATGATCCATTCCTGGAAGCCATAAAACATCATAACCATCCATTCTTTTATATCTTGCAATTATATCTTGAATAGTTACATCCCATGCATGACCTAAATGAAGTTTCCCTGTAACATTAGGTGGTGGTAAAACCATTGAAAATGGAGTTTTGGTTTTATCTCCTGATAAAAAATATCCTTTATCAAGCCATTTTTCATATTTTTTTTCTTCTACTTTTTTATGATTATATTTCGTTTCTAACATAATTATCATCCTTTCATCTATGTATTTTATAATAACTTTATTTGCAAATGTCTCCTTATAAAAATAAAAAACCTATGAATCTAAGGGCGCTTAAATGCGTGGTACCACCTTAGTTCATAGATTTACTATGCACTTTAGTCTTTAACGCTAGACATACGTTTTAAGCTCATAAGCAACCTTCAAATACTTGTTATATTCATTTCCACCAACCATGAACTCTCTTAAAATAACTTATATCCTACTCCTCTTAAGTCAACGCTTTTTATAAACTAATTATATATTTAAAAAACCACATTGTCAAATAATTATTTTTTATTTTTTTCTTTATTAAATATATTTACTTGATTTTTCATTTCTTTTAATATATTATCCTTACCATCTACATAGTATTCAAATTCTTTATCTACTACTTTCATAAATTTATCTTTACCTACAACAAAATCATACTGATTTACATTTTTTAAAAAATCATTTTTACTATCATTCATATTAACATAATATACTTTAATATTGTTTTCTAAATATTGATTAATAAATGTATAATATTCATTTTTATTTTTTTTATTATTTTTATAAAATAATACATAATATTCAGGGTCATCTAAATTAAATATATCAGAGCCATTTATTTCATTAAATTTATACTTTTTATTTAACTCAGATATTTTATATTCTTCATGATTGATTGGAACTGCATCAGGATCATATGAATATATTACGCATCCTATTAATAGTACTATAAATATAAAAAACAAAAATATTAATATATAGGAAAAGAATGAACTTTTTATCTTTTCTGGTTTAGGTGTACTAACCTTTTCTTCTTTCTCTTCTTTTATGTCCAATAATTTATCAATTACACTATCTATTTCATCTGTATTATCAATTTTTGAATACAATAGTGTCTTTAGAGGTTTTTCTAATTTAGATGGTTCTTTATCTAAATTATAGCCACCACTTATTCCAATAAATTCTTTTGTTATTTTTTTATTATTATATTTTTCTATTCCAGATGTTTGAATTATATAATTAGTTAAATAATCATTAGGTACATTTTTAAATTCAAATGTGTATTTAAATTTAAAAATATAGTATTCTAATTTTCCAATTACCTTTTTCTTTAAAAATTTTAAGTTTTTAATATCATTTCTATATGCAGTTTGAATCATGAAATTAATATAAAAATCTGATTTTGCTAATAACTGTTTTTTATTATATTTAACAGGAAATAAATCTTTCATATTATAGTAATCTAATAAATCAAATAGAGGGTATCTACTAGCATCATCTTTTGCTATTGATTCTAGATTAAGTTTCTTTATATTTTTACCCTTTTTTAGATAATTTTCTAATATGAATAAATTTAATTGATTATCATTTTTCTTAAATAACTCATCAAGTAACTTTTGTGTTGTTTTAGTAGAAACATAATTTTCAATATTAACACATATTTCTAAAAAGAATCTTAAATCTAAATATTCCTTATTTTGAAGAGCTTTTGTTGTATTTGAAAAATTATATTTTAACCCTTCATTAAAAACCTTATTTATACAACTTACTATTAATCTTTTATTTTTCTTTAAATCTTCATCATTTACTGTACCATTATTTAAAGAGCTATTTAGAACAATCAAAATATTATTTTTTATATATTTAAATCTAAGCGCTTTATACAACTTTGGGAATAATATATTATATAATTCTGGTCTTTCAAATAAATTATTTATTGGAATAAAATCTCTATCTTTATAATATTTTAAAATCAAATCAACATATAAATTAAGAGCACTTTCATTATTTATACCACATAACAAAAACAATATTCTATTTTGGGTATCTAATGACGTCTTATTAAATATTTTTTTAATTTCTAAAGAATATTCATCATAATAATTTTTAAAGCATTGAGATATTAATATAGAAGCGATTTCATCATTTTCAGATGCTTCCCCATAATTATATTTTAATGAATCTATTAAAAATAGACCTATTTTTTTTGTTACTTTAATTTTTTCTATTTTTTTACATGCTTTAATTTTAGAATATGAATCTTTATTTTTTAGAATTTCTATTATCTTAGAAACCTTGTTTAATTTTATTTGCTCTATCAATTGTTTTATCATAAAGATCACCTTTGTTTCATTATATCAAATAACTATTAAAAAAAAAAGAAATTATTTAAATATTTAATGTAAAATTTTTTGTCTATATTTTAATAAAAATAAACTTTTTTATTCTATACTACCTCTTTCATACTCAACACTATCTACATTTCTTAAGTCAATATTAGTCTCTGTATATATTTTTGTCATATCTCCCTTTTTTAACTCTAATCCAACGTATCCTAAAAGAGTTGTAATTATATTTCCATTTTTATCTTTAAATATTATATTTATATATTCTATATCGTTACTATCTAGATTATTAGTTACATCCGCAGAAAATGTAGAAGTTTTATTTTTAGATATTGTTAAAGAAACATTTGTAATATTTAAATTTTCTAGAGTTTGGTCTTTAATAACATTAACATTATTGTTTAATTCTATATTTTTTTGTTTTGGTTTTGAATTTATACTATTATATATAAAAAATAAGATTAATAATGATAATAAAATAATTATAATTATAATATATTTTTTTTTCATTTTTACCACTCCTATATATTTGTAATTATTTTAACATAAAAATAATTAATAATAAAGTTTTATGTACCTTAAAAAGTTACTTTACATAAAATAATATAGGTGGTTAAATATGATGAATTTTTTTCAAAATCTACTTCTTAATACTAAAAGATTAATATGTTTTTTACTAGGAGTAGCATTTTTTATAATTTTAACTTATCAAATTATATTGTTATTATTTATAACAACACCAATAAATGCAGTATTATTATTAATAATTTTTTGTTTATTATGTACAAGTTTCTTTTTCTTTTTTAGATGCTAAGAGTCTATATTATTATCCTTTGGTGTTATTAAATATTCAGTTTTATATATTCTATCTAGTAATTTTCTAACACCAAGTACAGTTTTATATTCATTTTCAAAAACAAATAATTTATCTGGTACTGAAATTAATACAAACATAAGCATTTTTTCTTCTTCTAATAAAGGATAAATTCTTTCATATTCATCTAAAAGTATCTCAAAATCAAAATCTAATGCATATTCATTATAAAAGTTTACTAAATCATATATTGGAATATCTGTTTTGCTATTTTCAAAACTTATTAAATAAGTATTATTATTTTTAATCAAATTATCTAATTTTAAATTATTATGAAGGGTAACTACCCTTTTTCTTTTTTTATCTTTTACAAGTTCATACCATTCATCTAATTTATATTTACAATAATTTATACATTCAAATATTTTAGATATATTTCTTGCAATTAAATATTCTGAAGGGCTCATATATATATTTGATTCAATTACATTAATTATATCCTTATAATAATTATCTATATACTCTATTCTTTGTTTTGTTTTTTCATATATATTTTTATATTCATCATAATCAATTTCTTTATAGTAAGTAGTTTTACTATGAAGAAGAGAAACTAAATGAATCAGATCAAATGCTTTTTGACTACTATCATAATCTATATCTTCTAAATATTCAAACATTATATTATTATCATCATAATCAACAATTTTAGGAAAATAATCAAAATTTCTTGATAATAAATATCTATATATATTATTACCCTTATTGTTTTTTAAAGCAAATTGGCCTAAAGGTGTATCCACTATAGTAGTCTTACCTTTTATAGTGTATTTACTTGCCTTTAGACCATTCCTATCTAGTAATTTTTTAAACTGTTTCATTTTCTATATAAGGTACTATTACTTTAGTTCCAAGGGTAATTTGCTCAATATTATTATATTCTTTTAAAATTTCTTTAGTAACATTATATTTCATACATATAGAATCTATATTATCATTATCTCTTACTATATGAACATAATAAGTTACATATTTTTCATCCTTTTCACTAAAATTATCAAAAATTGAACCAATTGCATTATTTTTACTTATATTATCTATATTTGAAACATTAGGTTCATTATCACTCATAACCATCTTTATATCTTCTTTATCTTGTTTAAACAAATCGTTTATTATTATCTCATCCATATTGTCCCTCATTTCTATATTTTCTTCATCTTCTTCATTTTCTATTTCCTCTTTCTTTCTAGAATCTATTATTAAATCTGGTTTTATTTCTTCTTCTTTTTCTTCTTCTTCTATTTCAACAATTTCAGAACCTTCTATTAAAACATCTATATTTACTCTTAATATTTCTTCATTTATAATTTCAAATTTAAAATCATCAATATCAATTTTTATTCTATCCATATCATATTTAGTATCAAGTGTAATATCAAATGGAAGACCATGTATAAATGGTTCTGTATTTATTGATGTATCATTCATTTTATAGTCTCCACTAACTACAAATTCACCTGTAATTATATTATTAGATTCTATATTTAAATTATGTTCTAATGATATACTTGTTATCTCATAAATTTTAGTATTAAATTTTATGTCATTTGAAAATGGTATTATTTTCTTCATATTAATCCCTCACTTCTAATTAATAATATTAAAAAGAGTTCAAAATTAGAACTCTTTTATTCAAAAATATTATTATAAATATCCATGTAATTATCTACTAAAACTATCTTTATTTCATCTTTTATCTCATTAGGTACTTCATCTAAGTCATTTTCATTCTCTTTTGGAATAAATACCATCTTAACACCTGAATTAAATGCTCCTACCATTTTTTCTTTTAATCCTCCAATTGGAAGAACATTACCTCTTAAAGTCATTTCACCAGTCATTGCTATTTGATTTGATACAGATCTTTTTGTTAATGAACTTATAATAGCTGTTGTAAGCGTTACTCCTGCGGATGGTCCGTTCTTTGGAATAGCACCCTCTATAGCGTTTATATGGATATTACTATTATTTAATATTTTTTCATCTATTTTAAATTCTTTATAATGACTTTTTACATATCCTAAAGCTATTTCAGCACTTTCTTTCATAACTTCCCCCAAAGAACCTGTCATTACAACCTTTCCTTCTCCTTTATAATTTATTACCTCGATTGGGAGAATCATTCCACCAAAATTAGTATATGCAAGACCATTTACTACACCACTATCATTGTCTTTAGTGTTATTTATATAAGAGTATTTTTTATTTCCTAAATAATCTTTTATATTTTTATCTGTTATAATATGTCTTTTCTTTTTATTAGAACTAACTATATCTTTAACAACTTTTCTCATTATAGAAGATAAAACTCTTTCTAGTTCTCTTACACCTGCTTCTTTAGTATAGTTATTTATAATACATTTAATAGCATCCTCGTCTATTTTTATGTTTCTTTTATTTAAACCATGTTCTTTTAATAATTCTTCATACATATGATTATTAACAATATCTATTTTTTCAAATATAGTATAACTTGATAAATTAATTATTTCTAATCTATCTCTAAGAGCATATGGAATAGAGTTTATATCGTTTGCAGTTAAAATAAACATAACACTAGATAAATCAAATGGTTCTTCTATATAATTATCATAAAATAGTTTATTTTGTTCTGGATCAAGTACTTCAAGAAGACTACTAGCGGGATCTCCTTTAATATCTTTAGTCATTTTATCTATTTCATCGATTAAAAATACTGGATTCATTGACTTTGCTTTTTGCAATCCATTTATAATCCTACCAGGAGATGAACCTATATAAGTTCTTCTATGTCCTATTATTTCTGCTTCATCGTTAACTCCACCTACTGATATTTTAACAAAATTTCTATTTAAGGCTTTAGCTATTGAAAAAGCAAGAGATGTTTTACCAACTCCAGGAGGCCCCACTAAACATAAAATAGGTCCTTTAATAGAATTAGTTAATTGTTTAACTGCTATATATTCAATTATTCTATTTTTAACTTCATAAAGTCCAAAATGGGTCTCATTTAGTAACTTTTCTATATTTTTTAAATTAGTATTATCACAAGTATATGTCCCAAATGGTAGTGACAAGATTGTATCAATATAATTTTTTACAATAGATATTTCAGGTGATGTTGTAGGAAGTGACTTATATCTTTTTATTTCTTTGTATAATTTATTTTTTATATTTTCATTAGCACATAAATTATCTACTTTTTTTACTAATTCATTTACTTCTTCATCTTTAGTTATATCTTCACCAAGTTCTTCTTTTATAACCCTTAATTTTTCTTTTAATATATATTCTTTATTAGAATTATCTAATTGTTCTTTTAATTTCATATCAATATTTTTATCTATAATATTTATATTTTTTTCATCATTTAAATCTTTTAGTAACATTTCTGCTCTAACTAAACAATTAGACTCATATACATATTTAACTTTTTTCTCAAATCTTAATGGTAACATATTTATAATGGTATCAGTCAGTCTTTCAAGTGAAGATTCTTCTGTAATTTTATTAATTATTCCATTTGAAATATTTGGCATTATAGATATATAAGATGAAAATTCTTTTTGAAGTTTTCTTAAAATTGCTTCTTCTTCTAATTCATTATATTTATCTACAATTACTGGTCCTATAATAGAATTTAAATTACCTTCTTCAATATACTCATATATTTTTGCTCTATTTATTCCTAATATACTTATTCTAATATTGTTATTAGGAAGTTCAAAGTTACTAGTTATTTTTCCTATGGTTCCAACTAATGGAAGATCTTTTACATCAAGTGTATCTTCTGTTATACATTCTGGGGATATTAATAATACATATCCATCATGTTCATTAGATGATTTATAAATTATATTTTTATCTATTTCACTACTAATTTCTAATTTTAATTCACCATGTGGAAGTAAAATCATGTTTCTTAAGACTATAACTGGCAGCTTTGTTTTTAACATAATTTTACCTCCTCATCAAGTAATTTAATAAACAATGTTTATTATAAATTAAATATAAAAATTGTCAATAAAAATAAGTAAGTTTTATTTAGAAAAATAATATATAAAAATATGGCAATAAATTCTAAACTAAAAAATAAAAAAAATATGGAAATAGTAACCATATTTTTAATAATAAAAGTATTTATCTATCTTTACCAAATTTAAACTTTATTTTTTTAATATTTCTACAACTTTTTGCATTTGAATATCATACTTTAGCATTTCAGTTCCACCAATTTCTTTTAATACTTCATCTTTATTCATTTGATATTTATCTGAAAGCTTTTTAATTTCATCTTCTACTTCTTTATCTGATACTTCTATCTTTTCTTTTATAGCTATTTCTTCAAGCATAAATCTATATTTTACTCTCTTCTGTGCTTCTTCTCTCATTTGAGATTCTAGTGCTTCTTGATTTGAATTAGTAAACTGATAGAACATTTCAAGAGTTATTCCTTGCATTTTTAAATTATCTTCATATTGATGTATCATTCTATGTATTTCTTCATGAATAAGTTCTTCTGGAAGTTCAACTTCTGTATTTTTAGCTGCTTCTTCAAGTAAATCATCTACATATTTATTTTCTACTTCATATTCTTTTTTTGCCTCTAAATCGACTTTCAATAAGTCTCTTAATTGTTCCTCATTTTCTACATTATCAAAACCTAAATCTTTAAAAAACTCTTCATCCATTTTTGGTAGTTGTTTTGTTTTTACCTCATTAACTTTTACTTTAAATATAGCTGGCTTTCCTTTTAAATCTTCATGAGCATAATCTTCTGGGAATGTAACATTAATATCTTTTTCATCTCCTGCTTTAAGTCCAATTAATTGTTCTTCAAATCCAGGAATAAATGTATTACTTCCTATTTCTAATGGATAATTTTCTCCCTTTCCACCATCAAATGCTACTCCGTCTTTAAATCCTTCAAAATCAATAATAGCAGTATCACCGTTTTCTATTTTATCATTTTTTACAACTACATCTGCATATTTTTCAAGTAACTTTCCAATTTCAGTATCTACTTCTTTTTTAGTTACACTAACCTTACCTTTTTTAACATCTAATCCAGTATATTTTTTTAATTTTACTTCAGGTTTTGTAGTTATGACAAAATTAAATTTTACTCCATTTTCGTTTACTTCTTTAATATCTATTTTTGGTTGAATAATTGGAACTAGATTATCCTTATCAAGTGCTTCTTTATACGCATCTACTAATACTATGTTAATAGCTTCTTCATATAAAGATTCTTTTCCAAATCTTTTTTCAAAAATATTTCTTGGAACTTTCCCTTTTCTAAAACCATCAACTTTAACATTTTTTTGTGCTTTTAAAAATGAACTATCAAGTGCATCGTTCCATTTTTTTCCTTTTATCTCTATCTCAATTTCATGTATATTTTTTTTCATAATTCCTCCTTAAAAAATCTATTTTATTATATAATAATTGCCAATTTATATCAATAGAAAATTTTATTTTATTTAACCTTATCTATATCTATACATTTCCCTTCACCAATTGTCTCACCTTGTATATACTGTTTTTTTGATATAGAACAGTAAATTTTAGTACCGGTATCAATTATAGTCCCACCAAGTAATTTAATTACAAGAATAAAAAATATTGTAATAACTGTTATTATAATAATATATTCTAATAATGTCTTATTTTTAGTTTCTTTCATTATCTCATCTCCAAATATTTTAATTTATTTACTTTATTAATTGAATCTAATTTCTAAATTCAAATTCAAAATCGAGTATTCTAACAATATCTCCTTCTACTATACCCATTTCTTTTAAATCATCATCTACACCCATTTTACGAAGTTTATTTGCAAATCTTTTTGCACCTTCATCAGTAAATTTAGTCATTTTAAGAAGTTTTTCAATTTCTTCTCCCTTAACTATATAAATATTTCCCTCTTTATAAATATTATAGGGTTTTTCTTCTTTAAACTTGTAAAGTACATGGTTTTCAAATGATATATCTTCATAAAGTGGCTGTTCTTGTTGTTTATCAAGTTCATCAGCTATTTTAATTAAAACATTATCTATTCCATCACCATTTATAGCAGATATTTCATATACATCTTTTTTTACTTTTTTCTTAAATTCTTTTAAATTTTCTTTTGATGAATCCATATCCATTTTATTAGCTATTATTACTTGTGGTTTACTCATAAGTTTTGGATTAAAACTTTCTAACTCTTTATTTATTTTTGTATAATCCTCATATGGATCTCTTCCCTCTTGTGCACTCATGTCTATAATATGCGCTATTACTCTAGTTCTCTCTATATGTTTTAAAAATTGATCACCAAGACCTTCACCCTTTGAAGCACCTTCTATTAAACCAGGTAGATCTGCTGCAACAAAAACTCTATTATCTATAGTCTTAACAACTCCAAGATTAGGCACTAATGTAGTAAAATGATAAGCAGCTATTTTTGGTTTAGCTTTAGATATTTTAGAAATAAGTGTACTTTTACCAACACTTGGCATACCAACAAAACCAACATCTGCAAGTAATTTAAGTTCTATTTTTAATTTTCTTATTTCACCAGGCTCACCGTTTTCAGAAAAATTAGGAGCAGGATTATTATGAGTTGCAAACGCAGTATTTCCTCTTCCACCTCTTCCACCTTTTGCAACTACTACCTCATCATTTTTTTTAGTTAAATCTGCTAAAATTAGGCCAGTATCCATATCAGTTACTACTGTTCCTTGAGGTACTTTAACTATTATATCTTCTGCATTTTTACCATTTTTATTACTACCAAGACCATTTGCACCTTTTTTACCTTTTATAAGTTTTTTATATCTTAAATCAAGGAGAGTTTTAAGTCCTAAATCAACCTTAAATACTATACTAGAACCTTTTCCTCCATTTCCCCCAGCAGGACCTCCCATAGGTATATATTTTTCTCTTCTAAATCCAGTACATCCGTCTCCACCATCTCCTGCTTTTACATCTATGACAACTTCATCAATAAACATAACATCCTCCTTATTAGCCTTTAAACACAGCATCTACATAATATATTGCTCGCTTTTCTTTAAAATATTGTTTTTCAAAATCAGTCATAATATTTTCAATATTTCTTTCATCATTGTGTAAATCTAAACTAACTTTTGAAAAAGTGTACCAATAATTACTTAAACTTTCTAGTGAAGAAGAAAATAATATCTTATTATCAGTTTTTAAAATAATGTGTTTGTTTTTTCTAAATATTCTATCATATAACTTTAGGTAACTTACATGAGTAAATCTTTTCTTTTCATCCTGTTTTTTTGGCCAAGGTTCTGAAAATGTTAAATATATTGTATCTATTTCTTTACCAAAATAATCAATAATATTTTTTGCATCACTGCAAATTATTTTTAAATTATCTATTTTTTGACATCCAAGTTTATTAATAGCAGATGCAGTTTGAGATTTATCAATTTCTAGTCCTATATAATTAATATTTTTATGCATCTTTGCCATTTCAATAATAAAGTTTCCTCTACCCATACCAAGTTCTAAACAAATAGGATTATTATTATTAAATACTTCTTTCCATTTTCCTTTATATTTTTCTGGATTTTTAATAATATATTTACTATCATCTAGTATATTTTGAGCATTTTTTATAGTATTATAACGCATAATGACACCTCAAAAAAATTTTACCATAAAATTGAAAAAAATACCATTAAAATAAAAATTAGTTTACTTAAATTAAAAAAAAGATAATAAACAATTATTATCCTTCATATACACTAACTTGTTTTTTATCTTTTCCTTTACGTTCAAACTTAACTACACCTGCTATTTTAGCAAATAATGTATGATCTACACCCATACCAACATTTTTACCTGGATAAATTTTTGTACCTCTTTGACGATAAATAATTGAGCCAGCACTTATAAATTCACCATCTGCAGCTTTAGCACCTAATCTTCTACCAGCACTATCACGTCCATTATGAGTTGAACCTTGCGCTTTAACATGGGCAAATCTTTGTATATTTAAAACCATCTTTAACATGTTAAACTCTCCTCCTTATAATCTTTATATTATCTTTATAATTATTTTGTAATTCTTCTAAAAGAGAAATCATATTATTTATAAGTTTTCTAACTATATTGTTTTCTTTTAGAATTTCTATTTGTATTTCATTTTCTAAATCTTTATAACTAATTGCAAATTCATCTATTTCAATTATTGCATTAATAGTTGTTATTACAATAGAACTTACTGATGCACAAACAATATCTTTTCCATACTCATCGTAATTAGCATGACCAGAAATTGTTATTTTATTATCATTTTTCAAATCTACTTTTATCATAATTATTTTATTGACTTAATAACAACTTTTGTATATGGTTGTCTATGTCCTTGAGTTTTATGATATTTTTTCTTAGGATTATACTTAAATATTGTTATCTTTTTTTGTTTTCCTTGTTTAGCAATTTCCCCAATAACTTTTGCACCAGTAACATATGGAGTTCCAACTTTACCATCAAGATATACTACCTTATCGAATGTAATCTTATCACCAACATTACCAGCAAGTTTTTCAACATAAATTTCATCTTTTTCTTCTACAGTGTATTGCTTACCACCAGTTTCAATTATTGCTTTCATTCTTAACTACCTCCTTTATATTATATTCTAAGACTCGCCTTTTAAGGTGCATCAAAATGCTTATAACCTTATTAGTGCGGTTGTAGAGCCAAAAGAGGCTTTACAAACATTAAAATTTTACCATAGATTATAAGAAAATGTCAATCGTAATTATTTAAATTTTTAACTTAATTCATTTGTAATTTATATTCTAGCTTATGCTTAGCTTTATTTATATCTGATAATGTGAAATCAATTAATGAATCAACTCTTAGAGCAATTTTATTATTTATGTATTCTATTTCTTTATTTTCATAAACTCTATCTGCTATATTACCAACTGATTTTGATGAACAATCATTTAATATTAGAAATTCCATCATTTTTGCTTTTGTTATAAATAAATACTTTAATATTTCTGGATCACAATATATTCCGGTGTTAATAGTATCCTTATTAAAAACATCATCATTTTCACCAATTTTATCTGCAAAAATACCAATTACATTTTCTTTTTCATCTTTACTATAAAGTTTATCAGATACTATATGAATAAAATCAGTATATTGTTTATTTATAACCATATATTCAATAAGTTCTTCTTTTTTATCAAATAAACAATTTAAAATATTATTGTCAAAGTATATTCCTGTTTTTAAAATTATTTCTGTATTTTTTGATTTTATAATAGATTCAATTATTTTTTTAGTATATAAGGTAATATCAAATGTAAAAGATTCTTTAAATTTATATAATTTTTCTAATAAATTAAATAACTCTTTAGGACCTTTCGTTACATAATTATCGATAAAATATTCAAAGTACACTCCATCTAATTTATTATTAATTATTACATCAAGAGATTTATCTAAATCATAATTTACTAGTAGTGATAATATTTGCGGAATATTATTCGCATCTATATCATCCAAAATTAATGAAGTAGATAATATATACGGAATGCATCTATCGATAATATCCTTAGAACAACAATCTTTTAATATTTTTTTTAAATATAATTTCTTTTCTTCTAATAATAAATATGAACTATATTTAAAAAACAAATAAGATAATTTTGTTCCATAACTATTATTCAATAAATAAATTAAAATATTTTTATAATTATTGCTTGATAATGTATAACCTTTTTCTTCTAGGAATTTTTCTATGTGATTAATATCATTACTTTTTAAATTTTTTTTAACTGTGATATTTTCAAATAGCATTTAAATCACCTATTTCTTTAATTTTTTTAATTATTATACAATACAAATATTAATTTTTCCATATAATTTCTTTAGTATTTTTTACTAATTTCTTAGCATTATTAAAATCTATAATTTCACCGGTCATTAATGCTTCCATTTTTTTAAGTCTTATTAATTCAAAATAGTTACTTATCTGTTTCTCATATAAATCATTTATTTTTAAATATTTATCTTTATCTATAGGAGATATAATCTTTGTTGTTAATGCATCCATAGTATCTGATACTAATTCTTTCTTTGTAAATATTTCATGTACTATTGGACCTTTGCCATATGCAATTATATTTACAGGCAAATTATGTTTATCATAAACGCATCTTGTATCCATTAAAATTTTATTATAATAATCAGTTTTTTCTTGCCTTGAATTATATTTATTCGAATGTATAAAATTTATTCTTTTTTCTTCATAAGCAATTAAATCTATATCTATCATTTTTAAAATACAAAATAATTGATTTCCTTCATAACTTATATTTTTTTCAATAATAGGAATTAAATAATAATATTTTTTAAACATAAAAATTACCTCTTTAAATATAACTAAATTAATATATTGAAACATATATTAACATATTTTTTTTAAATCACAAAATATATTTATAAATATTTAATAATTTCATTTATCTTATTAATATCATTTGTTAATACATTAAAGTTATCTTTCATTTTAACTATTCTTGCAGGAATCCCAACTACAGTAGAATTTTTGGGGACTTCATCTAGAACAACTGCTCCTGCACCTATTTTAGCATTTTCATATACCGTGAATGAACCAAGTACTTTAGCTCCTGCACCTATCATAACATTATCTAAAATGGTTGGATGTCTTTTACCTGTTTTATTTTCTACAGCACCAAGAGTAACGCCTTGATATATAGTAACATTATTACCAATATATGTTGTCTCACCAATTACAACACCCATTCCATGATCGATGAATAATCCTTTTCCTATTACAGCCCCAGGGTGAATTTCTATTCCTGTTTTTCTTTTTGCTCTTTCAGATATGTATCTAGCTAAAAAATAATGACCTTTAATATATAAATAATGTGATATTCTATAATATAAAATAGCTCTAAAGCCAGGATATAATATAGCTTCAAAAGATTTAATAGCTGGGTCTTTTTTTTTAATAGTTTTTATTTCATATTTTATATATTTAATTATTTTCATAAGTACCTCCTACTTATTATATTCAAAATAAGAGTCTTTACAATAATTAAAAAAAACTATTAATTTATAATAATTTTTTCTTTTTTAAATATATTGCTAAAATTATAGCTAAAATACCAGAACAAACTATAATTATAGCAAATGATAAATCCATATTTTCAAATTTTCCAAGTGGTACATTCATACCCATAAATGATGATATCATAGTTGGTATTGAAAATATAATTGTAATGCTAGTTAATATTTTCATAGCTTGGTTTAGATTATTTGATATTATAGTTGCATATGCATCAGTTACACTACTTAATATTTCTCTATATATATTAGCCATTTCTATTCCCTGCTTATTTTCTATTTGAGCATCTTCTAACAAATCTAAATCATCAGGAAACATCTCTATTATATTACCTTTTGCAATCTTGTCTATTAATATATCATTTTCTTTAAGTGATGTTATAAAATAAACTAAACTTTTCTCAATATTTAATACACTTATTAGTTCTTTATTTTCAGTAGAATTATATAGATTTTTCTCACTTTTATCAATATTGTTATTTATTAGTTTTAAATATTTTAAATATAATTTTGCATTTTCATATAAAATTTGTATAGCAAATCTTGATTTCATTGAAGTTTGAATATTTTTTACTCTACCACTCTTTATTATTCCAAGAACCTCTTGTTTTTTTGATGATATAGTTAAAATATAGTTATCATTACTTATTATTATTCCAAGAGGAAGAGTTGAATATTTATTATGCCTTCCTTCAATATATGGACAATCAACTACAATTAAAGTTGAATTACCTTCAATTTCTACCCTTGGAATTTCTTCTTCATCTAATAGTTTTAAAATTAAATCTTTATTAATTTTTGTTTTTTTAACAACATCGTCTATTTCACTTACTGAAGGAGAAACTAAATTAATCCAACAATTTTTTTCTATATCATCTATCTTTCTTATATTTAATTCTTTATCAGTCTTATATATTTTAATCATAACTAGATCCTCCAAATCAATTATTAATATATTTTAAATCAAATAAAAAAAGCTTGTAAAAGACATTTTTATACAAATATATTATTCCTATTTTATCTTTTTCACTAATATCATTTATATACCTTTTCCCCTTCAATTTCCCATATAATAGCATAAAATTTTTTCTTTGTAAAGTTATAAAAATAACAAGAAAAAAAGGATATACATCCTAATTTTCTGCTTCTTCTAGCATATTAGTTATAAATATACCATACCCTTTTTTACAGTCATCTACTATTACATGTGTAACAGCTCCGATTATTTTACCATTTTGTATTATTGGAGAACCGCTCATTCCTTGTACAATTCCCCCTGCATTTTTTAATAATTTTTCATCTGTTATTGTAAATACAATATTTTTTGTTTCATCTTTAGGATTTAAGTTATCAATATTTATAGTATAGGATTCTATTGTTTCACCATCTAAAACTGTTAGTATTGTTGCAAGTCCTTTATTAATATCTTCACTATTTGCAACCTCATATAAATTACTATCATCTAATTTTGCAGTATATGTACCAAATATTCCTTTTACTGTATTTTCATCAATTTTACCATAATTTTTACTTGAATCTACTGTTGCTTCTTTTTCACCTGGAGTACCGCTGGTTGACTTTGTTATTCCCGTTATATATGAATAGTATATCGAACCATCATCTACATTTAAGATACTTTCAGTGTTTTTATCTAATATTTCGTGACCTAATGCACCAAATTTTTTTGTTTTTGGATCTATAAATGTCAAAGTACCTATTCCATTTATTGAGTCTTTAACATATAATCCTGTTTTGAGTTCTCCGTTTGACTCTAAAATATTTAATGAAGTATTATAATTTTTCTTATCTCTAATATATTCTATATCTATACTCTTTTTATCGTCATCATTATTTATCTCTCTTGTAAAATCGGAAATACTGCTAACGTTATTATTATTTACTTTTGTTATATAATCTCCTGCTTTAAGTCCAGAAGATTCTGCAATTAACTTATCATCGATTTTATAAAGACCTATAACTAATATTCCTTTAGTTTTTACTTCTATACCTATATTTTGTCCTCCTACAATTAGTTTATTTGAATAAGCTAATATATTTGTTGGTATAATAAGTAATGTAAGTAGAAGCATTAAAAAAATTTTTTTAAATTTCATATAAATACTCCTTTGTAATCCGAATTACATTATTATTATGGAATATAAAAATAAATATATAGCATTTAAAAAATACCAATTTTTATGGCACTTTTTAGAAAATTAATTTATTTTTGGTAAATACTTAAGTTTAAATATATCATTATTAATAAATAAGTTTATATCATCTATAAATAATTGTGATGTAAATTTATCTTTGTATTTTATATAATTAATTTTATTATTTTTTATATTAAATCTCTTAATTATTGTACCAATACTAGGATTAAATCTATATACAAAATAAAATTCTTTTGCATTTCTATTCATTACAACAGTTACAAAATCAAGTTTATCACAAGCTTGTGAATCATTTGTATTTATATAATTAAAATATAAATACTCATTTAATAAAATTATTTTAGATGAAATATCTAAAGAACCTTTCTTATAATTAGATATATTTTCAATAGTTTTTTTAAATTCATCAATTAATTCCTCATTATTTTCATATTTTTCATATAAATAAATAAGTCTTTGAAAATCTTTTTTAATAATTTTTGTCATTTCATTATATTTTTCATTTGATATTTCTTCATTGTCATCATGTATATATTCAAAAACATCCATAAATAAATCCTCCATTTTTATTATAACTATTATTTTATTTTCTATAATTACACTATTCTTCTGTTTTAAATTCTTCTAGATTTCCATTTTCACTTAATATTTGATTAACAGCTTTTTCAGCATTATCTAATTTTTCAGAACACTCTTTAGCTAAATTCATAGCTTCAGTATACTTTTTTATTGCATTGTCTAAATCTACATTACCAGCTTCTAATTCCTTAATTATATTTTCTAAATCATTTAATTTTTCTTCAAAATTTTTTTCATTTTTCATTTTTATTCTCCTTCACATCTATAACTTCTGTTTTTATTATCCCATCTTCAAATGTTATATCTAAATTTTCTTTTAATTTTATATTTTTAACAGAATTTATTACTTTATTTTTCTTTTTAGTTATTGTATATCCTCTTTTTAAAGTATTGAGTGGATTTAATACTTCAAGTTTATTTAATAAATTTACATATGAGTTATTTTTATTTTCAAACATTCTTTTTGGATTAGTAAATAAATAACTACTTTTTATACCTTCCAATCTAATTTTATTTGAATTTAAAATACTAAGCATTACATTTTTAGTTCTTTCTAATAAATTTGATAATTTTTCTTCCTTTACTTCATATATACTCATTGGACTTTTAAGTATATAACTATCTAAAACCTTATTTAAATAATATCTATTATTATCTACTTTATCTTTTATATTTTTAGAAAGTCTTATTTTATATTGATTTATAAGTTTTTTAAGTTCTTCTTTTGATGGTACTGCTATTTCAGCTGCTCCTGTTGGAGTTGCTGCACGAATATCTGCAACAAAATCTGCTATTGTAAAGTCTATTTCATGTCCAACTGCACTTATTACAGGAGTTTTACATTCAAATATAGCTCTTGCTACTATTTCTTCATTAAATGCCCATAAATCTTCTATTGAGCCTCCTCCTCTTCCAACAATTAATGTATCAAGATTATATGAATCAGCAAGTTTTATATTTTCTACTATATTTTCAGCTGCTTCTTTTCCTTGTACTAGGGATGGAAAAAGAATCACCTCACATAAAGGATATCTTCTATTAACTGTTGAAATAATATCCTTAATAGCGGCTCCTGTAGGTGCTGTTATTACACCAATACGTTTAGGAATCTTTGGTATTTCCTTTTTATATCTTGTATCAAATAATCCTTCTTCTTTTAATTTTTGTTTTAATTTTTCAAAAAGTGCATATAAATTTCCTACACCATCTTCTATCATTTCTGTTACATATATTTGATAATTTCCAGTTGCTTCAAATACACTTATTCTTCCTTTTACTAGTACTTTCATACCATCAACAGGTTCAAAATTTATATTTTTTGTATTTGATGCAAACATAATAGCATTTATTCTTGATTCTTCATCTTTTATAGTAAAATAAAAATGACCTCTAGTATGATGTTTAAAATTAGATATTTCTCCTTTTATATATACATCTTGCAAATTAGAATCATTATCTAATTTATATTTTATATATCTAGTTAAAGCAGCAACTGTAATATAATTGTTATTCATAATCCTCACCATGATAAATACTATCAAGTACTGCATTTATCATATTTTTAACCTTTTCATCAGAATATTCTTTTGCAAGTTCAACAGCCTCATTAATAGCTACTATTTCAGGTGTATCTGTGTAAACAAGCTCATATATTCCCATTCTAAGTATTGCTTGATCAGTTTTACCAAGTCTATCAATAGTCCAATCTTTTAAATGTTTATTAGCAATTTTATCTATATCATTTTTATATTCTAATACTCCATTTACCATACTATTAACAAAATTATTCTCAATACTTATTGATTCTTTTATAACTTCGTCAACTTCATATTCTATATTATTAGACTCATATAAGAAAATTTGATATAGTATCGTCATTATTTTTTTTCTAAGTTCAGATCTATTCATTTTATCACCTACTACCTACATTTTATCATACAAATATAAAAAAAGCTATTTTCAAGAAGCTTTTTTAAGTTTTTTCTTATAAGTACGTGTTTTTTTTGGATTAATATAATAAAACAAGTTAATTATAAGTCTTATTAGTGTTAAAGTAATTACTGATATTCCAATAATAAATTTTAATTTTATAGTATTTTCTTTTATAACATAATTTTCGTTTGAAAATGCTATACTATAAATATTTTTATCAGCTTCTTCCATTTCTAGTTGATTTTTTATTTCTAATTTTTCACCTTCTAAATTTATTAATTCACCATTAACCTTATCAGTAACTGCAGTATTTTCTTTTAAAAATATTAATAAAATATTATTGTCATATATTAATTTATATGTATTTACTTCAATTTTATTATTTTGATCATTTTTAAGTGAAAATCTAGTAAGACTAGCATCTGTTAAATCAACAGTAACATATTTTTTATTTTGCTTTATCATTTTGTTAAATGTTTTTTTATTTGATATTACATTATTTGAAGAAAATACTTGATCATAATCTTCAATATTTACTATCGTTATAAATAGTGTAACAGCTAATATAATAATATCTAAAATAATATTTTCTGCTCTTTTTTTTCTAATATTATTCAACATTATATCATTCTCCTATCTATGATTATAACATGCATGTTATTTGATGTAAATTATTAATTAAAAGAAAAACTTAATATTAATTATCAAAAAAAATTAGTAATAAATTACCAATTTTTTTAATTATATTCTGATATAATTTTCAATATTTAATTTTTTATTTTAATTTTTTCTTTAATTCAAATAATTTATTAATAGCATCTATTGGTGTCATTTCAAGGATATTTAACTTTCTTAACTCTTCTTCTATTTCATTTTGTTTATCTTCTTCAAAAGTTAATGATATTTGTTTTACATTACTATTACTTGGTTTTTCCTTTGCTTCATATTCTTTTAAAATTTCTTCTGCTCTTATTATAAGTTCATCAGGTAATTTTGCAAGTTTTGCTACATGTATTCCATAACTTTTATCAATACTACCATCTTTTATTTTATGAAGAAATATTATATTTCCATCTTCTTCTTTAGCTGAAACATGTACATTTTTTAATTTTTTATGTGTTTTTTCTAAATCTGTTAGTTCATGATAGTGAGTTGAAAAAAATGTTTTTGCTCCTACTTTATCATGTATATATTCAATTATAGCTGCTGCTAAACTCATACCATCAAATGTTGCAGTTCCTCTACCTAATTCATCAAACAAGATTAAACTATCTTCTGTTGCATTTAAAATTGCATTATTAGCTTCCATCATCTCAACCATAAATGTTGATTCTCCAGAAACTAAATCATCACTAGCTCCTATTCTTGTAAATATCTTATCAAATATAGGAATATTAGCAAAATCTGCTGGAATAAATGAGCCTATTTGAGCCATAATAGATATCATAGCCATTTGCCTCATAAATGTTGATTTACCAGCCATATTAGGTCCAGTTATTAACATAACTGTAGTATCTTTATTAAATATAATATCATTTGGTGTAAATTCTTTTCCTACAAGTACTTTTTCAATAACAGGATGTCTTGCACCCTTTACATCAATTATATGTTCATCATTAAGTTTAGGTCTTATATAGTTATTTTCTTCTGCACACACTGCAAGAGATGCTAAAACATCTATTTCACTTAGGGTGTGTGCTAGATCTTGAAATTGTGAAATATATGATTTTATTTTATCCCTAATTTCAATAAATAGTTCATATTCAAGTGATATTATTTTTTCTTCTGCACCTAATATAAGAGCTTCTTTTTCTTTTAATAAAGGTGTTATAAATCTTTCACAATTTGATAATGTTTGTTTTCTTTCATATCCATATTCTTCTTTTATTTCTTTACAAGCTGCTTTACTTACTTCTATATAATACCCAAATATTCTATTGTAACCTAGTTTAAGTGTTTTAATACCTGTTCTTTGTCTTTCTTCTTTTTCCATATTAGATACAAAGTCTTTATTACCTTTTCTTGAACTTTTAAGTTCATCAAGTTCACTATTATATCCTTCTTTTATAAGATATCCTTCTTTTATGCTAATTGGAGCATCCTCATAAATAGATTTATCTAAAAGATCATATATATCTGTAAATTCGTTTATTTCCTTATAATTTATAATTTTCAATATTTTATTTATATCTGGTAATACCTTTAGAGAATTTTTTAGTTGAATTAAGTCTCTTGCATTAGCAGACCCAAAAGAAATCTTTCCTGACAATCTTTCTAAATCATATATTGAAGATAAAAGCTCTCTAAGTTCTTCTTTTAATATAAACTCTTTTATAAGTGTCTCTATAATATTATACCTTTCTTCTATTTTATTTTTATCAATAAGTGGATTTAAAATATAATTTTTAAGTTTTCTTGCTCCCATTGCTGTTTTTGTTTTATCAAGTAACCATAAAAGTGAATATTTTTTTTCTTTTGTTCTAATATTTTCTACTAATTCTAGATTTCTTTTAGTATGTATATCCATTTTTAAAAAAGAATTTTCTCTAACTATTATCAATTTTTGAAGATGAGATAAACTTCTTTTTTGAGTTTCTTCTAAATAAGATAATAAATGTTTTACTGCTTCAGTTATTCTTTCATCATTTACATCAGAGTAAATATAACTATATTCCTCTTTAGTATTCATATTATTATAAATAGATATTGTTATATTATAATTTCTTTTTAGAGTATCTAATATTAATTTATCAAAGTCTGTTTTTATAACAACTTCTTTAATATTTCTTGAGATAATTTCAGATATTAATAAATCTATGTCATGAGATATAACAAATGCATAAAACTCACCTGTTGTTATATCTGCATAACTAACTACATACGCATATTCTAAATCTATTATATTTCCTATGTAATTATTTTCACCTTCATCAATAAATTCACTATTCATACGAGTTCCTGAAGATATAATTTGAACTATATCCCTTTTTACTATTCCTTTTGCATTCTTAGGATCTTCTGTTTGTTCACAAATTGCAACTTTATAACCTTTTTCTACTAATTTCTCAATATATATATTAGAAGAATGATATGGTATACCACACATAGGAACTCTTTCATCTAATCCACAACTTTTACCAGTTAAAGTAAGTTCAAGTTCTTTAGATGCTGTAATGGCATCTTCAAAAAACATCTCATAAAAGTCCCCTAATCTAAAAAATAATATATTATCTAAGTTCTTTTCCTTTATATCTAAATATTGTTTCATCATTGGAGTTATTCTACTCTTATCTACTTCACTACGAATCATAATACAACCATCACCTAGAAAAATTATATCATTTTTTTAAAAGTTATTCTACAAAAAAACCATTTATTAATCTACTTTTATAAATGGTTCAAATAAATCATATCCAAAAAAATATATTAAAGATGCACTTACTATCAAAAATAATATTAGTCCAATTTGTATCCTTCCAATTATCTTGTCATCTATTTTTTTTCTTTCTTTTTTTTCTTCTATAATATTATTATCAGTAATATCTTCAATGACATCTATTTTATCATCATTAGGATTTACAATAGGTGTAAAATCAGATTCATCTAATACTTCTATATCGTCTTCTTTAGGAGTAATTATTGATGATAATGAAATTATATTGTCTTCTTTATTCATTAGTCCCTCCTATTCTTATAAATAATTATACTACTTTTTTTTGATTTTTCAAATAAAATTAACTAAAATATCATTACAAACATAAATATATTTATAATTAATAAAAATATTATCTTTATCCTCAATTAAATATCCTTTATCAATAAGATCCTTTATATTATATACATCTATTAAATTTATATTATACTTTTCTTTAAAGTCATTTTTATTTATTCCTTTTATTTTTCTAAAACCAAGTATTAATTCATATTTTATTTTATCCTCTTTTGATATTTTTTCTTCTTTTGCTACAATTTTTCCATTTAAATATTTATTTAAATTTTTCGTATTTGTATATCTTATATCTTCTATATAACCTGAAGAAGATAATCCAAAACCGTAATATTTATTATTATTCCAGTAACATAAGTTATGTTTTGATTCATATCCTTTTTTTGAAAAATTACTTATTTCATAATGATTATATGAATAATCTTTTAATGTTTTACATATTAGTTTATACATCTCATAATCTAAATCTTCATCTATTTGCTTTATTTTATCATTATAAAATTTAGTATGTTCTTCTAAAATTAATGAATAACAAGAAACATGAGGAATATCTAGAGATATTATTTTTAATATATCTTCTTTTAAATCTTTTATACTTTGATTTTCAAATGCATACATTATATCTACATTTATATTTTTAAAATACTTTTTTGATAAATTTAACTTATCTATAATATCTATATTATAATCTCTACCCAAGTATTTTAATATTCTTTTATTGAAACTTTGAATACCAATACTTAATCTATTTATTTTATTTTTTTTAAATATTTGTAATTTTTCTTCTGTAATATCTTCAATATTACATTCTATTGTAAACTCATAATTATCTTCTAAATTAAATATTTTTGTTATACTAAATAACTTATTTAACTCATCATTACTTAACATAGACGGTGTACCTCCGCCAATATATATTGTATTTATATATTCATTTTTGTACTTTATTTTTATCTCTTTTTCTAATTCATTTAAATATTTTTTTATCCAATTTTTATTATAATAAAATTTACAAAAATCACAATAATTACAAATATTTTTACAAAAAGGTATATGTATATAAATACTTTTTACTTTATCTTTTATTTTTTCCAATATTTCCTCCCATTAAATTATTCACTATCTGATTTTAATACTTCTAAAAATGTTTCTGGAGCTACTTCAACACTACCTATCATCTTCATTTTTTTCTTTCCTTCTTTTTGCTTTTCTAACAGTTTCCTTTTTCTTGATATATCTCCACCATAACATTTAGCTAAAACATTTTTTCTATTTGCCTTTATATCACATCTTGCAATTACTTTACTACCAATACATGCTTGAATAGGTATTTCAAACATTTGTCTTGGTATTAATTCTTTTAATTTATTAACTATACTTTTTCCTCTATTATAAGCAAAATCTTTATGAGTTATTATACTAAGAGCATCAACCATATCACCATTTAATAATATATCCATTTTTACTAAATCACTTTGTTTATATCCTATATATTCATAATCAAATGATGCATAACCTTTACTATAAGATTTTAATTTATCAAAAAAATCATATACTATTTCTGATAAAGGTAGCTCATAATGTATATTAACTCTTTCTTTATTAATATAATCCATTGATATAAATGTTCCTCTTTTTTCTTGAGCTAATTCCATTATAGGACCAATATAATTACTTGGAACAAATATATTTGTTTTTATATAAGGTTCTTCAATTTTACTAATCATTTGTCTATCAGGAAATTTTCCTGGATTATCTATATTAATAACTTCATTATTAGTTAAGGTTACTTTATATATAACAGATGGACTTGTAAGTATCAATTCAATATTAAACTCTCTTTCTATCCTTTCTTTTATAATATCCATATGAAGAAGACCTAAAAATCCGCATCTAAAACCAAAACCTAATGCTTCACTTGTTTCTGGTTCAAAAGTTAATGATGAATCATTTAGTGATAATTTTAAAAGAGCATCTCTTAAATCATTATATTTATTTGTTTCTATAGGATATACCCCACAAAATACCATTGATTTAATTGATTTATAACCTGGAAGTGGTTCTTTTGCTTCATTATTAGCTAATGTTACTGTATCACCTATTTTAACATCTTTTATATTTTTAATAGAAGCACAAATGTATCCAACATCACCAGATGAAAGTTCTTTTACTTTTTCTTCCTTTGGAGTACTTACTCCAAGTTCAGTAACATCATAGATTCCACCTGTACTCATTAATTTAATTTTATCTCCTAGCTTTACCTTACCATCTACAATTCTTGTTTGAATTACAACACCTCTATATGAATCAAACACACTATCAAATATTAATGCTTTTAAATAATCATTTTCATTACCTTTAGGAGCAGGTATTCTATCAATTATAGCATCTAGTAATTCCTCAATACCGACACCTGTTTTAGCACTTGTCAAAATAATTTCATCATAAGAAAAGCCTAAAGTTTCATGGAGTTCTTTTTTTACATTTTCTACATTTGCATTAGGTAAATCAATTTTATTAATTACTGGAATTATCTTTAAATCATTTTCCATAGCCAAATATAGATTAGCTAAAGTTTGTGCTTCAATTCCTTGAGCTGCATCAACAACTAAAATAGCACCTTCACATGCGGCAAGTGATCTTGATACTTCATATGAAAAATCTACATGACCTGGTGTATCTATTAAATGAAAAATATATCCTTTATAATTTAATTTTACAGCATTAAGCTTAATCGTAATACCTCTTTCTCTTTCAAGTTCCATGCTATCTAAAAGTTGATTTTTACTTTCTCTTTGTGATACTGCTCCTGTTATTTCTAAAATTCTATCTGCTAGAGTACTTTTACCATGATCTATATGCGCGATTATTGAAAAATTTCTAATTTTATTTTGATTCATAAATGTCACCTACAACAATTATACATTATTTTTTTGAATAAAAAAATAGTTAAATAAATAACTATTTAAATTTTATTTATCTGTTTTTATTTCACTATATTTCAAAACATTATTCTTATTTTTTATTTCATCTACATTAGATAAATTAGAACATATACTATGTAGCTCTGATAAAAATTTATACATAATTCTATTTGAATCATCTGAAAAATTAAAATCATCTATTTCGCTAAATAATATTTTAAAAAAAGAACAATATATATTACTTAATAATTTTATTTGCTCTTCTGAGCACAATGCTTGATATTTTTTATCTTCCATTGCAAGTTGATAAAAATAATTAATATTATTTTCTATAGTTTTTGCATATAAAACAGCATCCTCTAAATTGAAACTATTAGGTAAATTTTCTATTGCTTTTTTAGCTTTTAATTCTTCTATGTTTATTATTTTATCATCCATATTATTACCCCCTTACTAGTAACTTACTTAACTTTCGCACTTATAACTATTTTATTTAACTCATTTATATATTTTTCATAGTCTTCTTTTATTAATACTTGACTTACATAGACAACATAATTAGGTACATTAACAAAATCTATAACGGAAAAAATATATATACAATCTGAAGATTTCTCTGTTTTTCCAGAATACTCTATCCTTGTTATAACCTTGTCTTCATATGTTTTAACAGTTTCTTTTTTGAATAATTTCATATCATTTCTAGTTTTTAAAAAATATGCAACTTGATTATCCAATATTTGTTTACTATTCTCTTCTTCATAATTTTCTAAATTATATGTAAATATTGCAGTTGCAAGTAATCTTTTTTCATCTTTTACATATAAATCATGAGTTTCATCTGATATAAGTTTATGACCTTCCTTGAATGTAAAATCAACTTTATTATCTTTAGTAGTATATGTATTAGTTTTTATTTCATTTTTTTTAGATTCTTCTTTTTTTTCATTTTGTTCTGCAAAAATAGAAGAAGATATAATTAATAATATTATTAATATAAGTGGTATTATAACGAATAAATATTTTAAATTTATCTTACTAGATATTTTTTTCATCTTATCTTTCATATCTAAATCCTTTCTAATCAACTATGTCATTATTTTCAAATTTAATATCTAAAAATTTCCTACTTGCTAAAAAATCACACATATGAACAAATCTTTGATATTTATCTTTTGGAATTGGAAGTATTACATTACTATATGAGTTTGTATTCCACTCTCCCATATGTGATTTTATACAATTTGTAATAAAATTAATATCTTCATCAGATAAAGATATCTTATCTTTATTTTCAATTATATAATCACATATAATAAGAGGATGGTCAAATACTGTATAAGACTCACAAGTTTTTCCATGTTTTAATCCATCATGAATCAATAATGAAATTATTATTAAATCTTTCTCTCTATCAGTAAATTTATGTCCAAGACTATTATTATTTAAAAGCTCATGGGCAATTCTTACGGCAGCTTTGGTATGTCTTATAAGACCACCATCACCTAAAGAAAATGATGGATGATATTTACCAGTTGATGATGCTTGAATTTTAAAAAAGTAATCTGGTAATAAATTTATCAACTCTTTAGCAGCTAACTTATAATTTTTATTTTTTATATACTCATATTCTTTATTAAATACACTTTCATTTAATGTTTTTTCCTTATTCACATTATTCACCTACACTAATTATAACATATTTTATTAAATTTATATAACTATATCTAAAACTTGCATTTTTTTCTAAAGTTTTCTTCAAATACTAATAACTTTTTATCTCTTTCATTAAAAATATTATTCTCTTCACTTATAGTTTTTAACTCATTTTTAGAAAAATCATCTATTGATATTAAATTATTATTACTTATATCATAAAATAAACTATCTGCATTATATTTTATTGAAGAAAGTAAATCATTTGATAGCCATAAATCAATAAAAATTCCGTTATAACAAAATTTAAATCCTCCGAACTTATTTTTCGTATAACTAATATTATACTTATCAAGTACTTTTAATATCCAACCTAAATTTTCATTACCTAAAACTAAAAAATCTAATTCTTTTGGGACTTTATCATCAATTAAATCCCTAATTTATTCTCCAAACAAATAAACTTTAGCTAACGTAGATATTATAAATATAGGATAAAAATTATTATTAATATACCTTTTTAAGCGAGATTCTAAAGTTATATCATTAGTAAATTGATCAATTTTTTCATTATATGTTATTTGTATACTCATAATAAACCTCCTAAGATAAAAATACATAATATATTATACTATAATTTTTATATTTATAAGTCAAAAAAACACAGTTTATTTGTGTTTTTACCCAATAATTTATATATCTAACCTAGAGCAACATCCAAAGCCATCATTAAAACGAATCCAAATATTAATCCTAAAGTGGCTAAATTCTTATTTTCTTTCACAGATTCTGGTAATAATTCTCTAGCTGCTACTGCTATCATAGCCCCTGCTGCAAAAGCAAGTAAAAATGGTAAAATACTTCTAATACTTAACACTAATATGACACCTATAACCGCAGATATTGGTTCTACTAAAGCTGACCCTTGCCCAAACATAAAACTTTTAAATCTTGAAAATCCTTCTTTTCTTAACGGTAAAGACACTGCTGCCCCTTCTGGAAAATTCTGAATACCAATTCCAATTGCAAGCATAATAGCACCTACTAAAGTCATACTTGGCACACCATTTGCTATACCACCAAAGGCAACCCCTATAGACATTCCTTCTGGTATATTATGAATAGTAATTGCAGATATTAATAGAATACTTCTCTTTAAAGAATCAGTATTTTTTTTAATTTTTATAGTTTTTAATACTTTATCTAAAAAACAATCAGAAAACAATACAAATAATCCACCAACAACAAATCCAATTGATGGAAATAGCCATCCTATATATCCAAGCTGATTAGATAAATCAATTGAAGGCGCAAGTAAAGACCAAAAAGAAGCTGCAATCATTACACCACCACTAAATCCTAAAATAGTATTTAATACCTTTTTATTTGTATACTTAAAGAAACAAACAATAAGAGAACCTAATGCGGTAACTCCCCATGTGAATGTTGTAGCAATTAGTGCTTGAATAATTGGATTTAAGTTTCCAAACCAACTCATTTTTTTTCACCTCACACTACATAATATGTATAAATAACGTATTATGTAACAGGCAAATGTCAATACAAATTACTAAGCAATATATAATATGAGAACTTCTCTTTTTTTACGATTTTCTTTTCTTATATTCGATATAACATAAAAACGACTTTTTTAAAAGTCGTTTTATATTGATACTCGAAAAGTACGAGTTTCATATCTATATGGTGCGAGTGTAGAGGTTATTTACAACTTTTCACAAAATTAACTATTTTCATAATAAAATACAAACTGTTATAATTTGCTTCACAAACTTTTTATTTATGTAATATCTTTTATTAAATACTTTCCTCCGAAAACTTTACTATTTATCGAATTTAAGTTACAATTATGACGTAATTAGGGAGGTTTTTATGGATATGGAAAAAGTTAATTTTAATAAGAATATAACATATGGAAATGAAAAAAAATTTGCACTTCGATTTGAAGGAATTGAATCTAGTTCAAATATTGATAAGGAAAAAATAAATAAATTACTTGATAATCTTATTAGTTCAAAATCTCATACTAATATGATAAGAAATGTTGCATTTATCAGAACAATACTAAAAGGAGTTGAAGAAAAATTACTAGTTGTTGAATATAGTGATAAAAATTCTCAAGAAATAGTAAAATACGACAATGGAAATTTGTTTTTCTTTAATTGCAAAAACAAAAACGATGAAAATAAAAATTCAATAACTATAGAATTTGACTCAGGTAACTTAAAGATATTTGTTTCAAAAAAAGACAAAGATAGTATTTTAGATTATCCACATTATGATAGTATGAATCACCAACTTAATGAATTAATCAAACATATGCATTTATTAAAAAATGTTAAGCCAGTTAATTTAGATATGGATTCTAAAGCCTTAATAGAAATATATAAATTATTTTATGATGAAAATCCTGATTTTAGTCTTTCAAATATAAATATTAGAGTACAGACAATGATGTCTATTTTGGCACAGTTTGGAATAACTCTTGGAGCTGATTATTCATTTAGCCTGCTAGGAAAAAGTAAAATGCCCAATTCTTTATATATTGAACAACTTGTAAACAAATTATTTCCATTAGGAGAAATAACTGACATTGATGAATCAATTAAACTTGCAGATGAACCAAAGAAAATTATAAAAATTGTTGGAGAATGTGTGAGAGAAGTAATTAATGATGGATATAATAAAGATGATGCTTTAATAACAATTAGTAAAGTTATTCATGCAGGAAGATATGATCTTTCTTCAAATTCAAATGTTAAAGAATTAAGCAATTTTACTAATCGTACGCAAAATGAAGTTGAATCTAGTATAAGATTAGTTAAACGTATTGAAAAAAAATTAAACAGTGATAAATAAAAGAAGATTTTAAGCACTAATATTCAAAATCTTCTTTTTATATTGTACTATTTTCTTTAATAATTTGATATATCTTTATAATTTTCTTTAACTAATGCACTAAAAAGAGTAATCTAGGCTAAATATATAATTTATATCCTATTTTTAGTTTTTTAAATATATTTTGTTTATGACAAAATAATTAACCCCCTAGGTATTTTGACAAGTATATCAAAATTACCTGATGAAAATAAAAAAAATTTATTTGTTCGCTTGTTTTATATATTTTAATATTATATAATTTTTATTAGGAAATACTATAACTGTTGAGTACTTGCCAACTTCTTATTGGAAGGAGGCTTGATATTTATGAAGAGAAAAGATTTATTAATCTCGTTTCTAATATTAATTATCATTTTATTAATAGTCTCTTTAATGATTCTATGTATAAAAAAATAGTACTCAATCTGCAATAGATTAAGTACAAACTCTTGTTAGGGTAAGTACTCAACATGCAAAAGTTAAGTATTTCCCTTTTTTATTTTATGCAAGTTTCCTTGACATATTCATCATAACATAAAAAAGAACTTTTTGCAAGTTCTCTATATCAAAGTTCGAATAGTTCGAACAGATTCGTCACTGGTGCCCCAGAAGGGATTCGAACCCCTGACCGCCGCCTTAGAAGGGCGTTGCTCTATCCAGCTGAGCTACTGAGGCAATATGTCATTCAAATGACATATTGATTATACAATAAAATTTATCTTTTTTCAATATTTTTTATTAAATTTGTTTATTATTAACAAAAAAGTTAATTTTACTAACATCATAATTATCTTTTATTGAATATGAAATACTATATATTACCTCTTCTAATACTTTTTTGTTGTTTTCATTATCAAATAAATACTCATTAAAGTTTAAGTCTAATTCCCCTTCATCAAAATTATAATTTATTAATTTTGCATTATAATTTAAATAACTAATCAAATTACTTTCATATGATATATTACTAGATAATTCATCCACTATTATTTTTATTTTTTCTTCATTACTATTTATATATTTTGTAACAGGAATATAATATGTCTCATCTTTATTGTTTTTACTTAGATAGTAAATAGTAACTCTAGTTATATTATCTAAATTTTCTATATCATATTCTTTATTTATACCATAATCTCTATTTAAAACTTTATCTATTCTTTTTCCTGATTTTGGAAGTGTTTCTAAAATTTTACCATTAATATTTAATTCTACATTTTTTATATTTTCTACAGTAGTTACTGTATATATAATAGCTTCTATTATCTTTTCTTCATAATCGCTTCTAACATCAAGAAGATTTTCATTAAAATTTAATTTTACTGTATCGTTATCTATTTTTATATCTAATAATTGAGTGTCTGAAGGAAGTATAGCATTAAATCCATTTGGTATTCTATTTTGATATTTGCCATCTATTATCATAACCTCAATTAATTCTTTAACTAATTTATCTTTTTCTATAGAATTTACAGATACTGTTGTTTTAGATATATAGTTATTTTTATCTATTAGAAATATATCATGATATTTTGGATTAATATCTTGATATGTAGCCGTTGTATCTGGTAAATTATTTTTTTCTGGAAATAAATAAAATAAAAAAACTATCAAGAGAAGTACTGTATATCTAAGGATGTTTTTACTATAAAATTTTCTTATCATATTCTTCACCTATAAGAGTATATGATAAAATCTTAAAAAAAATGAGAAATCTTACAAAGATATCTCATTTAATTTTAATAATTCCACTACTGCCCCACTTCTACCTTTAACACCTAGTTTTTGCATTACATTTGATATATGATTTCTTACTGTTTTTTCACTTATATTAAGTTTATCTGCGATTTCTTTTGTAGAATGATTTTTAATTAATAGTTCAAATACTTCTCTTTCTCTTTTTGTTAATATCCCTTTACACATTTTAATCCTCACTTTCTTGTTAAGAGGTGTATATATAATTACTCATATTATTGTATGTGAAAAAGGGAAATTTGTTATTGATCTTAAACATAGAAAAAAATAACTTTTATAGTTATTTTTGAAATTTAACTGATATATACATTTTAGAATCAAAACTTTTTTGAACTAAATCCATAATTTCATTTGCAAGTTTTGAGTCATGACTATCTTTAATTATTACTACCCTAACTTGATCATCTTTTATTTTTATAAAATTATCTAATTTATATTCTTCTTTTATTTTAGCACTTATTTCCTCTTCTTTACCTTTCATTATATTTAATACTTTTAGCTCCTCATATGCATTATTCTTTTCTTCACTAGTTGATTTATCATTTGTTAAAATAGTTTGAAGTTCTGTTATTTTTTGATTTCTCTCTTCATCATTTTCTACCTTAAGTGCTGCGATTGTATCATTCTCGTCTGTTTTTGTTATTTTATATGTTGATTTACTCTCTTTATTAGTACTATTTGCCAAAAATTCAGATGGCATAGTAATATAATATACACTTAATACTAGAATTAAACTAAATAATGTTAGTAACCATATACTTTGTTTATTTATCATATATATTCCCTCCATACTTACTAATAAAGTATATTAATGAAAATATATATTTATTACATAAATTTATATAGATAAATTTTCTATTACTTTTCTTATTCTAGTATATATATCACCATAATGTTGATAAAGTTTTTCTTCTAGTTCTGTATTATATACTTTATCATCATTATTTAATTTAGAAATAATATAATAGTGTATAAGTTCATCTACCATTTTCTTATCTTTTATAAAATCATAATTTCTAAGTTCAAAAATTAATATAGAATCAATGTCTTCAAGTTTATTATTATTTATATTATTAATTAATATTTTTTTTAAACGCAAGAATTCTTTTTCTTTTATAGAATTATTTCTTATAATTTCTAATATAAATGAATGAATAACACCTTCATATCCCATTATATAAAAGTCTTTTTCTTCGTTATATCCTTTTAAATTAGGATTTAATAAATAATCATTCTCTTTTGGAATATCTAATGTTTCATTTTTTAAATGAGATAACATAATTTCTTTTACTTTATTATAAAAATCATCTTCATTAAATTCTTTTTTCTTCTTCAAAAAAAATTCATCTACTATAATATCATCTGTAAACATAATTAGATTATTTCCCCTTCTAAAAAATATTTATATAATAACATATTTTATTATACTAAAAATCAAGAAAATTACTTTCTTGATTGATATTTACCATCCTTTGTTGAAACAATAATTGTATCTCCTTCATTTACGAATAATGGAACTTTAACTGTCATACCGTTTTCAAGTTCTGCATCTTTTTGTGCACTACCTGATGTATTTCCTTTAACAGCATCCGCAGTGAATGCTACAACATATTCTATTTTTTCTGGTAAGTTAAGTCCTATAAGTTCTGTATCATAATAAACTAATTCTACTTCTAAATTTTCTTTTAGATATTTAACTTCATCTTTTATTGTATCTTCATTTATTTCAACTTGTTCAAATGAATTCATATCCATAAAATAATAAGTATCTGTAGTATTATATAAATATTGCATTGTTTTTTTTGTAATATTAGCTTTTTCTATTTTTATATTTGTATTAAATGTTTTTTCTAATGTTGTATTAGTTCTTAAATTTTTTAATTTAGTTTTCATAAAAGCTGCACCTTTACCTGGTTTAACATGTAAAAATTCAACTATTTGGTACAAATTTCCATCAACTATAACTGTCATACCATTTTTTATATCATTTATATCGATCATCATAATACATCAATCCTCCATATTTTTTATTGCATCTTTAATTATTTTCTTTGAATTTTCTAATTTTTTTAATTCTTCATCATTAAGATTAATTCTCATTACACCTTTTATACCATCTTTATTTATAACTGCTGGCATGCCAATATATATATCTTCAACTGGTGATGATACTGTTAATACTGTTTCTTCATCAGATAAAATTGAATCTGTTATTCCAACCAAGCACATGCCAATTCCATAACTTGTTTCACCTTTATATTTAATTATATTATATGCAGCAGACTTAACTTCATTTTCTATTATATTTAAATCATTACTAGATACTATTTTCTTTATAGGTATTACACCTACCTCTGCACTTGACCAAAGTACAAATTCACTATCACCATGTTCTCCAACAACATATGCATGTATATTTTTTGGATTAATACCTATTTTCTTACTTAACAAAAATCTAAGTCTTGATGTATCTAATGTTGTTCCTGTCCCAATTACTTTATTTGATGGAAAGTTTGAATATTTTCTTGTTATATAAGTCATTATGTCTACTGGATTAGTTGCTACTAAAAATATACCTTTAAAACCAGAATCAATAACATTTTTTACTATTTCTTTAACTATTTTGGAATTCTTATTAATAAGATTTAATCTTGTTTCTCCATTTTTTTGATTATCCCCCGCTGCGATAACTACAATTTTAGCATTTTTACAATCACTGTATTCTCCTGCTTTAACTATTGTTTTAGAAGGTGCAAATGAAGACCCATGACTTAGATCTAGTGCATTTCCTAAAGCTTTTTGTGTATTTTTATCAATGAGAACAATTTCATCTATATTATTATTTTGGTTAAGTAAAGCATAAGAATATGCAATACCGACATTTCCGCAACCAATAACAACCACTTTATTCATTCTTTTTTCCTCCAAAAAATAAGATTTTCTTATTTTTTCTCTTTATGAACTGTATGTTTTTTACATGTAGGACAATATTTATTTAATTCCATACGTTCAGGATTGTTAACTTTACTTTTTTGTATGAAATAATTTTCCTTTGAAACACCAAGTTCTGCTTTACATACTGTACATTCAAATGCAACATAACCTCTTGCATCTTTCTTTTTTGATTTTCCCATAAAAAACTTCCTCCTCTTTTTTTTCAATGCATTAATTATATCACATTATTGTAAAATTTCAAATACCTTATTTGATACTCTAGAACTTATTTTATTATTTACAGGCGATGTATATTCACTAGTTTTGCTATATCTAACATTTGGAGATAATACAACTAATGAATATTTTGGATTATCTGAAGGTGAATATCCTATAAACCCTTTAGATAAAGTTTCTACATCTATATTACCATCTCCATCAACATCATAAAAACTTTGTGCTGTACCTGTTTTTCCAGCTGAAGAAGGAACATCACCCATATAACCATATCCGAGTGTATTCATAACTGCTTTAAATCCATCTCTTATTCTATTCATATAAATAGAATCTAGATTTACATTACCAAGTAATTTTGGTTCTATATTTTTTACTATATTACCAATACTATCACTATTTGTTTGCTCATGTACTTCTTTTAAAAGATGTAATTTATATCTACTTCCTGAAGTTGCTATAGTACTAATATAACTAGCTATTTGGATTGGTGTATAAGTATCATATTGCCCAATTGCAAAATCAAGTAAATGTCCAGGATTTTTGCTAGTTCCTTTAAATCCATATGATTCAACAGGAAGATCTATATTAGTTTTATCACCTAAACCATATTCTAAAAATGTATTTCTATATGTATCAAATGCTGTTTCATCTATTACGAGAGGTCCATTATAATAATAATTAGCTCCTCCTACTTTCATTGCTATTTTATATTGATATGCATTTGATGAATATGCAAGAGCATTTATATCATCTAAATATCCAAGACCATTTCTCCAAGAACATTTTGCTGGGGTATTTAAAATTTTAACACATTCATCAAGCATTTTTGTTCCTATATTTATTGCTCCTGTTTTATATCCAACTGTCATAGAAGCTCCTTTTACTATTGATCCTGGTGTAACTGGATTTGTTAAAAGCGCTGGTGTACTATCATACATTTTATATTGTCCATTATCATTTACAATTTGTTTTGATGCCATAGCAAGTATTTCACCTGTTCCTGGCTCTACTACTATCACATGTGAACCATTATAATAAGTAGTATTTAGGTCATTTTCTTTTGCATTTCTTATTTCTTCTTCTAATATTTTTTCTACTTCCATCTGAATATCAATATCTATTGTAAGAACTATATCATGTCCTCTTTTTCCTTCACTTATAACTGAATATGTATTATCATCATTTAATTTATATGTTGCCTTTGTTCCTTTTAAAATAGATTCATATTGATACTCTAAATATGTTACACCAACTCTATCATTTAAAGAATAACCCTCTGATAAATATTTATCTTTAAGTTCAGCAGGTATACCTGATTCACTATTAGACACATTTCCTAATATTGTTCTAAAAGTATTACCATATAAATACTTTCTTTCCCATTCTAGTTTTACATTAAATCCTTTTAATTGTGATACATGTTCTGCAACATACGCATATTCTGTATCATCTGCATATGTTTTTATAATTTTCTCATCATAATAATATCCTGTATTCATTAAATAATAAATGTATGCGGCTTCTTTATCTAAATCAGTATATTTATCTAATTCTTCTTTTGTTATTCTTTCTAATTTTAGATTTCTTATATCATTAGAAGTAAGTTTTCTTTGTTTTAATTTATTTTTTTCTTCTTTAGTAATTTTTTTATCACATAAGTCTTCATTATTTATTAAATAAAATTCTTTTAGATTTATTTCTTCTAGTTTTGATATATCCATATTGATATTTTTAGCAAGTTCATATGCTAAATTAATTTGTTCCTTAGTTGTTGTTCCTGATATTCTTTTATAATATATAGTTTTAACACCAATATTATCTACAAGTAATTTATGATTTCTATCATATATTCTTCCTCTTGGAACTGATGTACTGTATACAACATCTACTGTTAAATTTTCTAAATTTTTTTTGTATTTATTTTCACTTAAAATTTGAATATCTACAATTTTATACATAATTATTATAAATAATAAAAATACTAATATAGAAAGAACAAAAAATCTTTTCTCTGATATATATGATAAATTAATATTATTTTTATTTATATATTTTTTTCTTTTTTTTATTTTTCTTTTACTCATATATAATATCCTCCAATTATAGTTTGCTTCATACTACCTTTTATATAACATATATTTTAATAGAGGTGAAAAAAATGAATGATTTAATAATTCAAAAATATATTAATAACATTACACTTAATAATATTATTGATTATGGAAAAAAAGAAGGATTAATTATAACAAATAATGAAGCAAGTATAATCTATGAATATATGGTAAAATATTGGAAGGTATTTTATTATGGTGATCCAAAAAATTTACTTTCAGAATTAAAGATGAAATTATCTTCTAATACTTATAATAAATTAGAGGAGCTTTATATAATTGCAAAAGAAAAAATTAAGAATAAATCTTAATTTTTATTTTTTAATGATATAGTTTTTTATATTTTAGTTTCTCTTTTCTTTTTCCATATCAATTATTGATTTTAATTTACGTACTGAAGAATTTAGATCATCATTTATAATACAATAGTCATATTTTTTTGATATTTCAAGTTCAACAGTTGCTATTTTTAATCTATTAGCTATCATTTCTTCTGAATCAAATCCCCTATTTTTAAGCCTATTTTCTAAAATTTCAATACTAGGTGGTTTTATAAATATAAGAATGCTATCACTCATTTTTTCTTTAATTTGAAGACCACCTTGTACTTCTATAACTAAAAATACATCTATCCCTTTATTTAATAAATCTTCTATTTCTGATTTAGGAGTACCATAATAACAATTATTATAAATTGCATACTCTAAAAAATCACCCTCATCTATTCTTTTTTCAAATTCTTCTTTACTAAGAAAATAATAATCTATTCCATCTTTCTCGTTACCTCTAATTTTTCTAGAAGTTGCTGATATAGATAAAAAAGCATTATTACTTTTCATATATTCTTTTACTAAAGTATCCTTTCCTACTCCAGATGGTCCTGATATAACAATTAGTAATCCCTTTTTCATATTTTATGCTCCTTTGGTAAAATAATTTTAACAAAAAAAACATCTTATATCAAGATATTTATATTCAATATTATAACTATAATAATTTATTTAATAGCTAGTTTTATATTTTTTTCTTTATTTATTCTATTTATATATCTTGTCAAAAAAACAACCTATTTGGTTGCTTCTTCTTTCTCTACTACATTCTTACCTTTATAAAAACCGCATTCTGGACATGCTCTATGTGATCTTATATCAGCTCCACAATTTGAACATTTTATTGTACTATTTGCTTCTATCTTGTAGTGAGTTCTTCTCATTCTTCCTCTTGTTTTAGATACTTTTCTAAATGGTACTGCCACTGTGATTCACTCCTCTCTTTATTCATCTAAGAATTTTTCTAATCCTTTTAGTCTAGGATCTATATCTTTTGATTCAACCTCTTCATCAGTTATAAATTTCCATCCATCTCCATGCATATTTTTTACTTCAATATCAGGACTTACAACTTTCAAAGGTACTTCCAATATAATATTTTGCCATATAATTGGAATTAAATCAATAGTATTATTAATAATTTTAACATTTTCTTCGTTTTTTGATTCATTACAATAATTAATTATTTCATTTATATTAGTATTAATATCATATTTTACTTCTTTAAGAGATATACTACATATTAACGTTAAAGTACATTTAATATTTATATCTATTTGTAAATCATCCCCATTTAAAGAAATTACTCCATTTACATTAATATCACTAATATCTTTTATATCTGTATTTTTAAGCATATTTTTATCTATATTAATAATATCATCTATAATTATATTATCTGTAATACCTGTGATTAATTTAGTTAAGTTTACTTGCATACAACAAACCTCCTAAACTTATAAAGATTATATATTAAAGTTATAAAAAAATCAATCATACTATTAATAAATATGATAAAATAAGTTTATGAGGTGAAGAATATGTGCTCTGTTGGAATAATTGCAGAATATAATCCATTTCACAATGGTCATAGATATCATATAGATAAAATTAAAGAAATGTTTAATAATCCTACTATTGTATTAATTATGTCTGGGAATTTTACTCAAAGAGGAGATGCTTCAATAATAAATAAATGGGATAAAACAAATATTGCACTTGATAATGATATTGATTTAGTAGTTGAGCTTCCATTTGAATTTGCTTGTCAAAGTGCAGATATTTTTGCTTATGGAGCATGTAAACTTTTAAATTATTTAAATGTCGATTATCTTGTTTTTGGTTCTGAATGTGGAGATATTGATAAATTAAAAAGTATTGCTGATATTCAGGGAAAAAAAGAATATAATGATTTATTTAAAAAATATTTAGATTCGGGTATAAGTTATCCTAATTCTTTAGCTAAAGCAGTTAAGAATTTTGGTTTTATTATAAATAAACCAAATGATATATTAGGAGTAGCATATATAAGAGAATTAAATAAATTAAATAGTAACATCATACCAATAACTATTAAAAGAACTTCAGATTATAATAGTAAGAGTTTAGATAATGATATTGTAAGTGCGACTAGTATAAGAGAAAAAATTAAAGAAATAGATATTAAAAAATATGTACCTGAAAATTCATATAATTATTTAAAAGATAATTTGTATTTTATAGATGATTATTTTATATATTTAAAATATAAAATAATATCTGAAATAGATAATTTATATATTTATCAAACAGTCGATGAAGGAATAGAAAATAAGATAAAGAAAGTTATTTATAATTCAAATTCTTATGAAGAATTAATAAATAACATAAAATCAAAAAGATATACTAGAAGTAAAATAAAAAGAATGCTTCTTCACATTCTTGTATCGTTTACGAAAGAAGATGCAAAAAAAATGAAAGATATTAGATATATTAGAGTTCTTGGATTTAATAAAAAAGGACAAAAATATTTAAATAAAATTAAAAAAAATATATCAGTTCCATTATATACAAATTTTAATAAGAACATGCAATTTGAATTAAAAATAACTTCAGTATATTCACTTACTTATGATAACGATTTAATAAAAAAAGAAATTAGTAATTTAATTATTAAAGACTAACTTCTTTTTTTATATTGAATAAAAACATTTCAAGTCCAAAATTCTTATCTATTTTTCCTGATTTTATATTATAATCTAACTCTCCAAGTTTCTTTAGATAGAATATAAGTTCATTTATAGTAAAATTAGATTTAATCGCAAGTTTTACTCTATATGGATGTTCTTTTATTACATTTGGTATTTCTCTTTCTTTGTAACCATTTTTTATCATTAATTTTACTTTTAAAATAAGCCTTAATTGATTTGAAATCATTACAATTAATTTAATTGGTTCTTCTCCTATAAGTAATAATTCATTATATATTTCAATCATCTTTGATTCATCTTTTTCCATTATAGCATTTGTTAATTCAAATATATCATCATCTATTGATTTAGTAGCAATATCGATTACATCGTTTATTTGTATATTCTTATCATCATCTTTATACATTAATAATTTATCACATTCGTTTATTAATGAAGATAAATTTTCTCCTGATATTTCTATCATTTTATTTACAGATTTTCTATCTATAGTATAACCTTTATTTAATATATATTTTTCTATATAAGCTGAAAGATTAAAATTTTCTAATTTATTACACTCTATTACTTTTGAGATTTTTTTAATTTCTTTTACTATTTTTTTTCTCTCATCTAATTTTTCTCTTCTAACTACAAAAATAAAATAAACATCATCAAATGGATTATTTATATATTTTATAAGAGAATCAATATCATGATTTATTTCTTTTTTATTTTCTCCCGTTAAAAATGTACAACCTTCACATATCACTACTTTTTTACCATCAAACATGCTTACTGTTGATGCTTCTTCTATTGCATTTATTACATTAGTTTCATCTAAATTATATTTTATTATGTTATCAGCTATTATATCTCCATTATCTATAATATTTTCTAATTCTTTTTTTATTAAAAAATCCTCATTTCCATATATTAAATATATGTTATTCATACTACCACCTTAAATAATTATAACATATTAATAAAAAAACATACATATTGTATGTTAATTTTCTTTTTACTTAAACCCTTTTGTATATTTTAATATTCATACCATAAACCGCTTGCTTTTAATTCTGATATTATTTTATTATGTTCAGCATCTGTTTTTGTAAAATATACTTTCATATTTTTATCTGCAACAAAATATAAATATTCATTTGGAGTATAATTTATAACAGATAGTATTGATTCACTTCCTGGATTACAAATTGGTCCTACTGGAAGTTTACCTGCATTTTTACTTGATCTTGTATTATATGGATTATCACTATTAATTTCTGATTTATATAAATCTCTTTCTCCAAGTTCTACTTTAGCAGCATAATATGTAGTTACATCACTACCTAAACTCATTTTATTATTAAGTCTATTTATAAATACACCCGCAATATTTTTTCTATCATCAAGTGATACACCTTCACCCTCTACGATAGATGCTAATGTAATAATTTCATGTACAGAAAAATTGCTATTTTGTATTTCTTGTTTTTTACTATCTAATACAATTCCTGTTTGATCAAGCATTTTTTTAAATATATCTTTTACGCTTGCATCTGCTTTAAAATTATAAGTATTTGGTTGTAAATATCCTTCAAGTGGATAATAAATATTTTCATTTAAAATAGTTTCATCCAAAAACCAATAATCATTTATAAGTGTATTAAGATATTCTCTATCCCTAAGAAGATTAAATACATCATCATAACTATTAATTGTATTTTCATCAATTATTTTTGCTATTTTTCTCATATTTTTACCTTCAGGGAAAGTTATTTTTACTTCTTTATCTTTTATATTACTACCTTTAGTTAATATTTTAAGAATATGTTTTATATCCATATTTTTATTTAACATATAATTACCAGCTTTTAGACCATTAATATTGTTTAGTCTAATATAAACAAGCATAAAAGTCTTACTTCTAATAAGTCCTTCATTTTTTAAAACATTTGTTACTTTTCTAATAGATGTCCCTTCATCAATTTTTAGTGTAACCTTTTTACTTTTCTTTTGAATTGGCATAGTATTTACATAACAAAAGCCTATTCCAAAAAGCATTATAATTGTTATTATAATTGGAACTATAAATCTTCTTTTTTTCTTTTTATTCTTTTTTTTCATATTTTTCATAATATACTCCTATTCTAAAATTGCTTTAATTCTTCTAACACCAGAAGAACTTGCTTCTTCTTTTTTTATCTTAAAGTGACCAAGTTCCCCTGTATTTTTAACATGAGGTCCACCACATAATTCCTTTGAGACATTACCAATACTATAAACTGTTACAATATCTGGATATTTTTCAATAAACATACATTCAGCACCTGATTTAAGTGCATCTTCTTTTTTCATTTCTTCTTTTGTTACTGGAAGATTTTCACTAATCCATTTATTAACTAAATCTTCTGTTTTTCGTTTTTCATCTTCTGTTAATTTATGATCACATGAAAAATCAAATCTAAGTCTTTCACTTGTTATATTAGATCCTTTTTGATGAACATCATTATTTATTATTACTTTTAAGGCTGCATTAAGTAAATGTGTTGCTGTATGATATTTAGTTTCCATTTCACTATTTCCCGCTAATCCACCTTTAAATTTACCAGCTGATGATGTTCTTGATAGTTCTTGATGTTCTTTAAATCTTTCTTTAAATCCATCTAAATCTACTTCTATATTTTTTTCATTAGCAAGTTCTATTGTAAGTTCTATTGGAAAACCATAAGTATCATATAACTTGAAAGATAAATTTTTGTCTAATTTGTTATTTTTTAAATTTTTAATCATCTTCTCAAATTCTTTAAGACCTTTTTCAAGAGTTTTATTAAATTTTTCTTTTTCATTTTTTAATACATCTAATACTATATTCTTATTTAATTCTAATTCATTATAATATTTACTATATTCATCTATTATTGATAAAGCAATTACTTCTTCAAAATTACTATTTATATCTATATCTAGTTTTTTTGCATGTCTTATTGCTCTTCTTATTAATCTTCTAAGTATATAACCTTGGTCTTTATTACTTGGCTTAATACCAGCATTATCTGCAGATATAAATACTGCTGCTTTAATATGATCCGCAATTATTCTCATACTTTTTTCATTACCTTCATATTTTTTTGAAGATACTTTTTCTATAGCATTAATAGTCTTTGTCCATATGCTTGATTTATAGTTGTCATCAACATTTTCTAAAATAGATACTATTCTTTCTAAACCCATTCCAGTATCTACATTCTTTTTAGGTAGTTCACTAAATGTACCATCTTCTTTTTTATAATATTCCATAAATACATTATTCCATATTTCTACCCATCTATCATCATCTGGATTAAATTTTTTTGGAATTTCTTCATCACTTCTAAAATAAAATATTTCTGTATCAGGTCCACAAGGTCCTGTTTCTCCTGCTATCCAAAAATTATCATCTAAATAAGCAATTTTATTTTCATTTATTCCAAGTTCTTTCCATCTTTTTTCTGATTCTTCATCTCTTTTTATTTTATCATTACCACTAAAAACAGTAATTGCAAGTCTCTCTACTGGAATATTTAAAATTTTAGTTAAAAATTCAAAACTATATTCTATACTTTCTTTTTTAAAATAATCTCCTAAAGACCAATTACCTAACATTTCGAAAAATGTATGATGTGTTGTATCTCCTACTTCGTCTAAATCATTTGTTCTTATACATTTTTGATAATCACAAAGTCTTGTACCGCATGGGTGAGTTTCACCCATCAAATATGGTATTAAAGGTTGCATACCTGCCGTATTAAATAATACTGATGGATCATTTTCAGGAACTACTGGACTACTAGGTATTTGTTTGTGACCTTTACTTACAAAATAATTGATATATAAATCTCTTATATTCATACTACTCATCCCCCTTAACAATTTTTATTATTTTATCTACTACCTCATTAATAGTCATATTTGTTGTATCAATATATATTTGATCATTACATCTTTTTAAAGCTCCTACTTCTTTATGCATATCGTTATAATCTCGCATTTTAATATTATCAAGCACTTCGTTATAACTCATATTTATATTTTTTTCTTTATTTTGCTTAATTCTTCTATTTACTCTTTCTTCTAAGTTAGCATCCAAATAAAATTTATATTGAGCATTTGGAAATACAACAGTTGTAATATCTCTTCCTTCCATAACTACATTACTATTTTTAGCCATTTTTCTTTGAACGTTAACCATGTTTTCTCTAACCTTTACTATACTTGATATTTGTGAAACAATACTAGTTACTTCTTTATCTCTTATTTCATCAGTTACATCTTCACCTTCTAAAAATACTTTACCATCACTATTTAATTTTACTTCTATTTTTGAAGATAAATCAATAATGTCATCTTCATCATCTAAAGTTAAATTTTTTCTTATTGCGGCAAGAGCAACACACCTATATGTAGCTCCTGTATCAATATTTATAAAATTCAATTTTTCTGCAACTAATTTAGCAACAGTTCCTTTACCACTTCCACAAGGACCATCAATAGCAATTATTTTATTCATAAATTATCCTCCAATAAATAAAAGGATAGTACACATAAAGGAGCCTATATAAGGCGGTACCATCCTTTTTTTCTCTTAATTAATATAACGGTTTTCCCCCGGCATACGCACTTCAGGTAGTAGCATTTAATTAATATTTATATTAGTTTCCACCAAACACTAATTCTCTATTTATAAAAAATTAATTAACATCTACCATCAATAGCTTTGTTATATATAACTAATTATATCAAAAATAAATATAAATGGCAATATCAATTATTTATCAGTTTTTATATACCCATATATATATCCATCAATTTTTTCGATTGATGAACTACATGGACATTTTGTATTATCTATGAATCTTATAAAATTTTCTATTATATATTTTTTTAGTTTATTATTTTCACAAATTACAAAGCCATTAAAAAAGTCTAAATTACTATTTTCTAAATATTTAATAATATATTCACTATAATTATAATCTTCACCTAACAAAAAATTTATAAGTGAATCTAAAACTGCATTATTTATTATAATATGATATTTTTCTAAATCTAAATCAAAATCTTCATATATATTAATTCCATTTTTTCTAATGGTGCCTATTGCATAAGAAAAATTTACATCAGTACTTGTTTTATAATTAATAATAGATGTGATATTAGGAATCATTTGTGTATTCTGAAATGATAATAGTGATGATAATGAGAATTCTAAAATTTCCTTTTTTGTACTTAAGCCTTTTTTAATAAAATAGTTTATTAATAATTCTGAACAACAAATATATTCTTCAATAAATTTTTCTATATCCTTATAATCTAATTTTTCATAATCGTGTGAAAGGAGTAACTTATCGCCTACTTCTTTACCATATTTATAGTACATACTTAACTTTTTTAATATTTCTAAATGTTGTTTATTTTTTATTCCAAGTATTTTAATATAAATATCTTCCATATATATCTTACCTCTTTTGGATAATATAAAAAGTTCAAACATACCATTATATCTAAAGCAGTTATTACTAATTAAATATATGTTTTTATATATATTAATCCCTAAAAAGATTATATCACTTTTTTAATTAATTGAAAAATTTTTTAAATATAAATGAAAAAAATCTCATTTAGAGATTTTTTCACTAATTCATATTATCTAGCATTTTTGTTACTTCTTTACCAGTTTTCTTTAGTGTTTTTCCTAAATTACCTGATTTATATTGGTCGTACATGGCAACCGCTCCTGCACCCATACCAATTCCAAGAACCATCATGCTTAGTGCTTTTTTCATTATTTCACCTCTTTAATAATATGATTTGGCTAAGTGCCATTTATATTATTAACTATTATTTTTTAATTATTCATTAAATAAGTCTGTAGTCTATCTTTTAATTTTGTTTTTCTTAATCTTACTACTTCATTTTTTACTGAGTAAACAAATGTATTCTTATCTCCAATAATAGTTAAACACTGTTTAGCTCTAGTTATTGCTGTATAGATTAATTTTTTATAAAGCATAATTTTATATGAAAATATTATAGGTATTATAACTAATTTAAATTCACTACCTTGAGATTTATGAACACTAATTACATATGCATGTCTTATTTTAATATAATCTTTTGTAGTGTATTTAACTATATTTCCATCAAAATTAATTAACATATGATTATTTTCTATTTTATAAATATAACCTATATCTCCATTAAATACATTATTATCTGGATCATTTTCAAGTTGAAGTACTTTATCATTTTCTCTAAATATAACATCTTTATAAATAATTTCTTTTTGTCCTTCACTAGGATTAAATATTTCTTGAAGTAATTTATTTAAATTATCTATACCATTTTCTCCTTTATACATAGGTACAAGCACTTGAATATCATCAGGAGAATAACCTTTTTGCTTTGCCATTTCACATACTTTTTTAATATAAAATTTCAAGTTTGATGAATCACTTTCTATAAAGCTATAATCATCTTTTTTTTCTAAAAAATTTTCACTTAAATCGTTATCATTAATCTCTTTAGCAAGCATAGCTATATAAGAATCTTCAGCTTGTCTATATAATTCATCTAGAAATGTAACATTTACAATATCACTATCTATTAAATCTTTAAGTACATTACCAGGCGCTACACTCTCTAACTGATTATAATCTCCTATCATAACTATTTTTACATTTTTACTTAAGCCTTTAAATAAATTATCAAATAGAGTTACATCTATCATACTAACTTCATCTATTATTAAAAATTCTACATTTGATTTATTATTTTCATTAATCATAAATTTATTAGATTCTTTATTCCATTTAAGGAATCTATGTATTGTTGATGCTGGAAAATTACAAGATTCACTCATTCTCTTAGCTGCTCTTCCAGTTGGAGCAAGAAGAGCTAATTTATTTTGAAGTTCATTAAAACTATAACCATGTATTTTTCTATATAGTTCTACTATTGCCCTTATTATAGTAGTTTTACCTGTCCCTGGTGAACCTGTTATAATACTAAAATTTTTCTCATAGGCATTTTTTATTGCTTCTTTTTGTTTTTTATTATATTCTACATCAAAATATATTTGAAGATTTTCTATTTCTTTCTCTATATTCTTATATTTTGTATCTTTTTTATTTGTTAAATAATATATAGTGTTTGCAATTGAATTTTCAGATAAAAAATATTCTCTTAGATAATATTCTTTATCTTCTATTTTTATTCTTCCTGTTTTTGCAATTTCTATTAATATATCTTCGAATTCTTCTTTATTAAAATTATAATTTAATAAATTTATTACTCCATTATATATTTCATCCAAATATAAATATGTATCTCCATTATTAAAGCATAATTCTTTCATTACATGTACAATAATTGCCATTATTCTTCTAGCGTCTAAATCATCAATATTTAAATTTTTTCTAACCATTTCAACCTTAGAAAAATTTATCTCACTTATATCATCTATAATACTGTAAACATTATCTTCAATTATCATCTTAGTTGAATCCTTATAATGATTATATATTATTCCAGCATCTTTTATAGAAAAACCAATTTTTGTTAAAAATATAATAATATCATAACTTTCATTATATTTTTTTATTGTATCATAAATTTTTTTAGCAGTTTTTTCTTTAAGTTTTGGTACTAATAATAAACTAGAATAATCATTAGATATAATATCAAGTGCATTTTCTCCTAAAGTATCTACTATACTTCTTGCAGTTTTCTCACCTATTCCAGAGAACAAATCACTAGATAAAAATTCAATAACTGCATCTATTCCTTCAGGTTTTATTCTTTCATATTCATCAACTTTAAACTGTAGTCCATATTTTGGATTATCAACCATATCCCCATAAAAAATATATTTTTCATCTATAATAAGTTCATGGAAATATCCAGTAAAAGTAATTGTATGAAATATATAATCTTTAATAGAAGGTAGATTTGTATCTTTAACATTAAAAAGACCAATTACATAATTTTGGTCTGATTTAAATATAATTTTTTTAAATATACCTTTTATATACTTTTTCATAGTTACCTCGCCATATTTATTATAACACATAACTATTATTTAATTTTATTAACTAATCAAAAATATTATTTTGATAGTAAATATTTCATATTTTTATCTTGTTTAAGTTTTTCTTTTGCAGTTTTTAATATTTCTTTTATTTTTATATCTGTAACATTAAATATTGAGGCAATTTCATTTACAGTATGAGATTTATAACCATTAAATCCAAATTTTAACATAATTGCTTTTAATTCTAATTCAGTTAATTTATCTTCTAATTCTTCTAATATTGAATCATATGTGATTTTATCAATTACAGAATTTTCTACATCTACTTTGTCATCTTCTAAATTATCTTCTAATGACATGTATAAATCATTTTGTTCAATATCATCTGTTTTGTCAATCCTAATAGATTTATCTATATTAACTACCTTAAGATTTGATAAAATTTCATATTGTTTTAGAAATTTTTCAAACTGTGATTCAGTCATATTCATATATTTTAACATTTCTTTTGGGTAAATATTTTCATCATTTAACTTATCATATTTAATTATTTTCTCAACTAAATTTTTAGGTACATGTAAAAGGTATCTATTATTTGTTAAATATTTTTTTTGATAACCTAATATATATGATACTGCATAAGTTGAAAATTTAGTATTTTTATTTGCATCATATCTTTCAATAGCATATAAAAGACCTAAACAACCTTCTTGATATAAATCCTCATATGAAGATAAGGTCATAACAGAAAATAATTTAGTAATACTCTTAACTAACCCTATATTTGCATTTACTATTTCACTTATTATCTTTTTATCCTTTTTTATTTTATATTTTTCTAATAATTCTTTATTTATATCTCCATAATTCATTTTATTATCCCCCTTACTTTAACTTAAACCAGTATTTTTTCAACTTTCTTTGAATTATAAATTCCATCTTTATATGAAATTAAATATATAGGTATAATTTTGTTTAAATCATCTTTACTTCCTTTAAACATTACCTTGCCATAATTTGATAAATGCCCCATAACTATACCATTATGAATATTTTCAGTTAAAACATTCATCTTTTTACCTATAAATTTATTATAATATTTATCTTTTAATTCATTACTTAATAAAAGTAATTCTTTTACTCTTTGCTTTTTTATATTTCCATCTATTTGATTATCCATAATTGCAGCCTTTGTTTTATCTCTTTTTGAATATGGAAATACATGTAATTCTGCAAATTCAAGTTTCTTAATATTTTCCTTAGTCTTTCTAAAATCTTCTTCTGTTTCATTTGGAAAACCTACAATAACATCTGTAGTTATTGCTATATCTTTTCTTATATTTCTTATCTTTTGTATTTTATCAAAATAATAATTCATATCATATTTTCTATTCATTAATTTTAGTATTTTATCACAACCTGATTGAAGAGGTATATGCATATGATTAACTATTTTTTTACTATTTTTTAATACATTTAAAAATTTATCATTTAACTCTGTTATTTCAATTGATGATATTCTAATTCTTTCTAAACCATTAATGGATTCAAGTTCTAATAATAAATCACTAAAATCATATTCTTTTATATCCGCACCATAATGTCCTGTATGAATCCCAGTTAATACAATTTCTTTATATCCATTATTAACAAGAGATTTTACTTCAGAAATTATAATATCTTTATCCTTGCTTCTTATACTTCCCCTAGTATATGGTATTATACAATATGAACAAAAATTATTACATCCATCTTGGATTTTTACAAAAGCTCTTGTATGATTTTCAAATTTTGTTAAAGTCATATTTTCAAAACAAATATTATTTAAATCATCTATTTTTACTATTTGTTTTCTATTTTTTATATATTCTTCTACTAATTTTACAGTCTCGTTTTTATACTTATTTCCTATTATGATAGATACACCATCTATTTTTTTAACATCCTCGCTTTTAACTTGACTATAACATCCCATAACTACAATTATCGCATCTTTATTTCTCCTAATAGCATTTCTAATTTCTTTTCTACTTTTTGAATCAGCTGAATTAGTTACAGAACAAGTATTTATAACATATATATCCGCGATTTCATTAAAAGGTACAACTTTATAACCTTTTAATTTAAATAAATTGATTAAAACTTCACTCTCATAACTATTTACTTTACAGCCAAGTGTATAAAAACCTACCTTCATAAAAAACTTCCCCTCTTATATTTAAGAATATTTTAAATTTTTATGTATTAATTCTATATTTTCAACTTCAGTACTAAGTTCAGTAAAAATATCTTTTAATATATCAACATAACTATCCTTTTCATTTGAATTTAATATTAATGAAAAACATTCATATATATCGTCAACTAGTTTTCCTATATTATAGTTTTTACTAAAATCGCTATTAAGTAGTTCTTTTGATTTCATTAAAAGCTCTTTTTCTGTTTCTGATAATATATTACTAATTAAATTTTCTAACTTATTTTTATTCAATACTGAATTTTTATTCTTAATATTATTTTTATTTTTTCTAACAACTTTTTCTATTTCCTCTTTAGAATAACCTAATTCATTCATTAATTTATTTAAATTTTCTATTTCTTTTTCATTTAATATTTTAATAGGATTTAAATTACAATCTATATATTTTTTTATTTCTAAATATTGTCTAAGTTGTTTTTTTCTTTGTTTCTTTTTTTCTATTATACTACTTTCTTCTATAGTTGATATATTATCTTCTTTTACATTTATCTCTTTTTCTTCATTATTTTTTAATTTTTCTATTATAATTTTTATATATTCTTTTTTAATATTAAAATTATATAATGTTTCTTCAAAAGATTTACTTAAATTATCAATATTTAAAATATACTCTTCAAGCTCTTTATATATTTTTCTATATTCATCAAATTTTCTTACTGAATAAAATAAAAATTTACTTTTTACTTCATCTACATCAATAGATAATTCTTTTGATAATATACTTACTTTATCCATAAGTTCGCTTTCATTTGCTTTTCTATAAAATTCAATATTATTATTTATTATATATAATATTAAATCTGATATTTCTTCTTTTGTAAAATTATCTTTATCATAAAAAAAATCAATATTATGTTCAAGATCAATATACTCTATTTCATTTTTTTTATTTGATAGTAATCTAGTTAATGCTTCTAAATTTTGAATTTGAGATAAACTTAAATTTTCTAATTGTTTTATGTATACATAAAATTTCATTCTTAATTTTTTATTCATAAAATACCCCCAAAACGGTTAGTATTATAATATAATATACTTATTTTGTCAAAGATTATGAACTACAAATAATAAAGTTTATACCATTATAAGATAAATTAGCAAACTATTAATAAAAAAATATATAAATTATACTTTTTCATCTATAGCTTGCTTCTAAATGTCTTTAATGATCCTAAAAATTCAATATCAGTTTGCATTTCTTCATCATCATCTATATTTTTTTCTGCTTTTTCGTTTAATTTATCATTTTTATTTTGTACTCCAAAAACAGGTGAAATAACCTTTGAAGCTTGGAATTTATTTTTCTCCTCTTTTATTTCGTCTAATATTTCTATTGGTTCTTCTACTTCTGATTTATATACAATTTTTTTTGCTCCAGCTTTTTTTACTAATTCATCATAACTTATAATTGCATTTTCCTCTTGATCTTCTTCAAATTTAGTTAAGTCAATAGGATCTTCTCTTAATGTATCTTCAAGTAATTTTGCTATTTCTTCTATTGAGGTTTTCTTCGATACTACTTCTATAACTTCATCAGGTTCTTCTTTTGGTTTTTCTATTTTTATTTCTTCTTCTTTTTTTTCACTTTCATTATCTAACTTAGTTATCTTTGATGGTTTTTTTAAATTTATATTTGGTTTTATATCGCCTGAAATTTTATTTATTATTTGTCTTTTATTTTTTTCAGTATGCTCTATTTGATTAATTTTTCTATTATTCTTTTTAGTAATACAATTTATTATTAATATACTTATTAACATAAGTGAAATTAGTATTATCAAAAATAATAAAATTTGACTACTACTATCCATATTTGAATATATATAAATAATCTTATTAAAACTTTTCATTACTTCACCTCATAAATTCATATTTTAAAGCACTCATTACAAATATGGGAGCTGTTTCCGTTCTTAAAATTGTTTGTCCTAACGAAATACATTCAAAATTATTTTTTATTAATAAATCTTCTTCTATACTATCAAGACCACCTTCAGGACCGACAACTATAATAATTTTATCATACTTACTATATTTTTGTAATACATTTTTAATAGTTTTTTCTTTTTCTTTTGGACTACATAATAATTTAACATCATAATCTAAATTAATAATATCATTTATCGACATTATATTAGTAACATTTGGAATAATATTTCTATGTGATTGCTCTGCGGCTTCTTTTGTTATTAAGTTCCATCTCATAAGTTTTTTTTCTTCTTTAGAATCAAGTTTTATTTTACTCCTATTTACTTTTAATGGAATAAAATTATAACAACCAAGCTCCGTACATTTTTGAAGTATCAAATCAATTTTACTTTCACTAACTAATGAGAATGCAATTGTTATATTTGATTTAAGTTCATTATCTTCTTTTATCTTTTTTATTATACTAATTTTTATTTCTTTAGAATCAATAAAATCTATATTGCATAAATTTACGCATCTATCATATACAACTTCTATTTTATCATTAACTTTCATTCTCATTACCTTAATTATATGATAAATATCTTTTTTACTAAGTTCTAATTTGCTATTAATTGCAAAATATCTTTGCATACTAATCACCTTTTTTTATTATAAAATAATATATTTAATAAGACAATTCATTTTATAAATAATTTTTATTTTTGACATTACTTTACTAGTAAAAATATATATTTTTTGTTATACTAATTGTATAGTAGTTAGGAGAATAAATATGAATGAAGATATTATTGAATATACACCAAGTCATAATGGAAATAATAATTTTAGTATACTTAAAAATTATGCTGAAGATTTAATAAATAAAGAATATATAACTAATCCCGCAATAGCTCGTGATGAGGAAATAAAAAAACTTATACTTATACTTTTAAGTCCAGAAAAATCTGCAGTTTTAACTGGTAAAGCTGGTATTGGTAAAACTTCTATAGTAGAAGGTCTTAGTTATAAAATCCAAAGAAAAGAAGTTCCAGACGCTTTATTAAATTCTAAAATATATAAGATTGCAACATCATCTCTCCTTGGTAATTATCAAGAAGATGGTAATGAAGAATCAAAACTACAACTTTTAATAAATGAAGTATTAGGAAAAAAAGATATAATTTTATTTATTGATGAAATTCATACACTTGTTACTGCATCAAGAAATGGTGATGTTGATTTTTTAAATATGTTAAAACCTGGACTTGATAGAGGTGATATAAAAATAATTGGTGCTACTACAACAGCTGAATATGAACAATTTCTTCTAAAAGATAAAGCTTTTTTAAGACGTTTTGAAAAAATTGAGGTTGAAGAACCAAGTGCTCAAACAACTGTTAAAATACTTATGGGATCAGTAAAAAAAATAGAAAAATCAACGAACGTTAAATTTGCATATACTAATTACATATTGGAACTTGTATGTAAATTTATAGTAAATATGACTAGTGAATATAAAAGAGTTTATGAAAATGGTTCTAGATATCCAGATGTGGCATTAGCTTTATTTTCAAAATGTTTTACTTATGCAAGATTTGAAAATTCAGAATATGTAACGTTTAAACATATTTATCAAGCAATAATAAATTGTAATAGTGTATATGATGATGTTATAAAAAAAGAATTAATTGTATTTAAAGAAACATTTAAAGAATGGTTAGATAAAGAAAAAGTAGAAATGAATGACTAAATTTCTACTTTTTTTAACTATTTAATATATTTGTTATCTTTTAAAGAATTTTTTAAATTTTGTTATAAAATCATTATTATCATCTAAATTAGTTTTAGAAAGCTCATTAAATAATTCTCTTTGTTTTTTATCAAGTTTTGTTGGAATAACAACTTTAATAATTATATATAAGTCTCCTGTTTTACTTGAATTAATATATGGTACTCCTTTTCCCTTTATTTTATGTTTTTCACCATTTTGTGTACCTTCTGGTATATTTAAAATAATACTTCCCTTCATAAGAGGAACTTCTTTCTTGCAACCAAGTGTAGCTTCTATTACATTTATTGGAAGTTCCATATATATATCATTACCATTTCTTTTAAATACTTGATGATTACTAACATCAAATTCTACATATAAATCTCCATTGGGACCCCCATTTACTCCTGCTTCACCTTTTTCTTTAAGTCTTATTTGATTTCCAGTATCAACGCCAGCAGGAACAGTTACTGATAAAGTCTTTCTCTTTTTAACTCTACCATTACCATGACAATTAGAACATTGTTCTTTATATGTTTTACCTATTCCCCCACACTCAGGACATGTAGTTTTTGACATAAATGAACCAAACATTGTTCTAGATTCTTCAGTAACAGTTCCACTACCATGACATCTTGAACATGTAGCCTCACCATGTCCACCTTTACCATCACAAGAAGAACATGTTTCATATACATCAACAGTTATATCTTTTTTACAACCGTATACTGCTTCCATGAATGTAAGATTAAGTTTATATAAAGAATCATTCCCCTTTCTTGCTCTTGTTGTTTTACTAGAAGATGATGAAAATCCAAATCCATTTCCAAATACACCTGATAAAATATCAGATAAATCTATATCATCAAATCCAAAGCCAGATGAGAATCCACCGAATCCACCACCATAAGAACCTCCAGCATTATTTTCAAATGCTGCATGGCCAAATTGATCATAAGTCTTTCTTTTTTGTGGATCAGATAAAACTTCATAAGCTTCTTGCACTTCTTTAAATTTTTCTGGAGCATCTTTATCTTTATTTATATCTGGATGATACTGTTTTGCTAAACGTCTAAAAGCACTCTTTATTTCCTTGTCATCAGCAGTCTTGGAAACACCTAAAACCTCATAATAATCTCTTTTTGCCATATACTTCACCTCTAATCACTATATAATTTATTAAATTTATTAAGTAATAATTCAAAATTATCTACTGCTTTAATATATACATTTTCTTCTTCTAAGTTAATACCTAATATTTTAAATATATCTATAATTTTTACGTCATTTCCTGTTTTTAAAAATTTCATATATTTATCAAGCATTTCCTTATTACCAGATAATATTTCATTTGAAACATATGAAGCAACTGAAACGCATACTGCATAACTAAATAAATAATAAAACATAAAATAATGACTTATTTTAGTCCATAAATTCTTTTCATATTCATGATCTAACTTTTCTTTTGGATAAAATTTTATAATACTTTCTTCACTAAGCTTATCTAAATAATCTTTTGTAAGTGTTCCTCCAGCTTCTACATATTTATAAAACTCTCTTTCCATGTCTGCTTCTTGTACCGCACCAAAAAAATTTGATACAAACACTCCAATTATATTTGACAAACCTACTAATGCTTCTTCTTTATCATCACTATTTGATAAATAATATGACAATAAGAATTCATTAGTTAATGAAGCAACTTCCGCAACTATATTTGGTATATTTCTATAAACATCTATATTATTTTCATATATATATTGATGATGGACATGATGACCACCCTCATGTGAAATTGTAGAAATAGATTCTAAATCATAATTAAAACTCATTAGAATTTTAGAATTTTTTATAGTAGTTGATGATACATTATATCCACCACTACATTTACCTTTATATTGACAATAATCTATACATCTATCATCAAAAACATTTTTAAAATGATTAATATAATCATCTCCTAATGGTTTTAATGAATTAAGAATTATATCTTGTGCTTCCTCAATTGTATATTCTTTATTTATTTTATATAATTCTATTGGAGAATCCCATGGTAAGCATTTATTAATATTTAAAACTCTACTTTTTAAATCATAAAATTTTTTAAGTATATTTTTTTTATCTATAGCAACTTTAGTTAAAGAATCAAATACTTTATCAGATAGTTCTAAATCAAATAATTTTTGATCCCATGTTGATTTATATTTATGTATTTTAGAAAGTATTACATTAGTTTTAACATATCCATCTAATAAAGAAGCATTAGTAGATGCATATCTATCTATAACTTTGTTAAATTGTATATAAATATCTTTTCTTTTTTCTCTACTACATTTTTTCATTAATCTTCTGTAATTTGTAGACATTAATTTTTCTTTAGTACCATCTTCCATTATTACTTCACCATAATCATGATTACTATTTAATAAAGTTGATGACATTTGACTATAATTTTCAGCAGTTTGTGTTAAAAGAGAAACTAATTCTTCCTCTTCTTTTGGTAATACATGTTCCTTATATCTATATATATCATTTAATAATTCTTTATATTTAAGTAACTTTTTATTATTAAATAATTTATTAAAATCTTCATTTGATAATTTTAGTAACTCTGGTTCAAAGAAACTAGATTTAACCATATATTCTGTTTCAATATTAGATATTTTACCAACACATTCTACACCATCAGATTTACTTAAATCTTGATCATTAATAAGCATTGCATAAATAGCTAAATTAAGTATATTAGAAGATAATTCATTAGAGAATTCAATATACTCAAATAATCTATCAGAATCTTCTGTACATCCTATATAATTACTTATAAGATTAATTTGTTTACTTACTTTGTCTGCTTCAATATTAAATTCATTTATATCTTTAAAAAAATCTGTTAAATCCCATTTATATTTTTCTGGCACATCATTTCTTGTTTTATAATTTTCCATTTTTTCTCCTTTTAATATTAAATAATTAAAATAGAAAGTTCTAGCTTGCTAGAACTTCTAATTATTTTTCTTCGTAATCAGCATCTACTACAGTATCATCCTTATTTTCTTCTTTAGTTTCAGTATTATTTTCTGAAGTTTGTTGTGCTTTTGCAGCTTCTTCATAAACCTTTGATCCTAAAGCCATTGCTTTTTCATTTAATTTTTCCTTAGCTGTTTTCATCTTTTCAATATCATTAGCTTCCATTGCATCTTTAGCTTCTTTAATAGCATCTTCTGCTTCTGTTTTTTCTTTATCAGATATTTTATCACCTAAGTCTTTAATAGCTTTTTCTGTTGCAAATACTAGTTGTTCTACTTCGTTTTTAATATCCGCTTCTTCTTTTCTTTTTGCATCTGCCTCTTTATTAGCTTCTGCTTCTTTTACCATTTTATCAATTTCTTCATCAGTTAATGATGTAGAAGCTGTAATTGTAATAGATTGTTCTTTATTAGTACCAAGGTCTTTAGCTTTAACATTTACTATACCATTTGCATCTATATCAAATGTTACCTCTATTTGAGGAACTCCTCTTGGTGCTGGTGGTATGTTATTTAATTGGAAATTACCAAGTGTTTTATTATCTGCTGCCATTGGTCTTTCACCTTGAAGTACATGTATATCAACAGCTGGTTGATTATCAGCAGCAGTTGAAAATACTTGACTTTTACTTGTTGGGATAGTTGTATTTCTTTCAATTAATCTAGTCATTACTCCACCCATTGTTTCAATACCAAGTGATAATGGTGTAACATCAAGTAAAACTATATCATTAACTTCACCTGTTAAAACTCCACCTTGAATAGCTGCTCCCATTGCAACTACTTCATCTGGATTAACACCTTTACTTGGTTCTTTGCCTAATTCATTTTTAATTAAATCAGTTACCATTGGTATTCTAGTTGATCCACCAACAAATATTATTTTATCAATATCATTTTTAGAAAGTTTTGCATCTTTTAAAGCTTTTCTAACTGGTTCAAGAGTTGATTCTACTAAATCACGAATTAAATCTTCGAATTTAGCTCTTGTTAAATTAACCTCTAAATGAAGAGGTCCTGCTTCCCCTTGAGATATAAATGGTAAACTTATTTGAGTAGAAGTCATACCACTTAAATCTTTTTTTGCCTTTTCTGATGCATCTTTAATTCTTTGCATAGCCATTTTATCTTTTGATAAATCTACACCATTTTCCTTTTTAAATTCAGATACTAAATAATCTGATATTCTGTTATCGAAATCATCTCCACCTAAACGATTATTACCACTAGTAGATTTAACTTCGTATACTCCATCACCAAGTTCTAGAATAGATACATCAAATGTACCTCCACCTAAATCATAAACAAGTATTGTATTTAAATTATCTTGTTTATCAGAACCATAAGCTAATGCAGCTGCAGTTGGTTCATTTATAATTCTTTCAACTTCAAGTCCTGCAATTTTACCTGCATTTTTAGTTGCTTGTCTTTCAGCATCATTAAAATATGCTGGAACTGTTATAACTGCTTTAGTTACTTTTTCACCTAAATAGCTTTCAGCATCTGTTTTTAATTTTTGAAGAATCATTGCTGATATTTCTTCTGGTGTATATTCTTTTCCATTTGCTTTAACTTTTTTATCAGTTCCCATTAATCTTTTAATTGAATAAATTGTATCTGGATTTGTTACCATTTGTCTTTTGGCAGCATCACCAACAATTATTTCTCCATCCTTAAATGCTACTACTGATGGAGTTGTTCTATTTCCTTCAGCATTTGCGATTACTTTAGAATCTGCTCCTTCCATAACCGCTACACAACTATTAGTTGTTCCTAAATCTATACCTATTATTTTACTCATATTATCCTCTCCTTTATTTATTAACCTTTACCATTGCTGGTCTTATTACCTTATCTTTATAAGTATATCCCTTTTGCATAACTTCTATTATAACATTAGATTCCTTTGTTTTATCTTCTTCCTGCATTACTGCTTGATGATAACTTGGATCAAATTCTTTCCCCTGTGCATCTATTTCTTTAACTTCAAACTTTTCTAAAGTATTAATTAGACTATTATATATCATAACTATACCTTTTTTCTCATTTGATTCTTCTTTAAAAGATGAAAGAGCTCTTTCAAAATTATCAACTATTGGAAGAATATCTAATATTAAACTCTCATTAGCATATTTAAGCATTCTAGATACTTCTTCATCTTTTCTTCTAAGTGAATTTACCATTTCTGCAGTAACTCTAATATTCTTCTCTTTTAACCCCTCAATTTCACTTTTTAAATTTTCAATTTCTATACTTTTCTTATCTTCCTTTTTCTTTTTCTTTTCCTGCTTAGATTTTTCTACATTTATTTCTTCTTCCATTTTACTCCCTTTCTATGCAAGCTTTAAGTACCTCTAACAAGCCCACAACCTTATCATATTCCATTCTTTTTGGACCTATAATAGCAAGTGTACCTTCGCCACTATTTGTATTATATTTTGTTTTTATTATAGTAAGATCATCGTCAATACTATTTTCCTCACCTATATAAATATTTATTCCGCTAGAATCTTCTTTAATTGATGAAACTAAATTATTATCATCAAATTTATTAACCAAATCTTTAATTTTTGAAGCATTTGATGAAAATTCCTCAAACTCTAACATATTATTTTTCCCTTTAACTATTATGTCAGAAGAATCTCTCATATCCTTAAATGCTGAATAAAATGCATTATATATAGCTTCATGATTTGTTATATATCTATTAATTATTGGTTTTATTTCAAACTCTAATTTTTCTGGAACCTCAGTTATTGGTGTTCCAACAATCAATTTATTAATAAGTTCTACTATTTTGCCTATTTCATCAATATTAGTATCTTCCATATCTATTTTTTTATTTTCAATATGACCTTGATCAGTTATAACAATAGCAATAGCGCTGTTATTATTTATTGGAACAACCTCAACCTTTTTTAGTTTACTTTCACTATTATCACCAAGTATAACTGCGGTATAATGAGTCATTTCAGAAATAATCTCTAAACTTTTTGAAATAGCATCTGACAATACTAATGATTTGTTTTGAAATATTTTTTGAAGATTTAATACCTCTTCTCCTGTCATATCTTTTGGTTTCATCAAATTATCTACATAATATCTATAGCCCTCTTTACTAGGTACTCTACCAGATGATATATGTGTTTTTTCAAGATAGCCCATATTCTCAAGAGCACTCATCTCATTTCTAACAGTCGCAGATGAAACACCTAAAATATTACAAATTGATTTTGATCCTACCGGAATTGGTGCCTTTCCATATTCTTCAATTATCAGTTTTAATATTTCATTTTGCCTTTTGCTTAACAAAATTTATCACCTCAAATCTAAGCATACAAGTTTATTATAACATTATTTTTAGCAAAGTCAATACTTGAGTGCTAAGTTTGACAATTATTTTATATATTACTAAAAGCATAATATAAAATTTAAAGTATATATTTAAATAGAGGAATAACTTATGAAAAAATATTTTAATCTTATATTAACAATAATTTTTTTAGTACTTGAAATTTATTTATTATCTAATTCAAAAGAAATAATAAATAGTTTTAATAAAACTCTTAATATATGTCTTTATACACTTATGCCAACAATGTTCGCATCAATCTTGTTTTCACAAATATTAATTGGATTAAATTTTGAAAAATATATTCCAAAAGTAGTAATAAATTTTTTTAAAAAAATATTTAATATTTCAGATAAAGAAGTTATAATTTTTATTTTATCTATTATTAGTGGATATCCTAACAATTCAAAAATGCTTAAAGAAAATAAGAATATGAATAATATAATATTATATACAAATTTTGTTAATCCTATCTTTTTAATATGCACAATTGGAAATATATATCTAAATAATATTAAACTTACCATACTAATATTATTAGCGCACTATATATCTAATATATTAATTGGTATATTAATAAGAAATAAAAATATAAATACAAATAATGAATATAATAAAACTAATAATAAATATTTTCTAGATATATACTTTGATTCACTAAATTCAACAGTTAAAGCACTAATTAATATATTTTCAAATATATTATTTTTTTCTATAATCATATCTTTACTTGCTAATATATTATCATTTAATGAGATTATAAATTCATTAATACTTGGATTATTTGAATTTTCAAATGGAATATTTCTAATTTGTAATCTAAATATATCTAGTTTTCTTACAGGTTTATTAATAACAATAATAATCTCGTTTGCATCCTTTAGCATACATATGCAAATACTAAGTGTTAATAATAAAATAAAATACATTAAATATCTAAAATTTAGATTAATTAATGTATTAATAAGTATTATTATTTATATAATATTATATTTAATATTTAAAATATAAAATCCATAATCATATTATAATCTATTTTACTTAAAAATAGTATTAAAGATGATATAGCTAAATATGGTCCAAATGGTATCATATTATCTTTATTTTTATACATATTTATTGCAGATATAGGTAGTGCTAAAAATGATGAAATAAAAATTGCAAATATTGATAACTTCCATCCTAATATAATTGAAACATAGGACATCATCTTTATATCACCACCACCCATTGAATCCTTCTTTAATAAAAAATCTCCAAATAACTTAATTAAAACCATAAATACAAACATAATAGCACCATCAATAAGAATAAATAATAATTCATACCCCATTTGAACAAAACTATATCCTGGATTTAATTTATATATAATCTCAAGTTTTAATGGTATTAAAACTATCAAAAAAAATATTAAAATCTCATTTGGTATTACCATATATTTTATATCACTTATAATAATTAATATACAAGAAGATGTAAATAAAAGTGCGAATATAATATTTAAATTTGAAGGATAATCATCTTTAAATGCATGAAAACAAATAACAAATAAAATACCAGTTAAAATTTCAAATATAGGATAAAGATAAGGAATCTTAGCCTTACAATGTTTACATTTTCCTAATTGAAAAATATATGAAAAAAATGGAATTTTTTCAATTATTGATAATTTACTATTACAATTATAACAATATGAATTATCACTAATAGATCTCTTTTTTGGTATTCTAAAAGCTAGTTTACAAAAAAAAGAGCCAAAAAATAAACCAATGAAAAAAATAATTATATAACTTAATACTAATTCCATACATAACTTCCTAACTATTATAATAATTATAACATAATAAATATCTTTTTAAAATATATAATCGTATACAAAATGTATACGATTATTTTATTTTTTTCTATTCTTGATTATATATATTAACGATAAACCTAAAACTAATACAGAAACTACTATTCCTCCTATTACAATAGGTAAATTAATATCTCCAGTTTTTGGATTATCAACTAAATTACTTAATCCTTTATTTTCTTCACTTTCCCCTGGATTTTCTATACTATTTGAATCAGATGATGTATCTTTGATCCATTTTGCATATAAAGTTATATCTTTACTTACAATATCATCATCAAAATCCCATTTAGAACTATATGATGAATCTGTGTACCATCCGTCAAATAAATATCCGTTTTTAGCTGGGTCATCAGGTTTTATTATTTTACCCCCTGTTTTTACCATACTAGTAGCTATTACATTTCCTTCATCACTAAATGTTATCATATATTTTATTTCACTTGGATCTGTTGAAGCAGCTGGACTTGATTTCCATTTAGCAAATAATGTTACATCACTTGCTACTATATCCTTATCAAAATTCCATTCATTTATAAATGCTGATTCCTTATACCAACCTATAAATTCATCTCCTGCTTTAGTAGGATTAGTTGGTTTTGTTATTTTTGATCCATTTTCAACTGTTTGTGATGATACATTACTTCCTCCATTACTATTAAATGTTACTATATATTTTACTACAGTTGGGTTACTAGTACTACCAGAACCTGTACCACCTTGATTACCAGATGATGTACTGCCACTTGATCCACCTGATGAGCCACTTCCAGAGCCACCAGTGCCTGTATTACCTTGACTACCACCTGTACCACCAGGTGTTGTTCCACCACCTGATCCTCCTGTTGAACTACCAGTACCTCCACCAGAGGAACCACCAGAACCGGGATTTGTTTCTCCACTAGAACTATTCTTTGTCCAGTGTGCATAATATGTTGTATCAGCACTTGGGTTTACTAAATTACCTGTGATTTTATCTCCTCCAGTAGATGAAGTATACCAGCCATCAAATGTATAGTCTTCTCTTGTTGGTGCTTCTGGTAAATTAAATCCTGGGGCTCTCCACGTTGCAGTTAATTTATGGTCTGTATTTTTTGTTACAGTTGTTGAAGATGTTACTTGGCCTATACCAGCTACCTGCCAACCAACGAATATGTATGCAAATTCTTTACTTTCTACCTTACTTCCTCCATTTGAATCAAATGAAATTGTAAATTTCTTTTCTGGATGTGCCAATTCTCCATATGCTTCTCCTACTGTTACTTCTTTACTGCTTTGACTTACTTTTCCTCCATCTGCATCATATGTTATAGTAACTTTTGTTTTACTTGATCCACCTGTTCCACCACCTGAATCATTATTAGTATAAAAGGCATACAAATTGTAATGTGCTAGAGGAACATTAGATTCAGAAGTTTCTATAATATAACCTCTTTCATCAATTACTTTAATTCCTCCTGCATTTTCTTGTGTGAAGTATCCTTTAAATGTTTTCCCATCTTCTGTCGGAGGAGTTATGTTATTAGAACTACTAGTCATTCTTTGCTGATGACCAGAATCTAAATAATACGTTATAACATCAGTTAGTTTTGAACCTCCAATTTTTACTATGTAGGTACCTTGCCCGTATATTGTCCCTAGTTTTTTAGAATTATACATTAAATCAACAGTTTTATCTGAATCCCAGCGAACTAATCCAATTGAACTTAAATTTGTCTCATTAGTTAAATATCCATTAGAATCTATTATTGTTTTGAAATTTTCTGCTTCATATCCGCTAAATTTATAATCTGTAGATTGACCAATTGGAAATACTGGTATAAGAATAGGATTTTGTGGGTGACTTGTTGTACCAATTCGAAATTGTCCCCATGGATCTCTACAGTAAGTTCCTAAGCAACTATAAATTTTTGTTGTTCCATCAACTGTGGAGACATTTCCATTTGATATATTTATTCCTTGTGTTTCCATTTTAGAATAAATTTCACCTCCTAATATTGGATATATATAGAGACCTGACCTAGACCTAACAAATAATAATTGACTTTTTTCGAGACCTCCTAAATAATCTCTAAAAGTTAGAGTAGTCCCAGAACTTTCATCAGTACTTTCTATTGGATCAATCTTTTGACATTGAAAACCATCACAATCAACAGAAGCACCATTTGTTCCGTAATCTGTAAATGGAAAAGTATTTGGTTCATATAAATTAAATGCTTCTAAAGACTCTTGATATTTTTGTAATAGAGAACTTATATACTTATGTTCATTGGTAGCTAGTCGTTTTGCTAACTTATCCATGTAATCTCTAGTTTCAAAATATAGGTACGCTGCTGCAACTGCTCTATCTAAATTAACTTTTCTATTATCAGCTCCAGCACCTCCAGTACCATCAGCAGTTAATAAAAAGGAAAATTCATAATCGTCTGGTTTTCTTATCTTAATCTCATTCCTATAAGGTGGAACTGTTCTTGAAATTAAAGCATTATAACTATCATCTAACCAATGTTTTCCTGCTGCTTTTGGCTTATCTACTACTAGTTTAATAGTAATACCTAGTGCTAGTACTAAAAATATCATTCCAATAATTAATATTTTCTTTTTATTTGTACTTAATTTGTGTTCTTCAATTTTTTTCTTAATAAAGTTTATCCTATCTCTCATATTATCATATCCTTACTATATTTTTAGTATATCTTTTTTTATTTTTTATGTCAACATGTTGATAACAAATCGCGTCAACTTTTGTATATTTATCATATAATATTTATATAAGGAGGTATATTAATGTTTAATCCTAGTAATATGTACATGCCACTTAGATCACTTGCGCCACTTGCTAGAAAAGGTATAAACTGGGCAGGACTACTTACTAATACTCAAAAAACCTTAAATATAGTAAATCAAGCTATACCACTTGTATATCAGGCAAAACCAATAATAAGTAATGCTAGAACAATGTTTAAAATAGCTAATGAATTTACTAAGAGTAATTCTAAGGGATCAAGTGTTAATAAAAGTAATAATATAAATGTTAGTAATAGTAATATTGAAAATAAAAGTTATGATGATTCTGATAATCAACCATATTTTTTCATTTAAAAAATCAAAGAATAACGTCTTTGATTTTTATTTTAAAACTGTATAATGAAGAGTATATGGTTTTTCTTCTTTTTTACTTATATGACTTTTTTTATCTAAATTAGTTTTAATCTTTTTTTGTAATAATATAAGAAGTGTTGTATCAACAGTAGCTAAAACTAATGATAGTTTTAATAATTCTAATTTTCTTTTTTTCTCCATGTAAATTCCTCTTTTCTAGAAAATTATACTATCATATAACAATGTAAAAAGCAACTATTTATTTATTAATATTTTGGTACTCTAATTGTTTTTTTATCATTTTTATAAGTCTACTATGATGAATTTTTGCATATATTCCTGATTGTGGTAATTGAAGTAATAGATTTTCATACTTTAATAATTTTTTATTATAATATTCATAGAATAAATCATCTTTATTTTCTAATATTCTTGGTCCAAAATACATTTGTTCATATGTATACTTTTCTTTTCCCTTTGTAAATTCTATTATGGTATATATTATTTCTTTTTCTTTTACCATTACTTCTCTTTCTATTTTATAACCAAGACTTATTACCATCTTTCTTAATTTAACAATATCAGTATTAGATTGAACAATTATTTTTTCAACACTTTCTAATTTATCTGTATCACTTAATATTTTTTTTATATTATTATATCCCATCCCAGATATGATAATAGTATCTATTTCATTTTTATTTACAACAGATAGACCATCTCCATATCTAAGATTTATTTTATCTTCTAAATTATATCTTTTTATATTATTCTTCGCTATTTTTATTGCACCCTCATGTATATCAGAAGCAATCACACTAACATTTTTAAAGTTTTGATATATATATATATCTAAAAGTGCATGATCACAACCAATATCAATTATTTTTGAATTATCTGAAATAAATCCAGTTATTGCTTTTAATCTTTTTGAAATTCTCATATTAGTCAACCAAATAATCTTTTAACTTTCTACTTCTTGAAGGGTGGCGAAGTTTTCTTAGTGCTTTAGCTTCTATCTGTCTTATTCTTTCTCTTGTAACACCGAATATTGTTCCAACTTCTTCTAGAGTTCTACAAGTTCCATCTACAAGTCCAAATCTTAATTTTATTACTTGTTCTTCTCTTTCAGTTAATGTAAGAAGTAATTCTGATATTTCATCTTTTAATACCTCATTAATTGCATATTCTTCTGGACTTAATGAATTATCGTCTCTAACAAAGTCTCCAAGATGTGAATCCTCTTCTTCTCCAATTGGTGTTTCAAGTGATAGTGGATCAAGTGATATTTTAATTATTTCTCTTACCTTTTCTTCTGTTATATTAAGTTCTTTTGCAAGTTCCTCTTCTGTTGGTTCTCTATCTAATTCTAATGTTAATTGTCTTTGTACTCTCTTTAGTTTATTTATTGTTTCAACCATATGTACTGGAACTCTTATTGTTTTTGCTTGATCAGCGATTGCTCTTGTTATAGCTTGTCTAATCCACCAAGTTGCATATGTTGAAAATTTATATCCTTTTGATGAATCAAATTTATCAACGGCTTTCATAAGTCCTATATTTCCTTCTTGTATAAGATCTAAAAATGATAAATTTCTACCTACATATCTTTTTGCTATTGAAACAACTAATCTTAAATTTGATTCAGCAAGAATTGCTTTGGCTTCTTCATCACCTTCTTCAATTCTTTTAGAAAGTTCTAATTCTTCTTCTAATGATAAAAGACTTATTCTACCTATTTCTTTTAAATACATTCTAACAGGGTCATTTATACTTAAATTTTTTGGAAGAGATTCTTCATCTAAATCAAAATCTCCATCACTAGCTTCATCATCTGAATCATCTGGTTCACCTTCCGCTACTACTTCTATATTGTTATCATGAAATGCATTATAAAGTTCATCTAAACTTTCTGTATCCATCTCAAGATCTTTTAAACACTCTGCAAGTTCTTCAAATGTTAAAAATCCTTGTTTTTTACCTTTTTCTAATAATTCCTTTTTTCTTTGTTCAAATGTTTTAATCTCTTTCATATTACATACTCTCCTTTAGTTTTATTTCTACAATTTTTTTTGCTATTTCTTTTCTTTTTATTTCATTTGATGTACTCTTTAGTTCATTTTGAAGATTATTTATTTTTGTACTAGATAAATATTCCTTTATTGTTTTAAAATAACTTTGTAAATCATTTTCATTTTCACAAATTAATAAATCCATACTATCTATTTCAATTAGCAAATTAATTAATTCTTTTTTATCACCTAAATAAACAATAAAATCATTTAAATTAAAGCTATTAAATTTTTTATAAAAAAGAACTATTTCATTAGCTAATTTTCTATCTATTTCATTTGGTAAAAATGATAAATTGTCAAAATAATATAATATATAATTATTATTTTTTATCATATTATAAATAATATATTTTGAAGCTTTATTATATTTATCACCCTTACCTGATTTAATTTTATATCTATTTACTATTATGTCTTTTTTCTTAACATTTATTTTTGAATTTAATACTTCTATAGAAACATTAGTTAGTTTAGATAATTTAGATATTTCTAAATTTCTAACTATGTCATCATCTATATTTTCTATTTCTTTTAGTGACAAATTAATATATTTTGATACATCCTGACTATTATTAAAATCAATATTTTTTTTATAACTTTCCATTTTATAATCAAATACACTAACTGCGTGTTTTAAATGATATATCATTTTATCTTTACCATTTTTTAATATATATTCATCAGGATCATAGTTGTTTTCTAATCTTACTATTTTTAAACATTCATAATTACCAAATAATTCTATAAAAGATTTTGTCGCTTTATCACCAGCATCATCTCCATCAAACATAACAATTATTTCTTTAGCAAGTCTTTTTATTAGACTTATTTGTTCTTTTGTTACTGCGGTTCCCATAGTAGCTACTACATTATTTATACCTATGGTGCTAAGTCTTATAACGTCCATAAATCCTTCTACTATAATTATTGATTGATTTTTTCTTGCTTCTTTTTTAGCATTATGATAGTTATAAAGAAGATTTCCTTTTTTAAATATTTTTGTTTCCATTGTATTAATATATTTACTCTCATCTACATCTTCATATATTCTTCCTGAAAAAGCAACTATATTTCCCTGTAAATCTGTTAATGGAAACATAATTCTATTTTTATATAAATCATGTATATAATTATTATTTTTAATACATACACCAGATTCTAAAATATCTTCTTCAGTAAATCCTTTATTTTTTAAAATATTTATAAGTTCATTATTTGTAGTAGAAAGACCTATATTAAATTTTTGAATTATATCATCATTTATTTTTCTATTTTTTAAGTATAATTTAGCTTTCTTACCATATGAAGTATTTAAATTATTTTGATATACTTTAGAAGATATATCATATATATCATATAATGGTGATTTTATAATTTTAGTTTTATCTTCATTATCAATAGAAATATTTATACCTATTTTATTTGCTACTACTTTAACTGCTTCAAAGTAAGATACTTTTTCATATTCAGAAACAAAGTTAAATACATTCCCAGCTGCTCCACAAACAAAACATTTATACATTTGTTTTTCACTTGATACACTCATAGACGGATTATGATCATCGTGAAATGGACATATTCCAAAATAATTTTTTCCTTTTTTTGTTAAGGCAACATAGTCTTGTACTATATCTTCTATTTTTACTTTTCTTTGAATACTAAGTATCTCTTCATAAGAAATATTAGTCATTGAAAAACCACTTCCAAAGTATATATTCTCCATTTTTTTATAAAAATCCACTATAATCTGCAAAAAAGTTTCATTTTTTACATAATTTAGTAAAATTTACATTATATTTATTAAGAAGGTGAAACAAAAATGAATGTAAAAAAAATAAAAATATTATCTACTATTTGTATATTTCTTTTAAGTTTTATAACTCATTATGGGTATGATATTTTTCCAAATGTAGTAACATCCATCTTCTTTCCTGTAAATGAATCTATCTTTGAACACATGAAAATGATATTTACAAGTTATATTTTATTTAGCTTTTTTGAATATATTTTATTAAAGAAATATACAAATAATACTAAAAACTTTAAAGGTTCTTTATTTTTATCTTTATTATTTAATATAGTTTTTTTCTTAATTATATATATACCTATTTATAATATTTTTGGTCATAATTTAATTATGACATTAATAATTTATTTTATAAGTATTATGGTATCTCAAATTATAAGTTATATAATTTTAATTACAAATAAGAATATAGACAAAATTAATAAATATTCATATTTTCTTATATTTATATTATTACTTATATTAATATATTTAACGTATTTTCCTATAAAAAATGATTTATTTATTGATAAAAATAAAAATATGATTGGGCTTAATAACTATTATTAAATAATATAATAGTAACATAAAAATCTACACGTTTTTATTTCGTGTAGATTTTCTTATTAGAACTACTCTTTATCTATTTTTTTATTTACTACTACTAATGATAGAATTACTAATATTAAAATTAAGAATACTAAGAATAAATTTCTTACAATTATTCCTGTTTGGATACTTGTTATTACTAGTGCTTCAGCACTTGATAATATATCTGATTTATTTTTATAATTTTCTTTTATGTTACCAACTAAATTACCATTATCTTCTACTTTGAAAATTAATTCATTTTTATTATCATCAATTAATCTATAGTCACCTTTTCCTATGTTATTTAAATATATTTTTCCATTTATTGGTTTCATATCATAGTTTTTACTATTTTCGTTTATGACATATCTTCCAACATCTTCTAATAATTCGTCAACACCTAAGGTTATATACTCATTATTTTTATAAATTTGTAATTTATAATTATTTATTAATGATAAGTTATCTCCATTATCCATCATACTTAGTATTAAATTTTTTGAATAGTTAGATTCATCATTAGCATTAAGAAGTTTTTTTATACTAGCTAGTAATCCTTCTGGAACTGCTCCATCTAGAATATTAAATTGTCCTTCTCCAGTTATTGAAAATTCTCCTTTATTAAAGTTAAATGAATTAGTGTAAAAATTAATTATTTTCCCGCTTGGAACAACTATATTGCTTTCAAGAGTATAATCTGCATAAAGTACCATATTAGTTGTATCATTTTCTGGGGCTGCATTTACTGCATCTTGTAAGTTTGTATAGTTTATTCCTCCAGATACTATTACTTTTTGAACATCACCATCTGCAATTAATGTTATAGTATCGTAATCATCTATTACACTTCTACTTAGTTTATAGTAATCTGGAATATTAACAATTCTAGCTATATCATCTATTGCAACGCTTCCTTTTATAACTCCATCATAGAAATTTACTGTATAAGTAGAATAACTTGAACTTGATAAAGATATGCCTCCTGTTATTTCTGGTGTAGTTGGACTAACATCTTGATCATTTACTCCTAATGTAAGATTTGATTGTCCTAATTCTACTTTATTAATTGATCCTCCTGTTACTAGTATTTCCTCTACTGAATTTGCTACTAATTTAGTCATAATTAATCCTGAAGTCATTTTTATATTATTAATTCTAGAATATTCTGTTTTTAAAGTTCCAATAGTTGCGCCGCTTATTATACAATTAACATTTTTATATGAGCTATCTTTATTTTCAGCTGCTTCAAAATTAGTAATTGTTCCTCCATTAAGAATATAAGTACTTTCACCTGTTATAGATCCAACTATATTAAATTTATTAACAGTGCCTCCATCAATTTGATAATAGCTTCCTTTAGTATATAAATTTTTAATAATACCATCATTATTTATTGATATAGAAAGATCATCTGCTCTTGATGTTGTTTCATCATATAATGAATCAACAGTACCTCCAGTTATTGTTACTTTTCCATCATTATTTAGTGCATAATTTTTTGAATAATCATCAAAAATACTTTTTTCTCTTGTACTTAATCCATTATAACTTAAATCTGCTGTTTCTATAAGTGCATTTTCTGTAACTAAAACTGTACCTGATTTATTATTTTTAACTCCGTAATAGCTTGAATATTCTGCAAAACTACCTGTTTCTGTATAATCACTTATAGTGTCTTCTTTTATTCCATTTAAACGTCCATCAACTTTACCACCTGATATATTAAGAATTCCAAAATTATCAATACCAATTGATTCATTAGAAATTAATTCATAAGATGGACTTATAGTTTCTGTTATATTATATGAATAGTTAATTATATTACCAGATTTTAGGTTATATGTTGCTCTTTCATTATTTTTTACACTAATGGTTCCATAAGTATTATTATTGCCTTGTATATTACCTGAGTTTTGATTAACTTCCCCATTATTTACAATTCCAATTGTTAATGAATTTATAGTAATATTTGAATTTTCAATTGTAAATTGTCCATTATTTATTATTGCTTGTGTATTTTTATTAAGAGTATTTAATGTGATATTTTCAAAAGTCATATTATTATTATTTAAAACTGGATTTTGTGATTGTGAATTAAATACTGTATTTTTAAGTACTACTGTTCCATTATTTTCAATAAAGTTATTAATTGAATTAGAAATATTATAATTATCAAAATCAACTGTAACATTTAAATCTCTAGGTATTTGAATTTGTTCTGTAAAATCTGTTAAATCATTTCTAAATTTTAATGTATGATTTTGTAAACCTTTAGAAACTAAATCCTGTATTGCAGAAGCAAATGTTAAATATATTTCATTAGTTTCTATATCATAAACTATTCCTGGTGAGTATTCTATCGTAGAAACATATTTACTACCATCCATATCTGTTTTTAATTTATAATCTTTTTTAGTAAATATCTTTTTTGAATCTACTACTATTCCTGGTTCATTATCATTTTTTACAACACCATCATAGAAATATAATTCTCCAGTAGTTGAGCAGTCTATTTTTCCATTAATTTCAGGTGTTACTACGCTAACATCATCATTATCTACTCCTAGAGTAAGTTTAGAATCATAACCATTGTTATTAATATTTCCTATTATAGTAGCATCTTCTATAGTCATTTCTTTATTATTAGTGATATTACCTGTTACTGATGAATTTCCTTTTAAAGTTACATTATAGTAATCATTATTTACTATATTACCATTAATTGTTGTATTATTGATAGTTGTATATATAGGGTTATCTAGTATATCTCCAGATAAATTAACGTCCCCTGTTATTGAAGAACCACTTATATTAAAGCCTCTTCCTTCTATTTTAGAATTTATTGTTGAGCTATCAGCTGTAAATTGATTTTTACTATAAATTGAATTATAAGCTTCTAATGTACCAGAATTCATATTAACAGTTCCATCATTTTCAATAGAATAGTATTTTTTACCTAATGTGTCTTTTTGAACTTTTGAATATTGGAAGTCTTTAAAGACTGTTGGTTTAAGTTCGCTACTAGTATAATTTTTAAAAGTAATTTGACCATTACTAGCATTATAAATATCTCTTGAGCAAATGCTATCAATAAGAAGTTTCTCTGTATATACAACCTTTCCATCTTCCATATGCCCTTCTGAAGATCGAACAGTAAATGATAAATATGATCTATTTTGAAAATTTATTTTTTCTATATTCAATATACCACTATTATTTATTCCAGTAGATGTTATATTACCTATTTCAGTAGGTGTTGATGAAGATGAAGATCCACGATTTCCAATAACTGAAGTTCTAAATGTACCATCATTTACTTCTAATGTACCTGAATTATTAATTGCACTACGTTCTATTTTCTTATTTCTATCTGTATTGGATGTAATATTATGAATTGCATATGATGAATATGTTCCACCATTTATTGTAATTTTTCCTGAATTTGTTATAAATGGATCTGCTGAAGCAGTACCATTTGATAAATCATTAAATGTACCCTTCTCAATAGTTAATGTTCCTGGTTGAACATTAGTAATTTTTGTATTAAATGTTCCTGTTGTAATACTCATTTGACCTGAATTTGTAATAGAATGATCTATATTTGCATTTGAAATGTTAAATGTTGCATCTTCATTATTTATTATTTCTGCATCTCCAGATGTCATATTAACTATACCTGAATTTGTTATAGTGTAATCATCACCAGAATATGTTAATGTTGCCTCTTTGTTATTAGTTAATTCTTCACCTTTACTACTTATTACAGTCATTTCTTTGCTATTATTAATAACTGGCACAGTATCTGAATTAAATTTTGCATTCCCTAAATTTTCAACTCTTCCTGTATATGTAGTACTATTTGAATTAATAATTCCTCTTTCATTATTTTTTATAGCTATATCTGAACTAGAAATTGTTGTTCCAACTCTTGTATTGAATGTACCATTATTTTCAAGAAATTTTGCATTTTCACCAGTAATTGTATAAGTACCATTAGTAATAGTTAATGTACCATTGTTTTCAAATAATGATGAGATATCTGTACCTGTTATTTGACCATTTGTAAAGGTTACTGTTCCATTTACAATAAATAATTTATCAGCTGTTGTTTTTATTTCTTTATTATTTAAATCAATAGTTAAATTTTTAATACTTATAGGTATTTCTATACTACTTTGATCTCCATCAAATACCCGATTTGATATTAGTTTAATTGTTTCATTTTCTAGATTTTCTCTTGTTATATATTCTAATGCTTCTTCCAAGGTTTTATATTTTGAGTGATCAGATAGAATTTCATAATTTGATGTTGATTCTAATTCTATAGTTTCATATGATGTTTCTCTATCTACAGTTCTTTTAATTGCAAAGTCATCAGGAGTTTTGATATTTATATCATCTCCTATATATGCAGGATTACCAGTTATTAATCCATCATATAAATTTACTGTTCCTGTATTATTAACAGTTCCATATATTTTTGGTTTAGATACATCAACATCTGAATCATCATTTCCTATACTTAGTGTACGTGTATTTTTAATTACTGTTATATCTTTTATATCACTATTTATAGTAAAATCATTTATTTGATATGTTCCATTATTTTCTACACCAATACTTGATTTAACAGTCATTGATCCACCAGACATTTTTAATGTACCATTATTAATAATTTTTCCTTCATTAATAATAAGTGTACCATTACTAATATTTAAAATACCATTTACAGTAATATTTGAATCAATTGTATAATTATGACTTGATAAATTAAGTGTAAATTCTTTTACTGCTTCGTCATTAGGAATAGTTATATTTCCATCATCAGAATATGCATATTCATCATTAGTAATTTCAATTATAGGCTTATCTATTCTTTGATTACTGTGATTTTGATTTTGTGATATTTCAAAATCTATTGCTTCTTGAAGAGTATAAAATTCTTTCCATTGTAATTGATCAACTGAATCTTTATATTGTGCTCTAACACCTTGTGGTGCCTTTATTAAACTTAAACTATTATTTTCATTATTTAAAACATATCTCTTTCTTATTTTTTCAGGATTATTTCCTTTTAATGGGTTACGCATATTTGATATATGTCCATTATAAAATTGTAGATTTCCTTTATTATTAATACCTGTATTTCCTGAATAAGCTGTCCCACCAGAAATTGTTTTTATTGTTGGTACATCACTAACTTCAATATCAGGTGAACCTAATATTAATGTTGCATTTTCATTATTTAAAACTGCAAGAGGTGTTGCATTCTTTGTTTCATAAGTTCCCCCTAGTAATTTAAGAATTCCATTATTATTAATTATAGGTTCATCTCCTGTATAGCTATATTTATATTTATCAGCGTTTATAATTATACTTTGATTATTAGATATAACTATATTATCAGTTGCTACTATATCACATAAAAGATTTATAGTTACAGGTATAATTTCATGGTCTTCATCTGGAACCTTACCAACTGAAATATTTTGTGGTCCAGTCACAGGTTGTTTTCCTAAAACTAGATTTCTTACATGCATTTTTGCTTCATTTGAATAATTAGAAAAATATATATGTAAATAATATGTTGATCCTCCTGTTACTGTAGTTTGATATGTTGCATAATCCTTTGTTCCAGAAATACTTGCAAATCTTGAAGAAGAATCACTTGTACTTGGAACTGCATTTGATGAAGTTATATATGCATATGACTTATCAGATGAACTATATTCTCCAACAGTACTTATGTCTAATGATATTGGTATAATATCTTCTTCTGTATAATTTGTATAATCTAATTCTAGATAAGCAGAAGATTCATCTGTCCTAGATGTTGAATTTGAAATTAATTCATTACCTACTAGATCAAATCCAAATGTTCCAGAAGTTACAAAGTTTGGAAAATATGAATCTTCGTATTTATCTTTTAGTACAACGTTATTTACTGTATCTATAGCATCTTTTAAAGATGTATATTTATCATCACCTATTTGGGCAACATAATTTTTTCCAAGGTAATACACATATAATTCTGATTCTCCTCCTATTGGAGTACCTCTTGATGAAATTAAATTTAGTCCTTCTCTAGTTTCTTCAAAGTTACCAGCATATGCACCTTTACCTCCAAATATTTTACCATCATAGAAATAAGTTTTTCCGACTATATCTATACCATAATCTGATTTATTTACAATTTGTGGGTAATTCTCATTGAAATCAGTATTTTTATTACCAAGAACAAGGTCAGCATTTCTTGCATAAACACCTGAAACTGTACTTTCTCCTTCAATATTTATACTACTAGTATATGAAGGATCTGCATATATTTCCATTCTTCTTTTTATTTTTGAATTATTTATGTGTATCTCTCTTGATTTCATTAATTTATATATATCACCTTGATATATTCCATAACTTTCAGAGCTATTATACTCAATATCTCCATACCAATAAACATCGCTATTAACTGTTGAACCATTAAGAGTTAATTTTGATTTAAAACTAGCATCTTCAATATCATAAGATTGAGTAATAGATGATATAGTTGATCTATTTGATGTCAAATTAGATCCAGAATAAGCTTCATCAGTTATATCATTAATTGTTGCGTCATTTAAAGTAATATCAGTCCCTGTACTTTTTATATTACGAATACCAGCATTAAATGTTCCACCGTCAACAAGTAAGGTTCCTCCTCTTAAGATAAAATCTGAGTTATTATAAGTTACACCAGTTAAATTTATTGTTCCTTCAGAATAATCTTCTTCTTCTTCACCTTTTAATATTACATAACCAGATTCTAAATTTGAAGAAGATACATTTATTACACCTTTTTCTGAAGATATATTTCCGTTTAATGTAACATTACTAATATTAAAATTACCTTTTCCCTTTGAAACTATTGAAGGTAGATAGAATGTCTTTCTTAAAACATTTATATAACTTAAATAGTTATCTACTATTCCACCATTCATATTAATATCTTTTGAACTATAATTATAAATAGCTGATGAAGACTCATCATCTTCCTTATTACCAAAACTTCCTCCATTTATAGTAATTGTTCCCTTATCTCTGTTAAAAATATCTCCTTTATAAGTTCCATTTTCTATTGTTAAAGTACCATCGTTATCAATTTTATTAGACTCACTATTATCAATTGTCATAGTTCCACTATTTGTATTAGTTCCTGTTATAGTCATATTATTTATATGAATATTACCTGAAGAATTATTAATTTCACTAAAATTAGCATTTTCAACAAGAACAGTTCCACCTTTATTATAATAAGCTCCTACTAAGTTAGCTGAGTTAATAGTTGTATTACTATTAGAATTTGTAAGTAAACTATCTCCAGATTGACCTAGTGATGAATTTTCAATATATAACTCTCTATTATTAACAACGCCATATTTTTTATTTGAATAATATTTACCACCTTTTATTTTAAGAGAATTATTATTTTCTATTGCATTTGCATTTATAGAAGTAATGCTTCCAGTAGTATCTAAAGGTAAAGAATCTTCTTCATTCATTGATGATGAATCTATAATTTCTGTTTTACCTGAATTTATAAATCCAACAAAATCTTCCTTAGTAGAAATATTATTTCCATTTAAATCAAGAATAAAGTTAGAATTTTCTTTATTTATTAACGTAGTATCTAATGTGACATTTTTAAGTACTACAATTGTATCACGTGAAGAATCATCTTCTACTATTTTTGCTTCATCTACTGCTTCTTGTAGTTTCATATAATAAATACCGTCAATTCTAGCTTCTGGATCAGCTAAATGCACAAGTGTTGCCTCTTTTATATCTTCTTTTGTTTGTACGTTAGCGCCATAATGGTCTGGTGTACTTGTAACTTTTCCATTTATTGCTAGATGTCCTGAAACTATACCATCATAAAAATTTAGAGTGCTTACTGTTTTAATACCAGCAGTTGTACCTTTAATTATAGGTTTAGTAACACTAACATCTGGACCATTTTCACCAAGTGTAAGTACCCCTTTATTTTCAATTCCAACAGAACTTGTATTTAATATCATACCAGTTTCAGGGTCTTTTTCTTCACTATTATCTATAACTGTAAAGTTACCATTATTTTCTATTGTATAAGCTTCATTAGATGATACTACAAACCCATTTAAATCTAATATTATATCCTGTGAATCTGATATTGTATTACTCTCCTCAGTATTATCAATCATTTGTATTGTACAATGTGTTGAAGCACAGTAATCAATCGCATCTTCTAAATATGTATAGTATAAATAATCTTGCTCTTCTAAATCCTCATTATCTAACTCAATTATTCTTGCAACATATTTATTTGTATCTTTAGTTGTAACCTCCATTTCATCAGAAGTTACAAAGTTTCCAACTCTATCATAAAGTTCTATATAAATTGTATATGTTGTTGATGAATTTAAATCATTAAATTCATACACATCTTCTATTACTTCATTTGCTTCTTGTTGTGTTAGATCTTCATAAATCAAAGTTCCCGTTAAGCTACCATCTTTAAATATTTTTATAGTTCCAACTCCTGATTCATTATCCTGAACTTTCATATTTAAACTAAATGAAGTTTGTTTTAAATTTGATGTTGTCATTTGTATTATTTTTGGATTAATTTTATCTATATTTGTTACTAAATGATCTGTTGTATTTCCCTTTTCATTAGTTTTCTTTTTTGATAATCTTGCTTTTAAACTACAGTTTTCTTCTACTATAAATGGTTTACTATATTTAATATACTCATTTCCATCATCTATTACATATTCTATATCATAATTTTCTTTTATAATATTTTCTTGATACTCTACACCATCTTTATCAACTCTTGTTATTGTATCTGGAATTGTCATTGTTACCGTAACATTATTTCTTGTCCATTCAACTGGTAAATGTGATATATCAACCAAAGCTATTTCTTTAAATGTTGAATAATAAGTTTTATCTTCAAAAATTGGTTCATCAGGATCTATTTCATCGCCATTTTCATCAACCCAAGAAACAAATTCATTGAATTTTTTTTCTGGAATCCTATCTGGAATTTCTGGGGTACCACCGTAAGGTATTATTTTAGTGTCAAAAACTTCATACTCTGATGTTTCTTCATTAAAATGTTTAAAAGTTAATGTATGATCATCATTTGATTGTATTTTACTCCATTTTGCATATATTACCATATCTTTTTCTATTCTTGTATTAAAATCAAATTCATTTTCACCCTTTTTATCTAAATACCAACCCTCAAATTTATAGTTTTCCTTACTTGGAGATGATACTTTTTTAACTATATCGCTATCTAAAACTTCTTGCTCATTAAATATTTCATCATCACTTACAAATACTACAGTATGGTATACCTCACCTGTTAATAATACTTTATTTAAATATGTTTTTGCTTCCTTTTGATCTTTTAAATCTAAAGTTATTGTTAATGTTTTTTCTTCACCAACTTTTAGTTTTTTAGAAGATAATGTTTTATTATATAACTTTCCATCACTAAATATCCAGTCTTTATTTTCATCATAGTTAGCATTAAAAGTTAATCCTTCTGGAATATCTTCTTTTACTACTTTTGCATATCCTTCTTTTGTACCTGTATTTACAATTTTAAACTCATATGTAATTTTAGCAGATACGTTATCTAATTTTTTAACAGATAATGCTACTTTATTTAAATTATCATAATCATATACTTTTTCAGATCCATTTTCATTTAATACAATTTTCTTTACATATTTTGTTATCTTTGCATTAAATTCCCCACTATTTATAATATTCAAATCAAATTTTTTACTTTCATTATTAATTTGTATATAATTATTATCTATTTTATAATTTTCATTATTTACAGGTTCAATTTTATATGTACCATTTTCTAAATCACCAAATACATAACTACCATCATCTTTTGTAAATACTGTTTTTATTTTATTACATGTATTTTCATTTTCTACTTTACAAATAGCAAGTTCAATACTATTTAAAATCTCATTAGTTTCACTATCTCTAGCTATTCCAGAAATACTTAATGTGCTTACTTTACTATTTGCATTAGTTACTACATCCTTTTCTTCATTTGTACTTTCATTTACTTTTACAATTGGGCTAAATACATAATCATTTGGAGCACCTGTTACACTTAAAACTACTTGAGTAACATTTTCTTTATTTGTTTCTACATTTTCTATTATTAACTCTAATGTTTTACCACCATCAATTATTCTACTTTTTATATTTTCTTCTTCTTTTAAATTCCAAGAAGCATATTTCAAATCTTCTTCTTTTAATGTTGCCAAAATAACTAATGTTCTTTTAGTATTTATTTCATCAGTTTTACCTTCTAAAACATATCTAATATCATATGTTATTTTATCGAAACTTTTTACAGTTTTTGCATCAGACACACTGGAAGCTAATTGTTTCATACTAACATTTGATACTTTTATATCATTTTTATATTTATCAAAATCTGACATTTTTAGTTTTAGTAAACCTATTAAAACTACAAAAATTAACAATATTGCTAATATTAATTTCTTATTATTTTTTACAGTATATTCTTTATTTAAGCCCATAATAGCTACACTCCTATTTTAAAATTCTATATTATATATATCAATTTTATCATAAAAAGTTATAAAAATATATATTTAGTAAACAAAAAATTATAAATTTCTAATTATATAATAATTTTATTTAAAAAAAAGGACATATTATACAAATTTGTCCTCATTTTAGTATACATAAGTTTTATTATTATTTTGCTACATATAACTCATATAAATGATTTTTACTATCTAGTTTTTTAACTATAATTAAAGCATGACCATCTTCTTTATTTATATTAATTGATGATATTTGTGCATTATTTATATTTCTTATAACCTTTGCTTTTGAATTTAGTATTTTTACAGTTTTTTCATTTGGATTATTTATAAATACTGCGCCTCTATATGGAGCTACTAGTTTTGATTCTAAATTAATTAGTTCCTCATTTTTTTCCATCTCATAGTATTTTGTTTCATTATTATTTACATTATATATACATAATTTATTATCATCTAAATATATAATATTATTATTACTATATGTAATATAAGAAGTTATATCAATATTTATTATTTCTTTTCCCTCTGAATCACAAATAATAGTTTTATCATCTTTTATATATTTATACAAAGTTTTATCTTCAAATTTTATTTTACTAGCGCTACTATCTTCGCTATTTATCTTTTTATTAGTAGTTGTATTGTATAATATTAAATACGTATTCGGAGTTTTTCCAATAATTAATTTTTTATCTACTAATACTATTGAAGATGATTCTGTTAATAAAATTTTATCATTTTTATCCATTAATACAGATTTGCCTCTTAAATCTTCATTACTTGATGAATTTGAATAATTTATAACTTTATAACCATCTTCATACTCTGTATATTCTGATATAATTAAATCATTTCCTTTAGCGCTATATATTTCTTTATTTTCATCAAGATTATATATTATGCTATTTGCTTCATCACAATTGTATGAAGAGCAGTTTATATAAACAACTGAAGAATTTTTTGAATCTAATTTTGATAAAGAAGAATAATAATATGTTTTTTCTGCATTATATGAATACATTTTGTTATAATCATTTGTTTTTAAGTTTAATACACCAAAAGATTTATCTTCCATATTATCAACAAAAACATTTTCTTGATTAGAACTTTCAATACCATATGAATATAAATTATATTTTTTATCATCTATTTTTGATCTAATTTTTTTAACTAAATTTGAATTATTTTCCTTATCATTATCTGATAATTTTTTTTGTATTCCTTTTTCATTTAGTCTATATTTTATATTTTCATTTTTAATAACCCTTGTTATTAACATTTCATTTTTTATTTTTGATTCTTTGTAATTAATAAAAGAATTACCAACTATTTTTTCTTTATTTAAATTATAATAATAATATAAATTATTTTTTTGATTTTTAACTATTAAATAAATTAAATCTCCATTTTCATCATTTACTTCTTTATCAATAATATAATTAGATAATACTTGTTTACCATCTTCATTTAATACATAGTATTTATCACTAATTTTTATCATTAAGTATTGTCCATTTGCATAAATTTTATAATCAGAAATTGATGTATACTTTGTTTTACCCTTTTTATCAATTATTACATAATTATTTGTATCATTTTCATATAATGCATAATTATCATTAATCTTAATTATTTTTTTATTTGTTGAATATAATTCTTTTCCATTAGTAGTTCTCATAACATAATTATATGTTTTATCATTTATCTTTTCTCTAGTTACAATATAATTTTTAGTAGCTTGAACAACAGTTATCTTTTTTTGTCCTTTTTTACTGTAATCTACATTATATTTAGCTATTTTCTTTCCGTTGGAATTAAAAACACTATATGATGCTTTTTTATTTAGATTCCCGCTTACTGCGACTACATATTTACATGATTTATCAACGCAATCTATTTCTAAATATTTTGCACTCAATACTTTTTTAACCTTAGTTATATCCTCGTTAATATATGACTTATCTGATGTTCCTCCTAAAATGAAATTAATTAGCAATATAACTAAAATTATTACAGCTATTATAATTAATATCAAACTATTATTTACTTTTTTATCTTTCTTATTCATTAAAACTCCTCCAGTACTAAATGTTTTATATTATAAAACAAAACTAATAATTATAATTAGTCTTATTTTTTTGTTTTCTTTTCTTTCGCTTCTTTTTTATTCTTTTTTATAACTTCATCGCTTACTTTTTTTGCATCTATTTCTATAGTATTTGATAATTTATTATCATCTAATACTGACTTTTGTTTTGGTCTTTTTTTAAATATTTTCTTTAATACATCCTTCTTGCAAGTAAAGAAACCTAGAACAATTCCTAATGTAAAGGTGAAAAGCATAAGTGAAGAAAATAGTATCCATTCTCTTGAACTTGTAACATCTGGACAAGTTTGTACAATTTTCTTTTCTTCTTTTTGTCTCGTTACTGATAAAGTATATACTTCAGTATTTTCATTGTCTTCACTTGTTACATTTATTTTTATAATATTCTTCCCTACTTTTAAGTTTGTTGTCCCTTCTAACTTTATAGTTGCTTTTTCATTTTCAGGTTTTGCATCTAATTTTATTTTTTTTACTTTATATGGAACAGTTAAATTATATTTTTTTATTTCACTAGAAAATTCTATATCATAACCTTTTACTTTTAATTTTTTCAATAATGCATTTGCTTTAAATAATTCTTCTTCTGTTGGAGTCATAGTCAAATTTACATTTATTACATATGTTTTAGTTGTAGAGCCATCTTCTGCGGTTACTGTTATCTTAATAATATTTTCGCCCTTAACAAGTCTTTTATAATTATCTGAAATTAATATTCTAGAGCCTGATGATGAGGCAGAGGCATTAATTGTAAGTTCAGTTATATCTTTAATATCTGCGGTATATTCATATACATTTTTTGAAAATGAAGGTTTTAATGTTGCATTTGGTATTTTAAGTGAATTTAATGTTGCATCTGAACTTAATGCTTCTATATTAACCATAGAACTTGTATTAGTTGCTTGTACATTTTTTCCACTTAAAGATACTAAATTTGAACTATTTAATGTTAAATTAGTACTTCCTGATTTAGCATTTGATTTAGCTATAAAAACCAAGGTAGCAAGAGTTCCATTCCCAGATATATTATTAGCTCCTCTTGTTATAGTTATTGGATTACCCGCTGATATATTTGCAATATCACTAGCTCCATTTTTATATTCTAATTTTGATGAATCATATGATAATGTTAAATTGTAATTTTGTATTGAATCAGCTTCAATAGATGATGCATCTGAAACATTTATATAAACTGTTACTTCTCCTCCTGGTTTTATAGAATCAGTATTTCTTTCAACTTTAAAGTTCAATGCAAAAGTACTTTTTGGAAAGCAAAACATAATAGTTAATATCAAAAATAATTTTAATATAGCCCCTTTTTTCATTTTTATCCTTCTTTCTCAAATCAATGATTTGCGTTTATAAATACCTACATTATTTAAAGTATAAATTCTTAAATGTGCCTTTTTTGTTATTTTTATAAAACATAAACCATTTATTACAATATCCTGTGAGCCATCAACCATAACAGTTGTCATCTTTAAATCCATTCCTCTTTTGTTCGTCACAGTATTTATTCTACTTACAATTATATCATTTGATATATAAAATGTAAAACTATTTTTCTCACCATTTACGTATTCTATACGAAGCAAATTGTCAACCAATAAAGTTTTTCCTTCCTCTAGTTGATATGTTATAGGTCTTATTTCACTTTTAGGCATTACTTTTTTTAGTATTTTTGCGGGAATAAAATTACTGATATTATCTTTTTCTATAAAACCTGGTGTATCAATAAGTGTAATATCTTTATTTAATTTTATTTTATTAATATTTATTGTAGTAGATGGCAAAATACTAGTAGTTAATTTTACATCATTATCTGAATAATTTTTAAGCATCTTGTTTATTAAAGTACTTTTACCTGCATTTGTATTACCAGTTACATATACATTATTACTTAACTTATAATTATTAATCATATTAAATAATAAATCCATATTATAATTTGTTTTACTACTTACTAAAATAACATCTACTATATTTTTATTAAAATTATATTCCATGAGTCTTGATTTAATTTTATTATCATTTACTGATTTTGGTAATATATCATATTTTGTTACTACTATAATTATATTGTTATCAATATACTTATTAACAATATTTATTGAATCATTAATATTAAATACATCTACTAAAAATAATACTAAATCATTAGTTTTATTTATCTGTTTATATATTTCAATATATTCATCAGAATCAGTTTCTACCCTATTTAATTCACCATAATTAATTATTTTAAAACATCTTTCGCATAATTTAGCATCAAGTATCTTATCTTCTCTTATATATCCTACTTCATTTTTATTTTCACACTGAAGATAGGCACCACATCCCATGCATTTTTTATTCATAATATTTTCCTTTTATTAATTTATTTTGTTTTTTATATTTTTTTAAAATAATTCTTTCAAAAAATCTCCAAAATTTAGTATATATAGGTTCTCTATCATCAATCCTATCTACAAAAATAACATATAAATCATTTCTTTTTGCTCCTATTACATCAGTCATTATTTGATCACCAATAAATACACATTTATCTTTATCATATTTTTTTATTATTTTTTTATAATTTTTCTTTAAAGGTTTCATACTACCAGTAAATATTTCTACATTAAGTTTTTCCTTAAATGGTATTAATCTTTTGTTATTAGAGTTTGAAAATATAAAGCATTTAAATCCCATTTTATTTAATTTATTAAATAATTTGATATTTTCATCTGTTGGAATATTATCTAAATAACTTATAAGAGTATTATCAAGATCAAAAAATAAATATTTCATGCCCATTTGTTTTAATTTTTTATAATTAATATCGTATATACTTTTTTTATACATATTTGGAATATATTTTTCCATAAAATTTCTCCTTTAATTAATTATATAATATTTTTTAATAATTATAAATATCAATATTATTTATTTTATTATTATACTCTCCTTTTGTCATTAAAAATTTATATTTTTTTGGGTAAATATCATCATTTATAAATACATTATTTAATTTTACTGTTCTCTTTATATACATAACACCAAGTGTATAGATAGATAATATAAACATAAGTACAACAAATAGGAAAACATTTGAATTTTTAAACAATAATACTATAATTGAAAAAAATACATTATAAATAGAATGAACTAATGTAGGCACAAAAAGGCTTTTTGTTATTTTTCTTATTTTGAAAATTTTAGTTTTTGAAAATTTTTCAATTGCAACATAATATCCCATTATTATTCCACATACTAAATGAAGTGGTATCGTTGTAAAATTTCTAAGTATAGCAAGAGAACTCATTGATGAAAAATTTGGTTCATTAAATACATATGTAAGTGTTTCCATTGCTGCGAATGAAAGTGCTATTATAGCAGAATATACAAAACCATCATATATATCATCAAAGTTTCTGTTATGTGATATAAAGCAATATAATACAAATAATTTAGCATATTCTTCAACCATTGCTAATATTATTATTTTAAATATATTAAACTGTGTATCTGTAAATAGTCCTTCACTTATTATATTTAAGTTAGGTAAAATAACCTGACCAATAAGTAATGATAAACCAATTGTAAAAACTCCAGAAGATGCACATATAAGTATAAAAATTAATGGTTCTCTTGATTTTCTATCTGAATATAAAATTAGAGATAATAATATAAATGTTGGAACCAAAGATAGCAATAATACAATCAAAAAAGATGTAACATCTAAATTTTCAAACATAAAATTACCTCCTACTATTTAAATAAATTATAACACATAAAAATTTATAAATTTAATATTTAATCAAAACTAGACATATACTTTACTAGGAAGTGATATTTTGTTTTTAACAGTTTTGACTACTATTATAAAAAGTATGATCTGTTTTACTGGGAGTTATTCAAATAATATATTCCCAGATCCATTAAGTAAAGAAGAAGAAGAAAAATATATAAGTTTACATCTAAATGGTGATAAAGATGCTAGAAATAAATTGATAGAACATAATCTTAGATTAGTCGCGCACATTGTAAAAAAGTATGAAACATCAAGAAATGATATTGATGATTTAATTAGTATAGGTATCATAGGTTTAATTAAGGGTATTGATACATATAAAAGTGATAAAAATATAAAACTTGCAACATATGCATCAAAGTGTATAGACAATGAAATTCTTATGCATTTTAGAAATGATAAAAAAAATAGTAAAAATATAAGTATTGATGAATCAATAGGATATGATAAAGATGGTAATGAAATAACTATTATGGAAATATTAAAAACTCCAAAACCTGATTTTTTAGAAGATATTCATATAAAAAATAATATTTCATTGCTTTCTAAATATATGAATGTTTTATCAGATAGAGAAAAAATTATAATATATAAAAGATATGGATTAAATAATGAAGATGAACAAACTCAAAAAGAAATTGCTAAAACACTTGGTATTTCTAGAAGTTATGTTTCAAGAATAGAAAAAAGAGCTTTAACAAAGCTCTTAAGAGAATTTATTAGAAATAATCAATACAATGATGAAAATGCTCAAAATTAGCATTTTTTTACATTACATAAGTATTGATTTTAGATAGTTTTTCTTTAGTTTCTTCATATTTTTTAATTTCGTAGTTATTTAAACCACATGATAGTTTTTTTAAACGATAATAATATACTAATTTTTTAAGTGAATCAATTTTATTTTTATTTAACTCATCATCCATGTACATAATATCCCCTCCTTTTTAAGGCAACGAAATTAATACTATCATATAAATACTAAAAAGTCAATAAATATGACATTTCAAGTACATATAATATAATATTTCAAAATTCTATAAAAATGAAAAAAAATAAATTTTAAAATTTATTTTTTTAACTTTTTAATTAATTTTATTGTTCTATTATCATTTTCAATATTAGAGTTAAATCTTTTGAACATCAAGTTTAACTTCTATTCCATTTAAATTATAACTATCAGTTAGATTATCACTTTTAATTATATCATTAGATAATGTTTCTATTTTTATATATTCATTAAAATCAGTTATTATATTTTCTATATCTCCGTTATAATATAATTTAATTCTATCTGCTACATCGAAATTTTTAAGTTTTCTTAAATTTTGAACCTTTGATACAAGTTCTCTTGCTATACCCTCATTTAATAAATCATCTGTTAATGTTGTATTTAATATAATAAAATTATTATTTCCCATAGCGGCATCAAATCCATCTTTAGATTTTATTCTAACTTCTATCATATCAGGAGTTATTTTAATATCTTCATCATTTAATTTTGTATCTATGCTTTCTTTACATACTAATTTACTAATCTCATTTTCTGTTAAATTATTAAGTAATTTTACATAATCACCCATTTTAGATCCTAACATTGAGCCACAAACTCTAAAATTAGGTTTAATTTCATAATTCATATATTTGGATAGATCATCTTCATAAACCACATTTTTAACATTTAATTCTTCTTTAATAAGTTCAGTTAAGTCTCCAATTATATCTTTATTTTTACCATCAAGTATAACCTCGCTTATTGGTTGACGTACTTTTATTTTAACTTCCTCTCTTGCATTTCTACCAAGAGAAATTAAATCTCTTATTAAATCCATTTTTGTTTCTATTTTTTCATTTATCATAGAGTCATCATATTTTGGATAATCTTCTAGATGTACAGAAGTTTTTCCTGTTAATTTAATATAAATTTCTTCTGTTATAAATGGAATTATAGGTGCTAATAACTTACATAGTCCAATTAAAATATTATAAGTTGTTTTATATACTGCTTTTTTACTATTATCTAAAGTAGAAGACCAAAATCTTCTTCTATTTCTCCTTATATACCAATTTGATAAGTCATCATTTAAAAATGTAAAGAAATATTTTGTTGCCTTATTTAAATCATATTCTTCAAATGCATTTGTCACATTTTTTATTAACTTATTATATTTTGAAATAAACCATTTATCAATTTCTTCTAAATCGTCATAACTTACATCAAAGTCTCTTGGATCTACATTATCAGTATTAGCATACATTTCAAAAAACGTATAAGTGTTTTTTAAAGTTCCAATGATTTTAGAATTAATTTCTTTAACTCCTTCTTCATCAAATCTAAGTGGTGTCCATACTGGTGATGCATTAAGCATATAAAATCTAATTGGATCTGCACCGTATTTTGTCATAACTTCTTCTGGATCAATAATATTACCAACAGATTTGCTCATCTTTTTTCCATGAGCATCAAGCATCATATCGTTTACAACAACATTTTTATAACTTGATACACCAGAAACTAAAGTAGATATGCAAATTAATGAATTAAACCATCCTCTTGTTTGATCTACTCCTTCAGCAATAAAATCAGCTGGGAATTGACTTTCAAATAATTCTTTATTTTCAAAAGGATAATGATATTGTGCATATGGCATTGCACCAGAATCAAACCAAACATCCATTACATCACTTACTCTATTCATTACTTTGCCACATTTATCACATTTAATATGAACATTATCTATATATGGTCTATGAAGTTCAATGTTTTCAATATCGATATCATCTATGCATTTTTCTTTTAATTCTTTTATTGAACCAATACAAGTTACATTCCCACATTCACAAGTCCAAATTGGCATAGGACATCCCCAATATCTATTTCTAGAAATACCCCAATCTACCATATTTTCAAGCCAGTTAGCAAATCTTTTTTCACCAACGTAACTAGGATACCATTTGACTTTTTTATTAGCATTTATTATTTCTTGTTTTCTTTCTGTTGTTTTTATATACCACGCAGGTTTAGCATAATAAATTAATGGATTTTTACATCTCCAACAATGAGGATAATCGTGTTTAATTTTTATCTTTTTAAATAATTTATCATGTTCTTTTAAATATTTAATTATTTCTATTTCTAGATTGCTATCTGTTACTAAACTACCCTCCCAAGGACCTATAGTATATTTTCCTTCTTTATCAACTGAATTTACAAAAGCAATATTATTTATTTTACATACTCTATTATCATCTTCACCATATGCAGGAGCTAAATGTACTATACCAGTTCCATCTATATCAGTAACATAATTATCACAAAGTACTTTAAATGCATTTTTATCTACTTTAGCAAATGGTAAAAATTGTTCATACTCAATTCTTTCTAATTCTTTACCTTTAAATTCAGATAAAATTTTATAGTCTTCTCCTAAAACTTTATCTGCAAGAGTTTTACCTACTATAAATTTAAAACCTTTAGATTCAACTTTTAAATAATCTAATGTAGGATTAACGCAAGCCGCAACATTATCTATAAGTGTCCATGGAGTTGTTGTCCAAACAAGTAAATAAGTATCATCATCTTTTAATTTAAATGGAACTATTACAGTATTAACACTTACCTCTTTATAGCCTTGTGACACTTCATTTGCAGATAATTCTGTACCACATCTTGGACAATATGGTAAAACTTTATTTCCATAATATATTAATCCTTGATCAAAAATATTTTTTATAAGCCACCATTCAGATTCAATAAATTCATTTTTGCATGTAATATAAGGATTTTCCATATCAATAAATTGACCCATCTGATCTGTTACTTTTTTTACTATATCAATGTTTTTATCAGTCTCTTTATTACACTCTTTGCAAAAATTTTCAATACCAAAATTTTCTATATCAATTTTAGATTTAAAACCTAGTTTTTTTTCTACATTAACCTCAATTGGAAGTCCATGGGTATCAAGTCCTATTTTTCTTAAAACTCTGTATCCTTTCATTGTTCTATATTTACAAATAGAATCTTTAATCGTTTTTGCAAATACATGATGAATTCCAGGTTTTGCATTTGCATATATTGGTCCATCATAAAAAACAAAATCTTTATTTCCTTCTCTATTTTTAATTGTTTTATCTAAAATATTTTCATCTTTCCATTTTTTTTGTATTCTTTCTTCTAATTTTGAATTTTCTTCTTTTTGTAAACTTTCAAATATTTTCACTAATTTATACCTCCTACAATTACATAACTATAATAAACAATAAATATAATAAGCATTATCATTCCTTCGCCTTTATCAATTTTCCTTTTCTTAAATGTTAATATAAATAAAAGGATAGCAGATAATATCATCATTAGCATATCTATATAATTAAATGATGATGCGCTAATATTACCTATAAATAATGCAGGAATGCCTACTACAATTCCAATATTAAAAATATTACTACCTATTATATTTCCTATTGCAATATCATTTTCACCTTTTCTAGCAGCTTGAACACTTGTAACTAATTCTGGAAGTGATGTTCCTAACGCTACTATAGTAAGTGATATCATTTTTTCACTTACATTCAATGTTTTAGCTATTAAGGATGCATTATCTACAACCATATTACTTCCAAATACAATTGATACTAAACCAACAATAACATATATTATTGACTTTAAAATACCATATTTAGGATTTTCTATATCTTTTTTATTGCCTTTCTTTGTAACACTAAATAAATAATATATAAAGATTGTAAAAAATAGAAGTATAACAATACCATCATTTCTTGTTATTTCATTTTTTAAATTACTAACAAATATGTTATCAAATGCTAATGTTGAAAGAAGTATAGAAAATAAAATCGTAAGTGGTATTTCTTTTTTTACAGTATTATCCTTTACACACATAGATGAAAACAAACTAGATACACCAAGTATTAATAATATATTAATTATATTACTTCCTAATACATTTCCAAGTACTATATCAGAATTACCAGATAATGTAGCCTTAATTGAAACTGCAAGTTCTGGAGCACTAGTTCCAAATGCTACTATTGTAAGTGCAATTACCATTTTTGGAATTTTTAAATTTTGTGCAATGGATGAAGAACCATCAACAAAAACATCAGCTCCTTTAATTAATAATACAAATCCAATTATTAAAAATAATATATATATTAACATAAAAATCCTCCTTCCATATATAAAAAGATCTATGAATATAAGGACGAAATATTTTTCCGTGGTACCACCCTACTTCATAGACTCTTCTATGCACTCAAATTATTAACGCTAATTTACGTTTTATCCTACAAAAATTCAGATAAAAATATCAAGAGTGATCTAATATTTAAATGTTTATGTATTTACACCAACCATACACTCTCTTTTAAACATTATTAAATATTCGTCTCCATCATATATTATATATTTATATCTTCTATGACTTCTATCTCATCAACCATTTTTAGTTGTTCTTCAAGATTCATCTTTAATTTTCTTTTGAACATAACTATATTTTTTCTAAGGATTGACATCTCATACTCTATTTTTTGAGATCTAATCAAAGCATCATTAATTATAATACTAGCATTTTTATTTGCTTCTTCTATTAATAAATCTCTTTCTTGTTTTGCAACCCTTCTAATATGTTCTCCAGTATCTTCTGCCATAACAATTGCCCTATTTAAGGTTTTTTCAAGTTCATCGAATTTTCTAGCCTTTTCAATAATTTCAGTTGATTCAGTTTTTTTTGCAAGTTTTTCTCTTAACATTAAAATTTCTTCATTTTTTTGTCTATTTGAATCTACCATTTTTTCAACCCTTGAAATTATTTCATCAATGAAATTATTAACCTCATCAGGATTATAGCCATGAAGTGTTCTACTAAATTTTTCCATTAAATCACCTCTTTAGCTATGCGTTATATATTAACACCTTTTATTCTTTTTGTCCATATATTAATTATCTAAATCATCATTTTTTGTTCTTCTTGATTTATCTTCTTCTTCAGTTATTTTACCTTGTACATTAATATTTTTTGGAGTACATAAAAATATTCCTGGTCCAAGTTTTTGTAAATCTCCTCCAATTGCATATAAAGTACCACTTAAAAAATCAACTATTCTTTTTGCTTGTTCTGGAGTTACCCTTTTTAAATTAACTACTACTGTATTTCTCTTTTTTAAATGATCCGCAATTTGTTGACTTTCTGAATATGCTCTTGGTTCAAGTAAAATCATTTTATTTCCTTCACTATTAGAATCTTTATAAGCTTCATCAATTCCTAGTGAATAATATTCATCTTCTGATATTTCTCCACCATTTATCTCTTTTCCTAAAATTTTATCTAACATTCCCATATTATCCTCCTATATTATAGCTATAATGATTTTATCATATTTTCTAGTAAAATTAAATAGATTTTTACAAATTTTATAATAAAATAATTGATAATCAATAAATAAATTAAAAATAGGAGCTTTTTATATAAAATAGCAATATAAAAAAATTTATAATTAATTTTTTAAAAAATTAATTATAAATCTTATAATACATTTCGTCTAAATGAAAAAACTACTGTATCTTCTATTGTTTTATCAATAAGATGACTTTCATTAATATCAAAATTTTTATCTTCAAGTACTTTTCCATATATTGTCATTATCCCTTTTAATTTTTTATATAAAAGAATACTATCACTATATTTTTCTTTTTTTAGCATAGATCCTTTTTTTAATAATAGTAAGGATTTTTCATAACCATCTGTTATAAGATCACCTTCAAGATGAATCTTATATACATTTCCATTTGCCTCTTTATTAGAAAGCTTAGTATAGTTTTTAAGTATTTGTATAGGATAATAAGGAAGAATATCCTTTACAGATTGTGGTACATTATTTATAAATTCTAATATAATTGATAAATCTTCATTATTTTTCATAATAACTCCCCTTTCAATAGTAAACTATACTAACATATTATTTAATTATATACAAGAAATTTTTATTTATAAATTTATTTTTTCTTGTACATAATCTTTTACTTCGGATATATTAACTACTATTTGATTCATAGTATCTCTATCTCTAATTGTTACTGTATTATTTTTTATAGTATCATCATCTATAGTAATACAATAAGGAACTCCTATAACATCACATCTTCTATATCTTTTTCCTATATTTCCATTTTCATCATAAATGCACATAAAATATTTACTCAAAGTATTATATATTTCTTCAGCTTTTTCCTTATGATATTTTTTAACAAGTGGTAAGATACCTACTTTATATGGCGCTATTACTGGACTAAATCTCATTATTTCTCTTATTGATCCATCTTCTAACACTTCTTCATCATATGAATCTGATAAAACTGCTAGTGTGAGTCTATCACAACCAACAGATGGTTCTATTACATATGGAGTATATTTTTCATTTGTTTCTGGATCTAAATATATTAAATTAGTATTAGAAGAATTTGAATGAACTTTTAAATCATAATCCGTTCTATCTGCTATACCCCAAAGTTCACCCCATCCATGAGGATAATTATATTCTATATCTGTAGTTGCTTTACTATAAAATACAAGTTCCTCTTTTTTATGTTTTCTAAGTCTTAAATTTTCTTTTTTAAGTCCAATATCAGTTAAAAAATTCATCGCATATTCTTGATAATATTCAAACCATTTTAGATCTTCTTTTGGTTTACAAAAAAATTCATATTCCATTTGTTCAAACTCTCTAGTTCTAAATGTAAAATTACCTGGTGTTATTTCATTTCTAAAAGCTTTACCTATTTGACCTATACCAAATGGAAGTTTTGCCCTCATAGTTCTTTGTACATTTAAAAAATTTACAAATATTCCTTGAGCTGTTTCTCCTCTTAAATATACCTTATTTTTGGTATCTTCAGTAACACCCATATGAGTTTCAAATAAAAGATTAAATTGCCTTATTGAAGTGAAATCTGACTCTCCACATTTTGGGCATTTTATTTTATTATCTTTAATATATTTTTCTAGTTTTTCATTATCCCAGCCATCTGCGGTTTCTTCTCCTTTTGTAAATTCTTCAATAAGCTTATCAGCTCTATGTCTAGATTTGCATTTTTTACAATCAATAAGTGGATCAGAAAAAGATGAAACATGACCTGATGCTACCCAAACTTCAGGATTCATAAGAATAGCTGCATCAAGTCCATAACTATTTGGATTTTCTTCTATAAATCTCTTCCACCATGCTTTTTTAATGTTATTTTTAAGTTCAACACCTATTGGACCATAGTCCCATGTATTAGCAAGTCCTCCATATATTTCACTTCCTTGGAATATAAAACCATACTGTTTACATATATTTGTAAGTTTTTCCATTGTTAATTTTTCCATTTTTATCTCTCCTTTTATGAAAAAAGACAATTCATATTTCCAAGAAAATAGTGCATCTATATTTATGAATTATCCTTGTTTTAATTACTGTTTAACTAAATACATTAACTATTTAAATATATATATTTTTTAATATTTTCATCAAATTCTTCTTTAGAATATTCTTCAATACATTTTTCTATCTTTACTATCATATCAACAATCATATTCATAAGTAATTTTGTTCTGTCATCATATTTATTTAATTTATCTTCTATTTTTGACATATCTACCTTTGTATGTATTTCATCTTTTTTTATATCAAATTTGTATTCATCTCTCCAATATTTCTTTAAAGTAGAATTATCTAATAAATATATAAATTCATCTATTTTAAAATTTTTATTTTCATCTAATAATTCGTTAAATTCATATCCAAATATATTAAATACATTTTTGCATATGTTTTTAAAATATTTAGAAATATACAAATCTCCATTTTCAGTTGCTTTTTTAGTAGAATAAGATGCAAAAAATAATTCTACAAAGTCTTCCATATTTTCTATTTTTTCTTTTCTTAATTGTACTTTCATATTCAAAACCCTTCCTAGGTAATTATAACATAAAAAAATATTATATATAAGTATTTTTTATTGTTTTTAAAAAATTTCTAGATTTTAGATATAATCCTGCATACTTATCATAATATTCTCCTATAAATTTATCTATTTCTTGCTTTACATCATTAGATACATTTATTTTTGATATTTTTTCTATATCAACATAATATAACATCCTAAGTAATTTTATTGATTTTGAACTTATAATTGCTTCATTAGTATGACAATTACTACAGATGAATCCTCCTTTACTTGTTGAAACCGTAAGTATATTTATGCTTCCACAAACACAACATGAATCAAGTATTGGTCTTATTCCTAAATAATTTAAATACTTTAATTCTACTATATTTTTAATTATAGTTGGGTCATAATTTTGTTCTATTTTTACTAGTGACTTAACTAAAATATCAAATATATCATTATTATTACTATGTTTAATTACTTGACTTGCTAATTCTGTTAAATACGTAGAATAACTTATTTTAATTAAATCTTTTTTTATATTAATAAATGGATTTATTAAATCTGCACATAATAAATTAGATAATTTATCTTTTTTATAATATATCTGAAAATTAGCATATGTTAATTTGCTTGTAAATGCTCTATTTTTATTTTTTAAACTTTTAGTACCTTTTGCAAGTACACTAATAAGTCCAAATTCTCTTGTAATTATATTTAAAAGTTTGCTAGTTTCTTTATAACTAGATTCACTAATTATTATCCCTTCTACTTTCGTTATTTCCAATTTTATCAATTCCTTTTTCGCACATTTCTCTATATTTAAGGAAATACTCTATTTTTCCTGTCATTTTAAATAAACTCCATATATCATTTCTATTCATATTAATCACCTATTAATATACTGGTATATTAATAAGAATTTATTCAAAATTAAAATCTTTTATTGTACTCCCAACAACATTTTTCCAAAACTTTATTATGATTTTTTTTATTAAATATATCATCTTCTTCAAATATTATAGCTTCAAATGAAGTTTCATAAACATAAGATAAAAGAGTAGAATATACTAAATCAAGCTCTTCATCAGTATATGAATCTAATATTATTTTTTTTAATTTTTCATTCAAATCATCTTCTTTTAATATCACATATCTGTAATCAAACGGAAAATTTTCCTTACTTTTCTTTATATATTCTAATACGTTTTTTATTCTAAATACCTCTTCTAAATAAGTTATTACTTCATTGCTATTTTCACATTTTGTCATATTAAACTTTACTCCTCAAATTCATTAAAACCAAATTCTGTTAAATATTTTTCTTTTTCTCTCCAGTTATTAATAGTTTTTACAAATAATTCTAAATAAACTTTTTTACCAAGTAATTTTTCTATATCATGTCTTGCTTCCATACCAATTTTTTTAATCATAGAACCATTATGTCCCACTAATATTTTTTTAAGACCTTCTCTTTCTACTATTATAAGTACATTTATATGAATACTTAAACCGTTATCCTCATAACTTTCAAGTATACAAGTTACAGCATGGGGAACTTCTTCCTTCGTTAAATTTAATACCTTTTCTCTAACTAATTCAGATATCATAAAATTTATACTTTTATTTGTATAATAATCATCTGGATAGTATTTATCCCCTTCTTTTAAATACTTTTTTATTGTTTTTATTAAATCTTCAATATTATCTTTTTTTAATGCTGAAATCGGTATAATTTCACTAAAATCATAAATATTTTTATATTCATCTATACACTTTAATAAATTCTCTTTAGGTATTTTATCTATTTTATTTAAAAGTAAAAATATAGGAGATTTTAATTCTTTTAATTTATCTAATATAAATAAATCCCCTTTACCAAAACTAGCATTAGAATCTATCATAAATAAAATAATATCTGCATCTTCTAAAGAATAATAAACTTGCTTATTCATATATTTTCCAAGTTTATGTTTAGGTTTATGTACACCTGGTGTATCTATAAATATAATTTGAGAGTCTTTGTCCGTATATATTCCTTGTATACTATTTCTTGTTGTTTGTGCTTTATCTGAAACAATAGCAATCTTTGTTCCCATTATGGTATTAATTAACGTTGATTTGCCCGCATTGGGTCTTCCTACTATAGCTATAAATCCTGTTTTCATTATTTTAAATCTTCCGAACTAAATGGATATGGACAAAGATCTTTAACAGTAAATCTTTTTTCATCCTTTGATGTATTCATTAATATTATTTCTTTATCAGGATGAAAAAATTCAGCTATTATTTGTCTACATAAAAAACAACAAGTACTAATTTTATTACTATCGACCATTATATATAATTTATTAAAGTCGCCCTTTTTATAACCGTTACTTATAGCGGATACAATGGCGCTCCTTTCTGCACATATAGTAGCACCATAAGATGCATTTTCAACGTTTACACCATTAAATTCTGTCCCATCATTCATAACTACAATACAACTTACTCTAAATTTTGAATAAGGACTATATGAATTAACAAGCAAATTTTGTAATTTTTCTCTCATACATTCTCCCCCTAAATAAATAATTTTATAATTTGTGGTAAAAACACATATAAATATAATCCACATGCTAATAATGATGATACAAAAGCTGCTGCTGAAGCACAATCTTTTGCTATTCTTGCAAGTTCATGATATTCTTTGGTAACTAGATCAACAGTTGCTTCAATAGCAGTGTTTAAAAGTTCTGTAACAATTATTATAGTCATAACAACAACAAGTATTGCCCACTGCATTTTAGAAATGTGAAAATAAAATCCTGATACCAATACAACTACTGTTAATATTGCATGAAGTGTTAAACTTTGTTCATTTAAATATGCATACTCAAGTCCTTTTATTGAATTTTTTATACTTGATATGAATCTTTTAAATCCTCTTTTTTTAATTTTTTTATTCTTTAATTCCATAACTATCTAATAACTCCTTTTGTAAATCAAACATTTCTTTTTCATCTTCTTTAGTCATATGATCATAACCTAATAAATGAAGTAATCCATGTGTTACTAAGAAACATAATTCTCTTTTTAGAGAATGGTTATATTCATCTTTTTGACTAATTGCTTTATCAATTGAAATATAAATATCTCCAAGAACTCTAAATTCACCTTTTGGAAATGTATTATTATCCTCTAATGCAAAACTTATTACATCAGTTTCCCTATCTATATTTCTATATTCTCTATTTATTTTTCTTATTGTTTCATTATTAACAAAAATTATATTAAATACAGTATTTTCTAATTTTAGATAATTAACATAATAATTGACTAATTTTTCTATTTCATCTAGTAATTCTATATCTTTATTACTTTCATTAAATATACCTATATCATTCATCTTAAAATACCCCATAAAGAATAGTTTGTATATATTAAAAACAATATTATTAAAACAACTATTATAGTTATATTCTTAAATGTATCAGACTTAAAAAATGAAGGTAAATGATCAGATATTACATCTAAAATTATATATATTAAATAACCAACAAATCCTCCTATTACGTTAAGTATTATATCATCTATATCAAATGTTCTACCTATTTTAAGTTGTGTATACTCAATAACACCTGATGTTATTAGAGATATTATAATAATTGGAAATGTTCTTCTTGTTTTCATAATATATGAAACAAAAACACCAAATGGAATAAATAAAATTATATTACCAAGTATATTTTTTATAAATAATTCAGATCCCATTTTATATCTAAATATTTCTTTAAATGGAACAATATTATTAGTACCGTAATTCACATCCTGAAATGTAACAACATAAAACAATAATAATGCATATATCAAAAAAAGTAATAAAAATAATTCTTTATATAATATAAACTTTTCTTTATGTACAAATAAATATACTAATCTTATTGTTACTATTACTGTTGTAAATATAAATAACATAGGCCAATTATTGTCTACTGCTTTTTGTAAAGTATTTTCAATCATGCTTACACCTCTATTACTCTGGAATTATTTTCTCTTTCTTTCCTATTTCTTCATAACAGGAAAAAAACACATCCATTATTATTTTACTATCTTTTGATGAAAAATTCAAAGTTTTTTGCAAAGTTATAAATTCTCCTTTATCAAGAGACTGTAAAACTTTACTTTTTGCGTTTTCTAATGCCTTTATTTTAGCCTCATTTATAGAATATTTATCTTTAATTATTATTACCTCTCTTTGTTCTTCTATGCCTATTTCAAATGGGATTAATTTATTTTTTAAATTTACTATAGAATTTCTTTCAAAATTTTTAAAACGTTTTTTTGTTATATATTTATTATTTATCTTTATATAAAAACTCTTTTTCTTATTATTTGTATATCTTTTTTCAATATAGTTAAGTGGAAACTCAATATTCACATTGTACCATACTTCTGCATAAACTTTTCCTTTTGCTTCAACAAATTTTTTTACCTTATCATCTTTTGTAATCGCACCACTAATTACTATGTCACCTTTATTCACATAAGTATTTACATCTACTACCTTCATTCCATCTTCTGCATATATTTCTTTTATAACTCCTGACTTTTTAGCTACTATATTTGAATATTCTTCTTTTTTATCTTTTTTTGGTTTTTTTCTTTCAACTATTTTAATCTCATATTTTGTTCCTATATTTGTTATCTCAATCCATTCTATTTCATCATTATATTTTTCTAATAATATCTGTTTGATATTTGATATATCATCATATGATTTTTTTAATGAATATTTTTTTATCCCATATGCATTTAAATCATTTAATACTTTTTTATTAAGACTACTATTAGCGCTAATTATATTAATATTAAATATTATATTTGATAAATATATTAAAAATAATACACCTAAAAATGAAATTATAAGAAAATGTTTATTTTTATTTAACAATTCTCTAAATTTTAAGTATCCTAAACTATCTATGATAGTAAGTTTATATATTGTTTTTATTTTATTTAATTTTTCATAATCATTATAGTTTATCTTAATAATTATTTCTTTATACGATATTTTTTTTATATTAATAATATTTATATTATTTTTGTGACACTTATTTATAAAATTAGTTATATTACTTCCATTTACCTTTATTATTAAATAACTATTCATTATTATCCTCTAATATTATTTGATTATATTTTCCAACAATAAGTATCTCATTATTTAGTAATTTATTTATACTTAATGATTTTCCTTTAATAATAATTTTTTGATTATTATTAAATATCTTAAGTTCATTTTCACTAATAGTATCTAACTGAGTATAATTTTGTATATCTATCATTTTATCTTTAAGAATTATCTTAAAATCGTTTTGTTTAACATAATTTTCTATATTTCTAACTAATCCCATTTTTATCACCTATTAAAGTATATGAAAAAAAAAGAACTTAAGAAGTCCTTAAAGTTTTGATAATTTATCTTTAATAATATTTGAAACATGTCCCATGTCAGCTCTTGATTTTAATTTCAAAGATACCTCTTTCATAATTTTACCCATATCAGCTATTGAACTTGGATTAATAGATTTAAAGGCATCATCTATTATTTCATTTATTTCATCATCAGTTAATTGTTTTGGTAAATATTTATTTAATATATTTATCTCTTCATTATACTGATTTATTAAATCATCTCTATTTGCTTTTTTAAAATCATTAATTGCATCATTTCTCATCTTAACTTGTTTCACAATAATATTAGTAATCATTTCATCTGTTAATTCTTTTTTATTATTAATTTCTTCCATTTGAATTGATGCTTTAATTAATTTAATAACATCTAATGAAATTTTATCATGGCTTTTCATAGCCTCAATCATATCTTTTTGTAATCTTTCTTTCATATATCCTCCTAAAACAAAAATAAAGTAGTATTCTACTTCATTTTAATCTCTATCACGATTTTGTTTCTTTCTGCTGTTTTTTATACCTGCCTTTTTAGCTTCTCTTCTTTTAATACCTGGTTTAGAGTAATGTTCTCTTTTTTTACATTCTGAAGGGATTCCACTTTTTGCTACTTTTTGTTTAAATTTTTTCAAAGCACCATCAACGTTTCCATTTCTTACTACAACTTTTGTCATTTTTATCCCTCCCTTCGTTTTTACTAAATAGATTATAACACTCTAAAAATTTTATTTCAACATTTTTTTCTTTTTTTTGATAGAAAAAGATGAAATATTAACAATTATTGATAAATATGTATAAATTTTGTAACAGTATATTATGCTAAAGTTAAAAATAATTAAAAACAAGAGATTATTTCTCTTGTTTATTAATATCTGCATAAATTTTTATCTATAATTCTTCTTATAGAAGATCCTAGATATCTACCTAAATCAGTAAATATGGTTACACCTTTAAATATAGAATTTACAAGAGTCCCTGTAACTGATGCACCAGCATTTATTTTAAGCATTTCATTTTTATTTAATTCTTTCATTTTTCCCCCTTATCTACACTTATATGGTCTTACATATCCATCTAATATTCCAACTAAAAACGATATCCCCGCAACTATCGCTGCTACTGCACCCGCAGATATACTACCTGCATTCACATTAAGCATCTCTTCATTAGTTAATTCTCTCATTTTTACTCCCCCTTTACTGTTAATATTTCATCAAATAAATCACTATTATCATTTCTATGTGAAATTAAAACTAAAGTAAAATTAAAATTTTTCTTTATATCCTCTATAATTTTTCTTTCACTTACTGCATCTATTTCATTCATTGTTTCATCTAATATTAATAAATTTGATCCCCTTAATAATGTTCTCGCTAATAATATTTTTTGTCTTTCTCCTCCAGATAGATTATGTCCATTTTCTTCTAAAACAAAATCAAGGTTTATATTTCTATCATTTAATATTTTATCTATCATAGTTATACTTAATACACTACGTAATAACTCACTATCAATTTCCTTATACATTTTTATATTGTTAATTATCGTATCTGTAAATATATATTCATTTTGTGATACATAACAAATATTATCAGTAATATCTTTACTACTTAGTTTATTTATATCTATGTTATCAATAAAAATAGTATTATCTTCACATTTTAATTGTTTGGTAAGTAATTTAAATATTGTTGATTTACCTATACCGCTTTCTCCTCTTACAAAAATATACTTGCCCTTTTCTATTTTAAAACTAATATTATTAAGTACATTATAATTCTGATTATATGAATAAGAAACATTTTTAAAACATATTTCTTTATTAAATATTAACCCATAACAAGTAGGTTCATCTTCACTATTAGTAAGTATTGAATTAATTCTTTTATATGAGTTTTTTGCCTCTATTATTGAGTTATCAAATCTAATTAGATTTTTTATTGATGACAACTGATAAATTAATAATGAGTTAAATGCTATTAAAGAAGAAAATGTTATTAAGCCATTTTTAACAAAATTTATACCAAAAAATAATATAATTATTGTTCCAAATGAAGTTATAAAATCTTCAAATATATTCACATTTACTATTTTTCTATTAAATTTTATATTATTATCTAGTGCTAAACCATATATATTATTGTATTTATTATATATATCTTGTCTTATATTTAGATTATTTATAGTATCTATTCCTAGAATACTTTCCATTATAAATGTATTAACCAATGAAGCATTCTCTTTATTTATAATTGATAAGTATTTTATATTAGATCTAATAATTAAATAAGATAGAATATAAATTATTAATATAAATAATAAAATAATAAATAATTCTTTACTAAGTATAAGTAAAAAAATACTTATAACAATAGTAAATATTAAATCTACTAAAAAAGAAAAGCTAAATTCATTAATAAAATTTTTTATATAAGATAAATCATTTAATCTAGATACAATATCTCCTACTGGTCTACTATGATGAAATATAATTGGAAGAGATATAATTTTCCCATAGACTTTATTAGTTATTTTCTTATCAATTGTTTTACTAAAATTGAGTAAAATTGTACTTTTATGTTTATCTAATGATATTTTAAGAAAGAGAAATATTATAAATATAATTAATATTAATACTGATTTATTTTTATAATTATAAAGATTACTAAAATAAAAAGAATTAATACTAGATAGGAGTGAACAAATAATAGAAATTAAAAAAATATATATGATAATTTTTTTATATTTACTTAAATATATTAATATCTTTTTAAAATAGCCTAATTCTTTTTCTTTAACTATATAATCAGTTTTTTTAAATGTTATAACTATACCTGTCCATTCTTTAGAAAAATCATCCATTGAATATTTTAAAATTCCACGTATAGGATCAAATATAATTATTTCATCATCTACTATTTTGTCTATTATAACAAAATGATAACAGTTATTCTCAAATTTTAAGTGCGCAATTGAAGGAAAATTTAAAGACCAAAGATCATTTAATCCACATTTATAAGATTTTGCTTTTAATCCTAACTTAGAAGATGCTAAAACCATATTATATACGTTGGTTCCATTCTCATCTGTTTTAGTAAGTCTTCTTAACTTTTCTATATTTATACTACCACCATGATATTTAATGATATTATATAAAGTGCAAACTCCACAATCTTTAATTCCTTCTTGTTTTATATATCTATGGCGCATTTTATCTCCTCCATAGTATATATAAACTAAATAAAAAAAATATCCTCTAAAAGAGTGATATTTAACTAATTAATTTTTCTACAATTTTAAAACTTTTTTCTAAACCGTTTGTTAATCCACCATTTATTGCATCTGAAAATAAAGATCCTATATCGGTTATTTTATTGTCATAATTTTTACTATCATCTACTAAATAATCTTTTATATTAACATTTTTCCCAGATGCTATATCTTTTTCAAATTCTTTAATTTTTTCTTCTGTAAAATTTGCTTTTTTCTCATTTTCATATTCGTAATAACCAGATTTAGAAGCTCCATATATAGATAAAAATATAACAAATAAACAAAAAACTATAGTATTAAATATTTTCTTTGGTTTCATAAATTTATCCTTTCATATATTTTTTTAAAACCTTACTTAGTGCATCAACTGTATTTAATACTTCATCTATCGTATTTTCCTTTGCACCTACTTCTATAAGCATAACATTAGGAGATATATCTTGATTATATGCTACACTCCATCCTTTTGTTTCTCTTTTATATATTCCTCTTGACATACAAGGATATAGATCATCTGATATATCATCTATTTTTCTTACTATTTTCTCATTTTCTGAGTATGTTTCATTTGATGTACCTATTACAAATAAAATTCTTGCATATTTTTTACCATTTATTTCACAAGTTGAAATATTTTTATCAACGGAATCTCTATGTATATCAATAAAATACTTTAAACTAGGATTTTTTGTTTTGGCATTGTTAATAAAGATTCTAGAAGTCGCATAAACTTCACTATTTTCAAGATTTGATACTCTTATAAATTCAGCCATATTAGTATCTTCTACAATACTTGGAACGCCTAATTTTGTTAATTTTTCAGAAAGAAGATAGGATGTCATCATTATATTAGGAGTTACATTAAGATTTTCAATACCTCCATTTGAATAAGTTTCAAGTTGATGAGTATTATATATATATACCTCTGGATTAGTTACTTCATCAATATTTGGATTATTTATATAAGATGTTAATTTTTCATATGTACTTATATCATAATCATCTTCTGCTGCCTTCGCATCTTTTTTTACATTATTATTATTTTTATTATCTAATGAACTAGTTATTGTAGTTATTTTAGAATCTAATATGGTATCTGGATTTGATAAGTCTAATTTTGTTAGTAGTTTTAAACTTTCATTTACTATAAATGTATAATTTGGCTTATCCGTCCTATATGACTCATTAAGCAAATAATTAACATATTTTTCATTTGTCATATCCATATTATTTTTTATAGAATATTTTAGGGTTAATGAATATGATATATATACTATTACTATTAAAAAAAGAAATTTAACCGAAAAAAATTTAAATTTCTTTTTAGATGGATTTTTTTTAAGTTTTATTTTCTTCATATTATCACCTTTATTATATAATAAAATTATTTTAATAAAATATTTGTCGATTATAATATAAAGATACTATTTTTTACTAAATCATATAAATTATAATTCTGTTACTTTTTTATGTAATGCATTATTAATACCGTTTCCTATAATATCACTTAATTTTTCTATTTCAAAATCTATTTCTTTTGGTGTAACTATCATATTATATCCAAGTGGAATTAGAACTTCGTTTATTAATGATTTTATCTCTTCATCATTTAAATTACCAATAAGACCAAATAATTGTTTTTTATCTTCTTCATTAACATTATTTTTATCAATATTTGTTCTAATTATTTTTAATTTTTCTTTTGGTTCATCAATGTTATTTTTCATATAAGAAAAATTATTTGTTATATAATTAAATGTATCATTTACGATTGTTACTGTATCTACAACAGTTGGGATTCCAATAGCAATTACTGGAATATTTAATACATCTTTGCTTATTTCTTTTCTATTATTTCCTATTCCACTTCCTGGATTTATACCTGCATCTGTTATTTGTACAGTTTTATTTATTCTATCTATTGAAGATGCTTTTAGAGCATCTATAACAATTAAAAAGTCTGGTTTTACCTCTTTTACTACAGCAAATACTATATCGCTAGTTTCAAGTCCTGTTTGACCCATAACTCCTGGATTAAATGCTGCTGTACTTCTAAAGCCTTCTTCTACATTAATACCTAGTTCAAAAAAATGGTTAGTTACTATTATTTTATTTATCGATAATGGTCCTAAAGAATCAGGTGTACTTTTTTCATTTCCAAGTCCAATAATTAAACATTTAGCTTCATCTGAGATTTTAAGTTTATTTAACATTAATTTTAATTCTTCTTCTAATACCTTTTCTATTTCTTTTTTATTATTATAATCAGTAGCATCTGTAAATTCTATAGTAATATATGTTCCTTCTTTTTTATTATATAAATCTTTATTTTTTTGATCTATAACAACGCTAGTAATGTTTATATTTCCATTTTGTTTTTTTTCTACTACAGTATTTTTATCTTCATCTTTTATTTCTTCAATAGCAAGGTCAGTTCTTATATTAAATAAACTTGAATCAATATTATGGCCCATATAACCACCTCCATTACTATTTTTACCAAATATTATAATAATTATTGATTTTTTATTTATTATTTGATAAAATTATTAAAGCAAAACGTCATGGAGGTGAAATAAAGTGGCAAATATAAAAAGCGCAAAGAAAAGAATACTTGTTAATAGAACTAAACATTCAAATAATTTACCAATAAAATCTGCGATGAAAACAGCAGTAAAAAAAGCAATGGTAGATCCTAACGAAAATACTGGTAAAGAAGCAATGAAAAAAATCGATAAAGCACTATCTAGCGGAATAATTAAAAAGAATAAGGCTGCAAGATTAAAATCACGTGTATCAAAAAAAATGAATAGTAAATAATATCTTTTAAGATATTTTTTTTATTTAAAAATTTTTTTAATTCATACTTCATATGATATAATTATAAGTAGGTGAAAATATGAAAAAAATAATTGGAATAGTTTTTTGTGCACTTTTTTTTATAATAATGTTAGATGAGAAAATATTAAATGAAAGTATATATGATATATATAATAAATATTATAATAGAAAAACGTATAGTATTGTAACTAATTTAAAAGCTCTTTCACAAGGAAAATACACATATATGGATCATTCTAGTTATGTTCACTCAACAGAAAATTATTATCCAAAAAATAAAAATGAATTACTAGATGTATACTATACTATATTAAATAATGGATGGGAAAACTTTTCTTATTATTGTTCTAATTCTTATGGCAAGTGTTTAAAAGACATTAGAGAATTATCAGATGAACTTGGTGAATTTTCTAGTATAAATCAAATTGTACATCCATATAATTCTTATAAAACTATACAATCAAATTATAACAGTAATAAGCGTATTGATTTATCTATTACAAAAAAATATAGTAATGAGGATATAAATAAAATAGAAAAGAAGATGAATAAAATTATAAATGAACTTAAAATTAATAGTTATAGTTCTGTAGAAGATAAAATTAAAGTTTTTCATGATTATATTGCAAATACAAATAAATATGATGTAAACAAAATTAATGGAAATTCAAAATATAATTCTGATAGCGCAATTGGAACACTTTTTGAAGGATATTCTATATGTAGTGGATATACTGATACAATGGCTATATTTTTAAATATGATTGGACTTGACAATGTTAGAGTTGCCAATGAAAATCACACATGGAATGTTGTTAAGATTAATAACAAATGGAAACATATAGATTTAACGTGGGATGATCCAATTACTAATACTGGAGAAGATATTATTAGTTATGATTATTTTTTAATTAGTACTAATGAATTAATAAAAAAAGATGATAAAGAACATTATTTTAATGAAGAAATATATGATTTTTTATAGATTTAAATACCAATTTTACTTATATTAATTATTATTTATATAGTTTTCTACATTTATTATGGTTTGATTAAAATTATCAAAATTGACATCAAACCATTTTATTTTCATTTTATTATTAAACCATGTATATTGTCTTTTAGCATAATGTCTACTATTCTTCTTTATTAAATCTATTGCTTCTTCTTTTGATATTTTTCCATCAAAGTATTCAAATAATTCTTTATATCCAATAACAGTTTTTAAACTTTTAGCGTTTTTATCTAAATTATAAAAATATTTAGCTTCCTCTATCAAACCGTTTTTTATCATCTCATCTACCCTATTATTTATTCTATCATATAAATAATTTCTATCTGTAGTAAGACCTATAAAATATACATTATCATAAAGTAACTTATCTCCATTTTTATTTTCAGATTTATTTTCTAGATTAATTAATTCACGTATTAATCTTCTTTTATTATTTTTATCTACCTTAGATTCATTATTTATATTAAGTATTTTACTATATAACTCTTCTTTTGTTAGATTATCATAATCATTACTCTTTTCATCTTTATTAAATCTATAATCATATAATAGAGCCTTTATATAAAGTCCTGTGCCTCCAACTATAATTATATTTTTATTTTGATTTTGTAATTCTTTTATTTTATTTCTTGCATCTATTTGATAATCATATACTGTATAATCTTCATTATAATCTTTTATATCTATTAAATGATGAACAATACCTTCTTTTTCATCCTCTGTAACTTTAGCAGATGCGATATCCATTTTTCTATAAATTTGAACACTATCAGCATTAATAATTTCTGCATTATATTTTTTAGCTAAACTAATACTAAGTTTTGTTTTGCCAACTGCGGTTGGCCCAGTAATAACAATAATCATAACTCATCCCTTTTTCAAAATATATTCTAAACTATTTTAGAATTATATTCAACATATTTTTATTCTAACAATTAAAAAAAAAAAGATTTATTCTCTAGTACTTTTTGTTCTAAAAAAAAAGTTTTTAATTAAGCTCATAATAAATTATTTTTTTATTTTCTATCATTTTTTAATCTACTTTCTACATCTTTTCTAAGTGAAAATATCGCATATATATTTATAATTGCTTCAAATGCTACTAATATATCAACAAAATTCCATAATGTTGTAGATGAAACCATACATCCTAAAAATAGTATTATTATAGTTGATAATTTTAAATATAACAAATATCTTTTTTTAATATTTTTAGAGAAATATTTTAAACTAGCTTCCCCATCATAATAACCTGTTAGTATAGTTGTAAAAGAAAATAATATAATTGATATAAAAACTAAATAATTACCAATATCTCCTAAATGGTATGAAAATGCAAATTGTGTAATTTCTATTCCATTTACATCATTTAATACTAAACTTCTATATGGTGAAGTTAATATTATTATTGCAGTAGAAGTACATATTAAAAGAGTTGTAATATAAACTCCAATCATTTGAAGATATCCTTGGGATATACAATCTTTTGTTTCAACAGTTGAAGATGCAATTGCGCCTGTTCCAAGACCTGCTTCATTTGAAAAAATACCTCTTTGAATTCCCATTATCATAGTACCTAAAAATCCTCCTATAAAAGGTTTAAAATGAAAAGCATCCTCTACTATACTTTTTAATATTACTGGAATCATATCTATATTTACAATGCATATGTATACTGCAATTAATACATAACCTATTGTCATGAATGGTACTGTTTTACTTGCAGTATTTGCAATTCTTTTAATTCCACCAAATATAATGAATGATGTAACTACTGAAATTATAATTCCTATAAGTAATGGTGAAACTGTAGTTATTTCATTTATTGATTTAGTTATTGTATTTGATTGAATACTTAAAAATCCTCCTATATAACTAAAAATAACAATAATAGCATATACACCGCCTAAGAATTTATTATTTAAGCCTTTTTTTATGTAATAACTAGGTCCACCTTTATAAATATCTTTTTCATCTTTTTCTTTGTATATAATTCCAAGTACTGTTTCAACAAAACTATTAGAAGCTCCAATAAAGGCAGTTAACCACATCCAAAATATAGATCCAAGCCCACCAAAATATATTGCAAGTGCAACACCAGCAATACTACCTACACCTATACGACCCGCTAAAACCATCATTAAGGTTTGATATGGTTTAACACCTTTTGAATCTTTATTACTAAATAAACTTTTATACATTTTAGTAAATCTAAACTGTACACCTTTTAAAGAAAAAGAAAAATATAACCCCGAAAAAACAATTAAAAAAGCTGCAATTAACCATATAAAATTATTGATAGTATCTAACACTTTAATCACCAAATATATTTTAATATGTTTACAAGTTTTTAATTGTCTTTATTTGTCATATTTTTAATTATACTGCTCTTTTAAATAATTTATCTAATTCATATTTTGGATAATGTATTATTGTTGGTCTTCCATGTGCGCAGTTAAATGGATTTTCACACTCTTTTAATTTATCAATTAATTTTCTCATTTCTTCAATAGATATAAAGTCTCCTGCCTTTATAGATGCCTTACAAGCCATCATCGCAGATATACTATCATTAAATCTTTCTAAATCAAAATTTTTATTCATAGTTATTATCTTTTCTAAAATATTTTTTATAAATACTTCTTCAAGGCCTTCTTTAAACCATGTTGGATGGGCTTTGATAATAAATGAATTTACACCAAATTCTTCAATATCTATACCTAAATTTTTAATAAAATCTAAGTGTTCAGTTATGATTAAAAATTCTTCCTTTGGATATTCTATATTAATTGGAAATAACATACTTATTTTATCTTTTTTAGGGTTTGCCATAGCCTTTTTATATTTTTCATAATTTATTCTCTCATCAGCAGCATGTTGATCCATTAAATACATTCCTTTTTCATTTTGACAAACTATATAAACACCTAAAACTTGTCCAACAGGTTCAAGAAGTGGAAATTCTCTTTTTTTAGGTTCATCTATAACATCAACTGGTTGGTAATTATAAGTATTTTCTTCTTCTTTAATAACATTCTCTGAACTAGAAAAATCTAATACTAATTCTTTTATTTCTTCTTGATTTTTAGAATCACTTGTATCTATTTTATTTAATACATTATCGATTTTTATCATTTCATTAGATACAGTAGGCGCTAAAAAATTATTATTTAATGCTTCTTTTATCTTTTCAAATACAAGGTTTTTTAAATCATCAAAGTTACTGAATTTAATATCCATTTTAGATGGATGAACATTAACATCTGTTAAACTAGAATCTACTGTAATATTAAGTACTATAATAGGATATCTATTATCAAATTTATATTTATGATATGCATCATTTATTGTTTTATTTAATTCAGAATTTCTTACTACCCTACCATTTACAATTGTAATAATATGATTTCTATTTGATTTAGTAATTTCAGGAAGTGATATATATCCATATATCTCATAATCATCTGTTTCACCTTTTACCTCAAGCATCTTTTTAGATATTTTAACACCATATATATCATTAATAGTTTTAAGTAAATTACCGCTACCTGATGTTTTTAAAATAGTTTTATTATCATTAATTAAAGTAAACCTAATATTTGTATGAGAAAGAGCAGCTCTATGAATAACACTAGTTATATTAGAAAGTTCTGTATATAAACTATTTAAATATTTAAGTCTTGCAGGTGTATTATAAAATAAGTCTTTAACTTCAATAGTAGTACCCTTTCTTAGATCTCCTAATTTTTGATTTACAAGTTTGCCTGCTTCTAATTCATAAATAATACTATCTTCTCCATCACATGTTTGAATAATAACATTAGAAACACTAGCAATTGATGGAAGTGCTTCACCTCTAAAGCCAAGAGTATTAATATTATATAAATCATCTTCGTCTTTTATTTTACTAGTAGCATGACTTTGAAAACACATAATTGCATCCTCTTTATCCATACCACATCCATTATCAGTTACCTTTATAGATTTAACACCTGACTGTATAAGTTCTACTTTTATTTCACTGCTTAAAGCATCAATACTATTTTCAATTAATTCTTTTACAACAGAAGCACATTTTTCAACTACTTCACCTGCTGCTATTTTATTAGAAAGAGATTCACTCATTACCATTATTTTTCCCATACTATTCACCTAGCAAAATTATATCATAAATTTATTAAAACTTAAAATATAAAAAAAAGATAACTTATTAATTATCTTCATTTAAAAATGTTCTTAAAGTATCAATTATATTTTTAGGAATTATTTTAGAAAGTTCTTCATCTGATGCCTCTTTTATACCAGTTAGGGTTTTAAACTTCTTTATTAATTCTTTTCTTCTTTTTTCACCTATTCCAGGTATATTATCTAATTTTGATGAAAGAGAGCCTTTACTTCTTATATCCTTATGATAATTAATTGTAAATCTATGAACTTCCTCACTTATCTTTTCTAAATAGTGAAATAAATCACTATTTTTTTCTATTTCTATTTCTTTTCCATCCTTATTAACAAGAGCACATATTCTATGTTTATCATTTTTTTGCATTCCATAAACTGGAATATCTAAACATAAATTATCAAGTACTTCTAGACATGCATTAATCTGAATAATTCCGCCATCAGTTAATATTAAATCTGGTTTAACTAAATTATCATTTATAACTCTTGAATATCTTCTTTCTATAACTTCAATCATTAAATGATAATCATCTTTAGCATTACCTTTTATTTTATATTTTCTATAATCCTTTTTGGATGCTTTTCCATCAACAAATACAACCATACCACTTACTGTATAATCACCAAATAAATGCGAATTATCAAATGATTCTATTCTATGTATATTAATACCAAGTAATTTAGATAATTCTTCATTAGCATGAATGCTTCTATTTAAATCATTCTTGATTAAATCAAATTTTTCCTTAACTTTTATTTTTGCATTTTCATATGCCATATCAACTAATTTCTTTTTTGGACCTCTAGTAGGTACTAATACTTTTATACCAAGTATATCACTAAGTAAATTTGTATCTATATCATCTGGTACTAATATTTCTTTTGGTAAATCTGATGAATTCTCATAAAATGATATTATAAAATTATTTATTACATCTAACTTATCTTCATTAAGTTCATAAATATAACTATTTCTTTCTACTAAATTACCTCCCCTTGAATGAAGAACCTGGATTGATATAAAATCTTTGTATACAAAGTAGTTAAATATATCTCTATTAACATTATCAGTTAAATCTATTTTTTGTTTTTCTAATACCTTAGAAATATAATCAAGTAATTCTTTTATTTCTTTTGCTTTTTCAAAATTAAGTTTATTTGATGCTTCTATCATATCTTGTTTTAATTTTTTAGTTATTTCATCATAATTACCATTTAAGAATGATGTTATTTCATGAACCATTTCATCCGTTTCATTCTTATCTATTTTATTATGACAATATCCTAAACACTCACCTATATGGTAATAAAGACATGGTTTATCTTTAAAAGTTTTACATTTTTTAAGTGGATATATTCTATTAAGCATATTAACAATATTTTTAGCAGCATAAGAATTTGGATATGGTCCAAATAATTTAACATTTTTTCTTTTTTTATTTTTTTTTGGTCTTACTACTTCAAGTTTTGGATATTTATCATATTCAAGTGATATATATGGATATGTTTTATCATCTCTAAATATTATATTATATTTAGGATCATATTTTTTTATTAAGTTTATTTCAAGTAAAAATGCTTCTTTTTCTGATGATGTTACTATATATTCAAAGTTTGCTATATTAGAAACAAGTGCTTTTGTTTTACCAGTTTTTTCTCCTCTAAAATAACTAGTTACCCTATTTTTTAAATTTTTAGCTTTACCTACATATATTACTACATCTGAATTATCTTTCATAAGATAACAACCTGGTAGTTTTGGAAGTAAAGATAATTTTTGTTTTATGATATCCATAATATCACCTTTTCTTATTAAATTTAACTTATTTTCAATATCTATCAAACCTATTGTTTTAAATAATTCATATTACTATAACTTTATTCTTCTTATCATTATAATAACAGTTAAATAGATATTAAAAATTACATACTTTAAATAAATTATATCATATTAATTATTTTTATTGTATAATTAATTTAGGTGAAATTTATGTACGTAATAGATAAAGATATAGAAAACGAAATAGTTATTAAAAAGTCTAGATTTATAGCAAAACTTATATATATTGATAATGTTAATGATGTCGATAATATTATTTATAATTTAAAAAAAGAATATAAGAAATCTACTCATATTGCTTACGCATATATAATAAATGGAAAAGAAAAGGCAGTTGATGATGGAGAACCAAATGGCACTGCAGGTAGACCCATTTTAAACGTTCTTCAAAAGAAAGATATTACAAATGTACTTGCAGTTGTTATTAGATATTTTGGTGGCATAAAATTAGGTGCTGGTGGTCTTGTTAGGGCATATACAAATAGTATATCTGAAGCATTTAAATTAACTGAATTAATAGAAAAAGAATATTAGAAAATAACTAATATTCTTTTTTAGTTTTTTAATTCTTCTAATTTTACACTAACAAGTTTAGAAACACCGGATTCTTGCATAGTTATACCATAAAGTATATCAGCATACTCCATTGTTTTCTTTTTATGTGTAATTATTATAAACTGAGTATCACCTTTAAATTCAGTTAAATATTTACCAAAATTATCAACATTTGCTTCATCAAGTGCTGCCTCTACTTCGTCTAGTATACAAAATGGTACAGGTCTTGTTTTAAGTATTGCAAATAAAAGTGATATTGCAGTTAATGTTTTTTCTCCACCTGATAATAATGAAATGTGCTGAAGTTTTTTACCTGGTGGAAGAGCAACTATATCTATACCTGTTTCAAGTAAATTATGAGGATCAGTAAGTCTAAGTTCAGCATTACCTCCACCAAATAATTTTCTAAATATTTCTTTAAAATGAATTTGTACTACTTTAAATGTTTCATCGAATTTTTGTTTCATTACTTCATCCATTTCAGATATTATTTCAAGTAGCGTTTCTTCTGCGTTTATCAAATCACTTTTTTGTTTTTGTAAGAACTCGTATCTTTCTGATACTCTTTTATATTCATCTATTGCTAGAACATTTACATCTCCAAGATTTCTAATTTCACTTTTTAATATATTAACACTTTTTCTTGCTTCATCTTCATTAATATCAAGTATATAGTTTTCTTTTGCTTTTTCATAGGTTATTGAATATTCTTCACTAAGTATATTAAGTAGATTATCTAATTTTACATCAAGTCTACTTATTTTTATTTCATGTTCTTTTAATTCATTTTGTAATTTATTAAACTCATAATTATTAGATTTAGCATTCGTTTCATTATTTACTAAATCATCTTTTTGTATTTCTAAATCTTTAATTATTTCTTGTATTTCTATATTAAGTGTATCTCTTTCTTTTACAGTTTCATAATATTCATTTAATATTTCTTCTTCTTCATTTGTTACAACATTATTAATAGTATTTTCATTTGAATTAAGTTCTGATTCATATGAAGATTTTTGTCTTAATAATTCTTCTAGTTTCATATTTTTCTCATTTAAAGTATTAGAATTCGTTTCTATATTCAAAAGTATACTTTTCTTTTTATCTTCATAATTACTATATAATTCATCTATCTCATTTATTTTATTTTCTATTTCTTGTATTTCAGATTGTTTACTATTCATTCTTTTAATAACATTTTCAAGTTCATATTTATCACTTATTATAGAACTTTTTTTAATGTTACCACCTGTTATGGATCCTCCTATATTTACTACTTCTCCAGATAGAGTTACTACTTTATATCTATTTTTAATAGATTTTGATATATTATTTGCTGAATCAATATCTTTACATACTATTACTGTTCCAAGTAGATTAAGCATTATATCTTTATATTTTATATCAAATTTTATAAGATTAGATGCGATATCAATAAAACCAGATTGCTTTTTTACTATATTATATACATCATTATCTATACTTTTTGGTTTAATTACATTTAGTGGAAGAAATGTTGCTCTTCCTAAATTATTTTCTTTTAAATAGTTAATTGCTTCTTTAGCTGAAAGTTCATTATCACAAATAATATGTGATGAAGCTGCTGCTAAAGCTATATCAATTGCAACACTATATTCTTCTTGTGTTTCAAATAATTTTGCTGCTACATTATGAATACCAGTAAGTCTAATATTATTAAGTACGTTTTTTACTCCATATGGAAGAGATGAATTATTCTCTAATGAATTAATTAATACTTCTCTCTTATGTTTTAATTCTGTTACATTTCTAACTAATAAATTAAGTTCATTTAATAATCTATTTTTTTCATTTAAGGTAGTACTTAAATTATTGGAAATATTTTTTAATTTTTCTTCTAATTTTTTATTATCATCTGTATCACTTTTAAGTTCTTTATTTAATGTATCAATATTAGTATTAATACTTAATATTTTCTCTTTTAAATACAAGATATTATCATGAAGTTTTATATCTTTTGAATTATATTTACCTCTTTCCTTAATAAGGTTTTTTTCACCTTCAAGTTTTGATACCTTTTCTGATATTTTAACAAGATTTTGTTGTTTTTCATATAACTTATTATTTAAATTATTTATATTTAATTTTATTTGTTCTATATTTGCTTGTTCTTTTGATGATTTACTAATCATATTTGCAATTAAATCAGTTAAAGTTACAACTTTTTCTTTGCTATTTTTATATTCATAATTATATTTTTCTATATCATTTACAGTTAGAGCTATTTCTTTTTCTTTTAATTCTTCTTTTTTCTCTAAATACTTTTTAGCATCCTCTGATTGTTTTTTTAATGGTTCAATATTTATTTTTAATTCTTCTATTATATCATCTACTCTAGTCATATTATCATGAGTTTTATCAAGTTTTCTTAATGCTTCTATTTTTCTTTTTTTATATTTTATTACACCTGCTGCTTCCTCAAAAATTATCCTTCTATCTTCTGATCTACTAGATAAGATATTTCCAACATCTCCTTGACTAATAATATTAAATGATTCTTTAGATGCTCCTGTATCTGTAAATAAATCAAGTATATCCTTAAGTCTTACTTTTTGATTATTAATAAAATATTCATTTTCACCAGATTTATATATAGTCCTTTTTATTACTACGTCATCTACATCAATATTTAAATATCTATCGCTATTATCAAATATAAGCGTTACTGAAGCATAATTTGATGCCCTTCTACTCTTGCTACCAGAAAATATAACATCACTCATAGCTCCTTCTCCACGTAGTTGTTTAACTGATTGTTCTCCAAGCACCCACCTAACAGCATCTACTATGTTACTTTTACCAGAACCATTTGGACCAACTATACCTGATATTTTATTTGTAAATTCAATATTAATTTGTTCTGCAAATGACTTAAAACCTACTGTTTTAATTGCTTTTAAATACATATTATCAACTTCCTACTTATTTTGTACTTATATATTATACAATAAAGATATCTTTTAAGCAAGAAACCAAATATAGGTAAAATATTTTATTTTAGGTTTAAAATAAATAAATAATATGTTAAAATAACAATAATAAGGAGTCTTTTAGCATGGTAAATAAGAAGAAATATATAATAATCATTATGTATGTATTATTTATATTATCACTAATTTTATTAATTACATTATTAACTATACTTATTAATTGGAATAAAGATAATAAGAAGACTGATAAACAAGTTGATGAAATAAATGATATGGTTAAAATTAGAGAAATAGAAAAAGAAGATGACAATGTAGAAAATGTTAATCCTCCAGTTAATAATGTTACAAGTGATTATTGGTATTATATAGGCATGAATTTACTTGATGTTGATTTTAATAATTTAATAGAAAAAAATAGTGATACAGTAGCTTGGCTTAATGTAGGAGGAACTAATATAAATTATCCAGTTGTGCAAACAAGTGATAATGATTATTATTTAAAGCATTCTTTTAAAAAAGAATATACTGATGCAGGATGGGTATTTATGGATTATAGAAATAATAAAGATTTTAATAATAAAAATACCATTATTTATGGTCATTCTAGATTAAATAAAACAATGTTTGGTTCACTTAAAAATGTTATAACAAATAATTGGTTTAATAAAAAAGAAAATCATATAGTAAGAATATCTACTCCTTCTTATAACTATCTATATCAAGTATTTAGTACATATAAGATTGAAACTGAAAATTATTATTTGACTACTGAATTTACAAATGAAGAATATATGTCATTTTTAGAAAATATTAAAAGAAGAAGTGTATTTAAATATGATGTTGCTCTAAATGAAAATGATAAAATTATAACTTTATCTACTTGTTCAAGTAATAATACAAAAATAGTATTACATGCAAAATTAATTAAACTACAAAAAAAATGATATTTCAATCATTTTTTATTTTTGCCTGTTTATTTAGTGCATCTTTTGCTGCCTCTTGTTCTGCTTCTTTTTTACTGTTTGCACTCCCCTTACCTAATATCATATCATCTACTTTTACAACAGCTGTAAATGTTTTGTTATGTGGCATTCCTACTTCACTGATAACTTCATATGTTGCACTATTTTTATCTGTTTGAACTAGTTCTTGAAGAACTGATTTGTAATCATTAAAATAAAATTCTTCTTTATCTTCTATCGCTCTAACTACCACATCATATATTATTTCTTTAACCTTTTCTAAACCGTAACTTAAATAAATAGCTGCTAAAAAAGCTTCAAATACATCCGCTAATATAGCCTTTCTATTTCTTCCTCCTGTTGCTTCTTCCCCTTTACCTAATCTTAAATATTTACCAAAATCAAGTTTTTTTGAATATTCATATAGAGCATTTTCACAAACATAGCATGCTCTAATCTTTGTCATTTCACCTTCTTTTAAATGTTCACTAATATATAGATATTCACTAATAACAAAATCAAGTATTTTATCACCTAAAAATTCTAATCTTTCATAGTCTTCACCTTTTTTATTTTCATTTACATATGAAGAATGTGTAAATGCTCTTTTTATTAAACTATTATTTAAATCTATATTGTATTTTTCAAGCATATATAATCACCAAGATAATTTTAACACAATTTATATTAAAAATAAAGAAAGCATACTTGACTATTTTGGACATTTTTTCAAAAATTAAACTATATACTTTACGCATAATAAAAATAAAACTACTATTAAACTAGTTTTTATGTTAAAATATAGATGGTGAAGAAAATGAAATATTTGATGATATTTTTAATAAAAGTTTATCAAAATATTCCAGGAGATTTCCATAATGCTTGTAGATTTACACCTACTTGTTCAAGTTATGCTATAGAAGCATATGAAAAATATGGATTTTTTAAGGGAAGTTTTTTAACACTAAAAAGATTAATAAAATGTACACCTTTTGGATCATATGGTTATGATCCTGTACCAAATAGGAGGAAATAATGAAAAAAGTTTTTAGTTTTATTATATTATTTATAAGTATTTTTATGTTAACAGGGTGTTTTGAAGAAGATTCTATGGAGGATATAAAAATATATACTAGTCTTTATCCAATAGAATATGTATCTGAAAGATTATATAGTGATTACTCAAATATATCTAGTTTTTATCCAAATGATATTAATCCCTACTCATATAAATTAACAAACAAACAATTAAAGGATTATAGTAAAAGTAACCTAATAATATATAATGGACTTGATAAAGAAAAAAATTATATTGTTAGTATGTTAAATAATAATAAAAATTTAAAAATAATTGATGCATCTGCTAGAATAGAATATACATATACTATGGATGAAATATGGATTAATCCATCTAATCTTTTAACAATAGCGCAAAATGTCAGAAATGGACTTAAAGAATATATTGATAGTACATATTTAAAAAAAGAAATAGATAATAATTATGAGAATCTAAAACTTGAGATATCTACCATTGATGCTGAAATGAAGGAAATGGTACAAAATGCTAGTAATAAAACAATTATAGTAAGTAGTAATGATTTTAAATTTTTAGAAAAATATGGTTTTAATGTAGTATCTCTTGATGATAGCACAATTACTGACAAAATAATATCTGATACAAAGAAATCTATTGCTAATAAAGAAGTTAGTTATATATTTATGAAAAAGGATGAAAAACAAAATAATACAATAGTAGATATTAAAAAATCTTATCCAACTATTGAAATTATTAATATTGATATGTTAAATAACATATCTACTGATGATAAAAACAATAAAAAAGATTATATAACAATTATGTATGAAAATATTGATAAATTTAAAAAAGAATTATATTAATTTAAGTTAAAAAAAGTATTATTTAAAACCTAGTTGAGTTTTATATTCAACTAGGTTTTTATATTTATTTTATCAAAATAAAAGTATACACTTTTTTATGTACACTTTTATCTTACAACTTCAGCATTTAATAATCATTACCAATTTCTTTTTTTATCTTTTATTTCATATATAATTTTTTATAAAAATATCTACTTTTTTAAATAAATTTTAATAAAATCATAGCTAATACCGCTAAGGCATTTTGAAGAAAATGAAAGGATATATTACTCCATAAATTGTTAGTTTTATAATAAATTGATGCTAAAAAACATCCAAGTGTTCCATATGTAAACATATATAATAACTCTATTGGAGTTTTAAAATCGTCAATAACATGTAGTATTCCAAATGTGAAACCACTTATTATTATAAATGCATACTTGTTTGATAAAAATTTTCTAAAAACTCCCCTAAATAATAGTTCTTCTACAATTGGAGCATAAATTGTAGTTAAAATTATAACTAATATTGGGATATTATCAAACATTGTTTGTATACTTTGCTGATTTGTTGAATTGTCAGTATTTGTTATAAGTTGTACAGCAATATTTATTATTCCTACAAATAGTAATGATTTTAGCCAAGTTTTTAATACTAATGAACTATATTCTTTAAAATATTCTTTAAAAATTTTAAAATCATGTATTAATTGTTTTCTAAATGGAATAGTTATACTAATAAATATTATTATATATATTACCCAATTATAATTTTTATTTTTTATATAATTTGGAACTACAAACATTAAAAGCATACATATTATAAATATTATTAAACAAATCCATTTATTTGTATATTGTTCTAACTTTATATCAGGAAGCATTCTTACTTCTCTTTTCTTTCCTTTATCCAAATTAGAATATACCATAATACCTAATATACCTGATATTAAATTTAGTAATAAAAATAATATAGAGAATATTAATATCGGTTTACTATGTTTATTTAAATCTATTTTTTTGTTTGTTAAAAAAATAAAATAAACTATACCTATCAAGGATATAACAAATATAGAAATATTAAAAATATTATCAAATGTTTTATTAGTTATAATAGCTCCTTTATAGCTTAAATATATAATATTTAATATTACATATATTAGCATGCATATAGATGCATATAACAATTTTTTCTTATCTTTCATATTAGCCTCCTATGAACTAATTATAACACTATTTAATTAAAGTTTCTACTAAAATAACATCTTCCCCTATTTTATTTATCTGATTCCAATATATTTCAATTTCATCTTGACTAGAAAACATAAATGAAAATTTCTTTTTTTCTAATATAAGTGATTCTATTTTACCAGTTTCACTATTTACTTTAACATCAATAATATTTCCAACTTTTATACCTGTATTTATATTAATTACATCCATATTTTGTATTTCAGATAATCTCATTACTACACCTCTAATATAGTTTATGATTAAATAAAAACAACAATGATTAATTGTTGTTTCTATTTAGTTTTTATTAATTTTTTATTATTTTCATCATATAGTTTTTTTCCGTTTCTTAATTGATTTTCAGCACTTCTCATTAAATTTATCCAATGATGATTTATGCTATCTGGACAATATATATGTTCAATTTTTTCATAAGTATTTAATCCTTTATCAAAATATCCTTGTTTTAAATTTAATAATCCTTCTAAAATTCCTTGTTCTAGACTATCAAATATTTTAAAATTCCCACTTTGTAATCTATATGAATATGGATTTTTATTATAAGTTGCTATATCAGCTGTAAAAAATCCAGATTCTCCGCATGCAATTGCAAGTGCCATATATCTATCTATATTAAAGGCATCAGCATATTTATATACCATCTGTCTGATACTTAAATCTGATTTATATTCTTCATCTAATGATATATCTTCCATATTATAACCATACAAACTTGGATTTTCTGCTATTCTTTTTGAAAGTAATATAACCTGCATATCAAGTGTATCATAAATTTTGGAATCACCCATTATATTTTTATTTTTATATAATTCATTTTTAGTAACACCTGCTACATTATAGAATATTTCATTTATAACTATTTCTGGTTTAATATTAAATACATATGAATAGTCATAACACATTTCTATGCACTCATCTATAATTGGACCCTTAGAAGATATTTCAAAGAATTCACATTCATTATTAGTACTAGAAACTGATATAGTGTCAGCATATACTTTTTTCTCATCAATTTTATTAATATCAAATTTTACATAAGATAATGCTAAAACTGATGCAAATATTAATATTTTACTAGTATCTACTATCTTAACTCTTTTTTTAGGACATGTATCTCTTACTATAGTTATATTACTTATTCTTTTTTTATCTCTATATAATTTCATATTAACCCCCCCAAATACGTATAAAAACCAATTTTAGTTGGTATTGTATCATAAAATACTAATTAATGCAACATATTTGAGAGATTTTGCCCTTTAGATAATAAATCATTTTATTAACTTTTTTACATTATTAATGGCATTTTTTTCTATTCTAGATACCTGAGCTTGACTAATTCCAAGTTCATCGCTTATTTCCATTTGAGTTCTACCCATAATAAATCTTTGTAGTAAAATAAATTGTTCCTTTTTTTTCAATTTATTAATAGCACTTTCAAGTAATATTTTGTTATCCCAATTATTACTTGATTCTTTTTTATTTTCAATTTGATCAACTAAATATATAGTTTCTCCTCCATCATCATATATAGGATCAAACATACTAATAATATTTTTTGTAGCTTCTAAAGCATTAACAATATCAATTTCATTTACACCAATTTTTTTTGATATTTCTTCATTTGTTGCCTCTCTTCCTAGTTCTATCATTATTTCTTCTTTTGTTTTTAATGCCTTATATGCGATATCTTTTAAACTCCTTGATACTCTAATTATACTATTATTATCTCTTAAATATCTTCTAACTTCTCCTATTATCATTGGAACTGCATATGTAGAAAATTTTACATTATATGATAGATCAAAATTATCTATTGCTTTAACAAGTCCTACACATCCAACTTGGAATAAATCATCCATGTTGTCCGTTCTATTATTAAATCTTTTCAATATACTTAAAACTAGTCTCAAGTTTCCATTAATTAAATCTTCTCTTGCAAATTTATCTCCTTTTTTCATTTTTTCGAATAATTCTAAGTGTTGTTTTTGTGATAATGTTATTAAATTAGATGTATTTATACCAGTTATATCTACTTTATGTTTTGCCATAATGTTCTCCCTTCAAATAGATTTTGGATAAATACATAAAATTTATACATTAAAATGAAAAAAATAGATAAATTTATCTATTTTAAATTTATCTATTTTTAGTATTATTAATTAGATTTTAAATTATTCTACTCTAAGTGCTTCAACAGGATTCTTTTTACTAGCTATTTTAGATGGTATAAGACCTCCTATTGTTGTTAAAACAACACTTATTATTATTAATAATATAGCATGAATTATATTTAATTTAGCAACAGATGAAAGTCCTGATAACTCTTCAATAACATTATTTATTGGGATTGTTAAAAATATTGCACATACTATTCCAATTAAGCCTGATGTTAAACCAATTATAAATGTTTCTGCATTAAATACTCTTGATATATCTTTTTTTCTAGCACCTATTGCTCTTAATATTCCAATTTCTTTTGTTCTTTCAAGTACTGATATATATATTATTATACTTATCATTATTGTAGATACAATAAGTGAAATACATGAAAATGCTATTAATACTATTGTTATAGCATCCATAATATTTCCTGACATTTTTGTTATTAATTCTGCCTGATCAAGATATAAAATTTTATCTTCTTTACTTTTTCCTTTATTATATTTATCTAAATAACTTATAAGTTTATCTTTACAACTGAAATTTTTTGGATATATTTGTATATAACTTGGTATATTATTTGCTCCTAAATATGATAAAATCTGCTCTTTTTGTTTTATACCATCTTTAGTATTTAGATCAAATTTTTCCATTGTAATAACATTATAATTTTTATTTAATTGATCTTTTGCAATATTAGAATTACTATTTTCTTTTATAACATAATCCATAAGAGATTTTTTATATACTAATCCACTACCAGATAATTTAGCAAAATCACTACCTTTTTTACCTCTTATAATAGCTGATATTCTAAGAGTCAATGTATTTTTACTTTGATATAAGGTTTCATAGTCATCCCTAGGAATATAATTTAAACCTGTATTTTTATAAAATTCGTCATTTAACACTATTTTAAATTCTTTATTAATTAGTTCATTAAAATCAATCTTTTTTCTTTTATCATACCCAAGTACTTGTAATAGTGATTCATTAACCCTATTTTTAGTATCAACAAGTAAAAATAAATCTTCTTTTTTATCATCTAAATTTCCTTCTATAACTTCAAAATTATCATTAACAACATTACTTATACTACCATCTAAATTGGTTGGAAGTTGAAATAATATTTTATTTGAATCAATATATTTTACTTCATTATTTATTTTGGTTAGTAAATTTAAATTAGATATATTTTGGTAAGAAATACCTCCTATTAAATCCTTATCTATTTTATTTAAATAATTTATATAATCTTCTGTAATTTTATTTTCGTGAATTGAACTTGATACTGATTTAAGAGGATATATTTCTTTCTTTTTTGTATATTCTTTTAAATTATTATCTTCTTTTATTGTTTGAACACTAGTATCCATTGTCTCTTCACTAATTATAATTGGAGCTTGAGATAAAGTATCTTTTTCAAATTTATCTATTTGGATTTTAAATCCATTTGACAATGATAAAATAAGTGCGATTCCCATTATACCTATACTAGATGCGAATGCTGTTATAAGTGTTCTTCCTTTTTTAGTTAAAATATTATTGAAAGATAAATTAAGAGCTGTTAAAAAGTTCATTGATGTTTTATTTAATTTATATTCTTTTTTCTCATCTTCATCATGTATAGGATTAGTATCACCTATAATTTCACCATCTTTTAAATTTATTATTCTACTTGAATATTCTTTAGCAATTTCTGGATTATGAGTTACCATAATAACTAATTTGTTCTTTGATATTTCCTTTATTAAATCCATAATTTGTTTACTAGTTTTTGAATCAAGTGCTCCTGTTGGTTCATCTGCTAAAATTATATCAGGGTTATTTACAAGTGCTCTTGCAATTGCAACTCTTTGCATTTGTCCTCCTGATAATTGATTTGGTTTTTTATGAATATGATCTTTTAATCCAACTTTATTTAGCGCATCTATTGCCCTTTTTCTTCTTTTCTTTTTAGAAACACCGCTTAATGTCATACAAAGTTCTACATTGCTTAATATTGACATGTGACTAATTAAATTATAATTTTGAAATATAAAACCTATGCTATTATTTCTATATGAATCTAAATCTCTATTTTTAAAGTTTTTAGTAGATTTTCCATTTATAATAAGATCTCCACTATCATATTTATCTAGACCTCCTATTATATTTAAAAGTGTTGTTTTACCACTTCCTGATGGTCCTAAAATTGATACAAATTCATTATCTCTAAAGCTTAAATTTATATTATTTAAAACTGTTTGATTGAAAGAATTTGTATTATAACTCTTCTTTAAATTTTTTAATATAAGCATATTAAACACTCCCTATAATGTATTATTAATAATACTATATTTTTATTTAAATGTCTATAAAAGAAAATTGATATTATGTAGATGAAAAATACAGATATTATGTGCCAATATATCTGTATTTTTATATTTTTATCATACTACTTATTTTACTTATTACTTTTTTCTCTATCCTAGAAATATAGCTTTGTGATATACCTAAAAGTTCCGCTACTTCTTTTTGAGTTAATTCTTCGTTATTATTTAAACCATATCTAAGTACCATTATTTGTTTATCTCTTTCATTCAATTTTCCAATTTCTTTAAGCATTATCTTTCTCATATCATTTTCTTCTAAATCTTTAGTTACTATATCAGATTCAGTTCCTAAAATATCTTCTAAATGTAATTCATTTCCTTCTGAATCAAAGCTAAGTGATTCATCTAAAGATACATCTGCTTTTCTTTTTTTATTTTTTCTTAGATACATAAGTATTTCATTATCTATACATCTTGATGCATATGTTGCAAGTTTTATATTTTTATCATTTTTATATGTATTAATTCCTTTAATTAATCCTATAGTTCCTATTGAAACTAGATCTTCTAATTCAACTTTTGTATTTTCATACTTTTTTGATAAATATACAACTAATCTAAGATTATGTTCAATTAGTTTATCCTTTGCACGCATATCGCCATTTTGAAACATTAAAAAATATTTTTCTTCTTCTTCTCTTGATAATGGTTCTGGAAGTATATCTGTACTTCCAACAAAAAATAACTCATTATATTTTTTAAATAATCTGCCAAGTAATACTTTAATAATATTTATCATATTCATCCCTCCAGTAACATTTCATTTAAAATACAATCTACCCCATCTATATTTATAGATGATAATCCTATTAAAACGTTATTTCTAAAACCTATACCATCTATATATATTTTCTTAGGTTTAATACATTTTAGTAACCCTTCTCCATTTATAGTATGGTAAGGAACTAAGATAGTTTTTTCTAAATTTTTAATTTTTTCTTTATTAATAATTATTATTGGAAATTTTCTATATGGATCTACTAATTTATTTCCAGTATCTAAAAATGCATTAAATTCATAATTTTTTCCATTTTTTAAATATATGATAATTTTATAATACTTATTATGATTTATTTTTAATTTTTTTATTTCAATAATATATTTGACTAATATAATAATAGATAATAATATAGCCATTATTATATTTATACTAAAACCATTTGAAATAAATAATAGTCCTTCATTTTTATACAAAAATTGAATTCTTATGAAATATAAAATACCTCCTAGAATAATACTTATCATATATAAATAATATAGATTTTTAAAAAAATAACTGATATTTTTAAATCTAAAACTTATTAATATCATTATGATACTTATTATCAATTTAAAGAAAAATAATCCTATGGTGTTAAGTCTTATAAATAAAGAAAAAATTGTTAAACTTCCAAATAGTGCTCCTAAAATTATTCTTATCATTTTAGTATTTCTCTTTAGTATTATAGATGTAGAAGTTAATATTATGAAGTCAAATAAAAAATTTGTAATAAATATTAGATCTAAATAAATTTTCATTTTTCTTCACCATTTAAATTATAAATAATATAAATTATAAATATTGTCGTTTTAAATATAAAAAAGATTATTTATTGAAACTTCTTACCTAGTATAGATTCTTTGTTTTGAAGTCCATTTAAATAATCTTTTACATTTATCTTTTTCTTACCTTCAAATTGAAGTGTTGTAATTATTATTTCTCCATCTTTTGTTTTAACACCTATTCCATCTTTATATAGATTTATTATTTCCCCTGTTTTTCCACTTTTATTACTATCACCTATTTTTGATTCATATATTTTTACCTTTTTTTCATCTAATATAGAATAAGAAACTGGAAAAGGATTAAGTCCTCTTATATGATTAAATACTTGTCTTGAAGTTTTATTAAAATCTAGTTTCTCTTCTTCTCTAGTTATATTATAAGCATAGGTTACTTCATTTTCATCTTGTTTAATCCTTTTTATATCATTATTAATTATTTTAGGTAATATTTCTATTATCATATTTGAACCAAGGATACTGAGTTTATCAAACAAAGTTCCTACATTATCACTTTCTTCTATTTTTATTTCTTTTTGATATATGATATCACCTGAATCCATCTTTTCATCCATATACATAATAGTAACACCTGTTTTATCATAACCATTAATTATAGCTTTATGAATAGGTGCGCCACCTCTAAGTTTTGGAAGAAGTGAAGCATGTATATTAATGCATCCATATTTTGGATAATCCAGTAATTGTTTTGGAATTATTTGCCCATAAGCACATGTTATTATTATATCTGGTTCTAATTTTAATATTTCTTCATAATTATTTTTTATATTTTCTGGTTGAAATATTTTTAAATTATTTTTAATTGCATATTCTTTTACTTCAGAATATTTTATTTCCTTTTTTCTACCAACTTTTTTATCTGGTTGTGTTACTACTAAAACAACATTATATTTATTTTCAATTAGGCTTTGTAATGGTCCTACACTAAAATTTGGAGTCCCCATGTATACAATTTTTAATTTTTCCATATTACCCTCCTATATTTTATTTTTTAAACCAAATACATTATTTACTTTACTTACTAATAGCAAGCTAAAATAAATTAAATATATCCTTTATAGTAACTAGAATCATAAGACCCATTAAAAATATAAAACCTATAGAATTAATTGTTGCTTCTACCTTCATACTAATCTTTGATCCTTTTATTTTTTCTATTATTAAGAATAACACTCTTCCTCCATCAAATGCTGGAAAAGGAATAAGGTTCATAAATCCAATATTTATAGATAAATATGCGGTTAAATATAATAACATTTGTAAACTACTTTGTGATGCATCAACTACACTATATATACCTACAGGTCCAGATAAACTATCAATTCCAAGTTTACCAGTAAACAAACTTCCAATAATTACAAACATTGATTTGTAAATTGAAATAAACTTATCTTTTGCATATGTAAGTGCAGAAATGAATCCTTTATTATTTTTAACTTTTACACTAATACCATAATAGTATTTACTATCTTCTTTAGATAACTTTGGTTTTATATTATATGTATTTTCAATATTATTTTTATCTTTTAGGGTAATATCAACTTTATTACCTTCACCATTTATTGCAAGATATGTTTGAATATCATCATATGTCTTTACTTTTTTTCCATTAATTTTTGTTATTACATCACCATTTCTTCCACCAGCTTCATATAATGAACCATTTTTTGGTATATCACTTAAAGTAGTACTTGCAGTTGATGTACCATATATAAGTCCCATTATAAATAAAAGTACTATTCCTAATATAAAATTATTCATAGCTCCTGCGATCATAACCATGAATCTTTGAAAGAAAGTTTTATTATATAATTTTTCATCATCTTTTATTTTTATCTTACTATTATCATTATCGACTAATTCATCTTCTCCTGCCATCGCAACATATCCACCTAATGGTATTAATTTAATCATATATTCTGTTGGATCATTTTTTCTTTTAAATGATAATAATTTTGGACCAAAGCCTAATGAAAATTCATATACATATATTCCCGCTCTTTTAGCAAAAATAAAATGTCCAAATTCATGTATAAAAATTATAAGACCAAGTATTATAAAAAATATTATTAATGTCATATTATTCTCCTCTTATATAAAATTAATGATTATTATATAACCTATTATTACAAAAATTGAACTATCTAGTCTATCTAGTATTCCCCCGTGTCCTGGCATTATATTAGAGAAATCTTTTATTTTATAAAATCTTTTTATAGAACTAAAAAATAAGTCTCCAATTTGGCCAAGTATTGAAAGAAGTAAAACTATTAGTATAATAGAACCTATATTGCTTCCTGGATCTATCATATATATATAAAATATACTAGGAAATATAGTTCCAAATAAACTACCAATAACAGATCCTTCTATTGTCTTATTTGGTGATACAGCTGGTATAAGTTTATGCTTTCCAAATAATTTACCACCAATAAATGCAAATGTATCTGTTAGTATTGTAATTAAAAATATAAATATAAATATATTTAAATCTTTATCTCTAATAAGTATAAAAAATGAAAATACTATTCCCAAGAATATTGTATTAGCAAATATGTAAATAAAATCTTCTATATTATATTTTTCATTATTAATAAATATAACTGGTATTGATAATAAAAGAAATGTAAGTAAGATCTTTATTACTATATTTTTATCTAATAAAATAAATAATGATAGCAAAATATAAGAAAGAATACTAATAAATTTTGGATATTCTTTTTTTGATGCCCTTAATATTTCAAAAAGAGCTGCTATAGAAATAGCTACTATACCTATTTTAAATACTATTCCATTAATTAAAATAATTGGAATACATATAAGTAGTGCTACAAAAGCACTAATAAGTCTTTGTTTCATACTATCACCAATAGTATTATATAATAAAATATAAGAAAATACAATGATTATATTTTCTTATATTTCTTACTTTTACTATAATCTATACCATAATATTTATGATCATCATCTATTTCTGTTGTTAAATATATTTTATACTTTTTTAAAAATTTTATCATTTCGCTTTCACTAATTCTTATTGTTTCATCACTTAAATTATATCCTTTATACGTATCTGGTAAATAATCAACGCAAGATTCATATACCATTTTTAAAATTTCAGAAGCATCTCTTCTAGATTCTTCTTCTATATTATTAACATTGTCTATTGTATCATTAAATAACTGTAAATAAACGCTATAACAATCTTCATAATTGTTAAATAAACGGCATGTACAAGCCTCTCTTAAAATAGGAACAAATGCATTTTTACAAACCGCCATTATACCAAGTAAATGAGCTTCTCTTAATTCCCTTAATTGAAATTTACTTTCAGATGTTAAATTCTTTTTGTATTTTAACTTTATACTGTTTCTTTTAGCTTTATAATACATAGAGTTTAAAACAGTTATTTTTGTCATCAAATCAACTGTTGTTAATCCTCCATACTCTAGTGATATTAATAATAACTTATTCATTATTTCATTCATAGATTATTCCCCCCAAAATAAATTACTACTTATTATCTATTATATCTAATATAATTCTTTCTACATCTCTTGCTTTACTTAATCCTTTTGATATTTGATTATATTTGTAATTCCAATAAGATAACTTATTTATCATAAATTTTTGATTATTACTTCGAAATTCATTTATCTTATTTTCCGCAACTGCATTTATCGCTGATGCTAATCTGCCTAGATCAATATTATTTAAATTATATCTTTCTATAGAGTTTTTTATTTCATCTAAATTGTTATTATTTATAATATCAAAAATTAAATCATCATACAATAGATTTTGTTCAATTAATTTATTATCTAAATTTGATAAAAGTGAATTATATTCATCTTTAGTAATTTTATTTTGACTTAATTTAAAATCTAATTCATTTTTATCGCTTTCAATTTGAATCTTTTTGATATCTCTTTCAGATGCTAATTTATATATATCCTTTTTTCTTCCATCTAAATCAAATTCTATTTGAAGAGAGTTATATTCATTTAAAATATTTGGATTTTTTAAAACTATATCTTTTATAAAATCATTTACAAATTTATTATATTTTTGATTAAAAAGATCTTCTTTAATATCATTATTCATATTCTATATCACCTTTATTTTCATCCATAAGTTTATTAATCATTGTAGTTACTTCTTCCTCTATCTTTTTTTTCATTTGATTAATTTCACTTATATCCAAATACTTATTTAAGATTTTTGTCTTTTCTTTATTTATTTCATCTCTTGTAATCATAAATAATAATCATTCCTTTATTTGATTTCTTCTATCTTCATAAAATTAGTATAATCTACACTCTTAAGTGGAAAACTACCCGCTATTACTATCTTTTTTCCTTGAGATAAATTAAGTAATTTTTTAGCTGCATTAACAGACATATTTACTATTTCATCTGTACTATCAACCATAGAAACTGTCATTGGAAGTATTCCATAATTAATAGATAAACCTCTTATTGTCTTTTCATCTGGGGATAATGCAATTACAGGACATCCTGGTCTATAATTACTTATTTTTTTTGCAGTATCTCCACTCATTGTCGAACATACAATAGCACCTGCTTTTACTCTATTTGCTGAATCAACTGATGAATATGCTATTGCCATAGATATATCTAATTTTTCTTTTCTTACATATTCTAATAACAATTCATTATAATTTATTTCTTTTTCTATTTCATCTATTATCTTATTCATAGTTTTTACTGTTTCAACTGGATATTTACCAACAGCAGTTTCAGATGATAACATTACTGCATCTGTTTTATCAAGTACTGCATTAGCAACATCAGATACCTCTGCCCTTGTTGGTCTTGGATTATCTTGCATAGTTAAAAGCATTTCTGTTGCAATTACACATATCTTTTCTGACTCTTTTGTTAATGTAGCAATTTTCTTTTGTATGCTTGGTATTTTTTCAATATCAACTTCTACACCAAGATCTCCTCTTGCAATCATAACACCATCACTTACTTTAAGTATTCCTTTTATTTCATCAATTGCTGATTTATTTTCTATTTTTGATATCATTTGTATATGATTATCATTTAATTCTATTAATAAATCATTTATATCTAACACATCCATTTGACTTTTTACATGAGATAATGCTAGATAATCAACTTGCATTAAAACAGCAAATTTAACAGTTTCTTTATCATAATTAGATAAAAACTTTAAATCAAAATCAGCATCTGGTATATTTATACTACAATTGCTTACTATTAAACCATCATTATTTATAAAACAAACTAAAGAATCTTCATCTTTTGATACAACTACAAGTTCTACGTTACCATCATTTAATAGTAATTTTTCTCCCATTTTACAATATTTAATTATTTCAGGAAGAGTTGTTGATATAACATTAGCATTTCCTATAACATTACTTTTTGAAATTCTAATAGTTTTACCTTTTTCTAATTTTATTTTTGGTTTTTCTAGTTTTCCAATTCTTATTTCTGGACCTCTAGTATCAATCATAATACCAGTTGATGTTGATAATTCTCTGTCAATCTCACGAGTAGAAAAAATAATTTCTTTAGCTTCATCAAAATTAGAATGAGACATATTTATTCTAATAACATCTACCCCTTCAATAATCATATTTTTTATTATTTCTTTATTTTTTGAAGCTGGACCTATTGTCGCAATCATCTTTGTTTTATTCATTTTCTTCACCTATTATAATTATACTATAGTTTTCTTTTATTTTAAATGTTTATTTGGATATAAAATGTAAAAAATGACAACTTGTGTCATTTTTATAATTTTTTATTTTATTTACTAATTTAAATCAATTTTTGTTATTTTTTTAATTCTTGCAGTATATATGAAAATAGAATTTAATAATCCAAAACTTATTATTGATAATATTGTAAATAATTCTGGAGTTTTATATACTTTTTTATAAAATTTATTCATTACAATCATATCTACTATAAAATAGAAAATAGAATAAATTAATGATATATTATATAAAGCATCTATTTCACTTAACATAAAGTATATTAACATAATTAAAAACTTAATAACTGATAAAATTAAATATATTATACTTTTCTTTTTATCCATACAATATTTACCTAGAATATAGTTAGATATAAATGGTATCCAAACTATATATGGATATTTATAATTTTCTTTTTTAGCAATTCGTAATAAACCAAAACTTTTAAAAATATATAAGATAAATTTTAATATTGCATAAAATATTAAAAACAAAATCAAAACTACTATAACTGCACTAAAAAATGGTAAAAATATTAAAAATCCCATAACTACAATACTCCTTTATACTTTTTCTACTTTATTAACTATTATTTGATATTCATTTATTCTTTTTTCAACCTTACCTGTTATTAAAACAATATCCCCTCTATTTATATTAAAATTATTTTCATATACCTTAGGAAACATAACTGCATCAACTCTACTATACTCATCACTTACTGTTAAAAACGCCATTTTGTCACCCTTTTTTGTTCTTATTTCACGCATATTATCTACTAACATATATATACTTATAACTTTATTAAAATAATTTTTAATCATAGTTGAATTTATGTTATTTTTTCTTTTGTTTTGAACAGGATGATAACTCAAATAAAAACCAAATGTATCATATTCTTTTTGAATTAATTCTTCTTTTGTATATTCATTATGAATAACAAATTCTGGTTTATTAATTAGTGATTCATCTAAATCATTCGCAAGTTCTGAATAATTAATAGCTATATCCATATTTTCTACTAATGTTTTTTTATTATAACCAAATAAATCAAAGCAACCAGCATATATTAAATATTCTAATGTTCTTTTATTTAATTTTTTATAACATCTTTTCATAAAGTCTAAAAAGTCTGTAAACAAATTATTTTCTCTTTCTTTTAGTATTTCTCTAACTGCTACTACACCAACATTATGTATAGATGCAAGAGAAAATCTTATATTACCTTTTTCAACTTTATATTCATAGTAACTATTATTTATACATGGAGCAAGTACTTTTAAATTATTGCTTTTTGCTTCATTAATATATTCTTTTGTTTTAATATCATTACCTATTACCATAGTTAAAAGATGACTTATAAAATAACTAGGATAATGTGCCTTTAAATATCCCATTTTAAATGCTACAACAGAATATCCTACAGAATGGGATTTATTAAAACCAAAATCTGCAAATTTATATATTTGATTAAATACTTCTGTACTAATTTCTTTTGTATAACCTCTATTAATACTATTTCTTATAAATTTTTCTCTTTCATTTTCCATTATAGTATGACTTTTTTTACCCATGGCACGTCTTAATATATCTGCTTCACCAAGTGAATATCCCGCCATTATATTTGCAATTTGCATTACTTGTTCTTGATATATTATTATTCCATATGTACTTTCTAAAATAGGTTTTAAATCCTCATGTATATAAGTTATTTTTTCTTTTCCTTCTTTTCTTCTAACATAAGAATCTATATTGTTCATAGCTCCTGGTCTAAAAAGAGCAATAGCTGCGACTAAGTCATCAAATGATGATACATTAAATTTTCTAAGTACATTTTTCATTCCTGATGATTCAAACTGGAATATTCCTTCAGTATTAACTTTCTTAAATAATTCTAAAGTTTTTTTATCATCAAGTGGGATATCACTAAATTTTATAGTTCCTATTTCTTCTATTAAATTACTTATTAATGTTAAGTTGTCAATGGATAAAAAATCCATTTTAAGAAGTCCTAATTCTTCTAAATAATTCATAGTATAGCCAGTTACAAATTCATTATCAGATACCTTACATATAGGTATATATCTATCTAACTGTCTTCCTGAAATTATTATACCTGCAGCATGAATTGAACTTTGTCTTTTTAAACCCTCTAAGTGTAATGAAATATCATATATTCTAGAAAGTAATGTATCTTTTTGTAATTCTTCTTTTATTTGTTTATTTTTTTTATTCTCTTCTAAACTCAATTTTGAATCAAATAATTTAATAATTCTTTCTGCTTTAATAGAATCATAGTCAAATATTCTAAATAAATCTCTAAGTACTTGTTTTGCTTTTAATGTAGCAAATGTAATTATTTGAGCAACATTATTTTTACCATATTTTTCTGATACATATTTTATTACTTCACCTTTTTTTTCTGAATCAAAATCTACATCTATATCTGGCATTGTTACTCTTTCTGGATTTAAAAATCTTTCAAATACTAAATCATATTTAATTGGATCTATATCGGTTATACCAAGTGAATAACTGACTAGTGAACCAACAGCACTTCCCCTTCCTGGTCCAACTAAAATATTATTTTGTTTTGAATATTTTATAAAATCCCAAACTACTAAAAAGTAATTTGAAAAGCCCATATTTTTTATTACATCTAGTTCATACATTAATCTATTTGCGTATTTAATAGAAACTTTATTATTCATTCTTTTTAGTAACCCTTTTTTACATAAATCAGATAAATATTTAAAATCATTAAAGTTAGGGTCTTTATTATATTTTGGAAGTAAATCATCTTTAGTTTCTATTTTTAAATTTACTTCATTTTCAATAATTTTATAATTTATTAAATCTAAACTATTTATATTAGGAAGTATTTCATCATTATCTAATAAATAGTTATAATCATCAAATATATATTTAAAATTATCATTTATTTTCTTTCCATCTCTTATCATGTATAGATATTTTAAATATTCTACATCTTCTTTATTTAGACATCTAATTTCATTTATATATATGCATTTTTTTAAACTTATTTTTTCTCTTTCATTAATATTACTATATCCTATATATATGTCATCAATAAAAGATAAATTTTCATATAAATTAATTGATTCATAAGGAAGTATACAAAATAAATCGTTACTATTTTCTCTTATTAAATCAATATTTTTATCATTACTTGATATATAACATAAATTTTGATAACCCTTATAATTTTTGGCATATAATAATATTTTCATATTATCTATTATTACTTCTAATCCTATTATAGGGTTAATATCATTTTTGATGCATTCTTTATAAAACTGCATAACTCCAAACATATTCTCATCAGCAATACCTATAGTTGTATAACCAAGTTTTTTACATTTTAAAATAAGATTAGGTATATCAACAAGACTTTTTAAAAGGGAATAATCAGTTTTTATGTTAAGTGGTATATAATGCATAAATATTCCCTCCTTATATTCTTATTTTACTACAAAATATAAAATTATTACAGTACAATTGACTAAAATCTAATAATATGTTAAAGTTATAAAGCAGATATTTTTAAAGAGGAGGAAGTAAAATGATAAAATTGACTAATAAAAAACCAAATTCAGCTAAAAATGTTTCTCACGCTCATAATAGAACTAATAAAAAACAAAATTTAAATTTTCAATATATAACTATTAATGGGGTTAGATTTAAAACAACAGCTAGAGAAGCAAGAGCAATGAAAAAAATAACAAAAAATAAAAAAGCTACTAATAATTAATTATTCTATAACTAGTAACAATAATATTGTTACTTTTTTTATGTATAATTATATATAGGCTTTTTTATTTTTAATTATTTTATCTATAACTTTTAATTTCATTATTTAAAAGAACAATAAAATCATCTTCTGATACTGTTACTGTTTCTTCAGAGCCATATCTTCTATATGAAATGTTGTTATTATCTTTTTCCTTATCTCCAAGAATTAGAGTAATAGGAATTTTTCTTGTTACAGATTCCCTCATTTTATAACTTACTTTTTCTTCTCTATCGTCAACTTCTACTCTAATATTATTTTCCTTTAATTTTGTCTCTATTTCTTTTGCATATCTTAAGTGATATTCATTATTTACTGGGATAATATTTACCTGAACAGGTGATAACCAAAGTGGAAGTACTCCTTTTGTTTCTTCTAAAAGAAATGCTGTAAATCTATCTAGTGTTCCAAGTATTGCTCTATGAATAACAACTGGTCTTTTTTTCGTTCCATCTTTATCTATATATGTTAAATCAAATCTTTCTGGAAGAAGGAAATCTAGCTGACAAGTAGAAAGTGTTACATCATGTCCAATAGCTGATTTTACTTGAACATCTAACTTAGGACCATAAAAAGCTGCTTCATCTTCTGCTTCATAAAAATCAAGACCTAAATCAGTTAAAACACTTCTAAGCATACTTTCTGCCTTATTCCACATTTCATCATCATCAAAATATTTTTCCTTTTCTTTTCCTCTTAATGATAGTCTAAATGAATAATTGTTAAAACCAAAATCTTTATAAACATCTAATATAAGTTTTACTACATTTCCAAATTCTTCTCCTACCTCATCTAGACTGCAAAATATATGAGCGTCATTTTGACACATACATCTAACTCTTTCAAGACCACATACTGCCCCACTTGACTCATATCTAAAATCATGAGCAAGTTCACCTATTCTTATTGGTAAATCACGATAAGAATGTAAATCATTCTTATATACCAACATATGATGAGGACAATTCATAGGTCTTAAAACAAATTCTTCATCATCTACTTTCATAACAGGGAACATATCTTCCTTGTAATGATCCCAGTGTCCTGATGTTTTATATAAATCTACACTTCCTAAACTTGGGGTATATACATGTTTATAACCTAAAGATATCTCTTTATCTTTAATATATTTTTCTAAATTATATCTTATCATCGCACCATTTGGAAGCCATAATGGCATACCTTTTCCAACTAAATCATGAGTCATAAATAGTTTTAAATCTTTACCTATTTTCCTATGATCACGAAGTTTTGCTTCTTCTAGTTCTTTTAAATGATTATTTAAGTCTTCTTCATTTTCAAAACATATTCCATATATTCTTTGAAGCATTTTATTTTTAGAATCACCTTTATAATACGCACCTGAAACCTTTAAAAGTTTGAAATATTTCATTGATTTAGTTGTAGGCATATGAGGTCCACGACATAAATCAATAAAATCATCTTGTTTATACGCACTTATTACTTCATCTTTATTCATATTTTCAATTAAATCTACTTTATATGGATCTTCTTTAAACATTTCTAAAGCTTCTTCTTTTGATAATTCTAATCTAGTAATTCTTTTATCACTTTTAGATATTTTTTTCATTTCTTTTTCTATTTTTGGTAGATCTTCTTCTTTTATTACTTCGTCACCTAAATCAATATCATAATAAAATCCCTCTTCTATAACAGGTCCTACCCAAAATTTTGCATTTGGATAAAGTCTTTTTATTGCATGTGCCAAAAGATGTGCACAACTATGATTTAAAATATTTAAATTTTTATTTTCTTTTATATTTATCATTATAATCCTCCTTATTTTAATTAATATTTAAACTACTTGGTCCGTGTTGTTCTACAAATAATTTTATATTTTTCAAAGATTTAGTTTTTCCAACTTTTTTTAACATTTCCTCATAAGATGAACATTTACTGTTTAAATACTCTAATTCCTCTAATATACGTGAGTATTCATTATAAAATTCCTGAAGATCTGATAATATAGAAATTCTTACTTTTTTCATAATTTCTAACTGCTGTTTAATAAGTTCAAGTTTTGTAAAATCTTTAAGAAATTCTGGATTTAAATAAGAGCCTATATTTCCATGGCAATCTGTAACAATTAAATAATCTTGTTTTATTACCTCATCTATATCTACATATCCATTATATATTCCAATTACTAATGGATTATCCCTAGTTAAATCTTTTAAATTCCTATGCGTTAAATTATCTGTTTGAATATTTTTAATATCCATTTTTAAATATTTTTTTAAAAAATCCTCTATTGTAATCGCATATCCACTAAGATTATATAAATCATTATGATTATTTGAGTTAAAACATTGTGTTTCCTTTTCATATTCTTCATCTTCTAGTCTAATTTTTTCTTTAATAACTTCTTCATCAATATATTGATCTAAAAATAATTCGAAAAAATTTTCATCTGATTTTAGTTTTTCCATAATACTCCTCCAAATAAAAAACTCCTTATTTTAAGGAGCGTATGAACGCGGTACCATCCTACCTTATTGCTTAATTAATATAACGGTTTTTTTACCGGCAATTATTAATTGCTCTCAGAAGTAGTAATTATTTAATATATTTATTAGAATTCCACCATTTTCTAACTCTCTTTAAAAAATTGATTAAATAATCTTGTCTCCATCAACGATTTATACTTAAATGATATCATAATTTAGTAATATTGTAAACATTATTTATAACTTACATTAATGATTTTTTAATTATAAGATTTCTATCATAAATATCTTTATAATTAATAGACTTATTTAACTCATCTATCATGGTTTTATTCTCTATTACTACTGAATTTCTTTTATTATCATATTGTTCTATTCCTTTATTTATTCCATTTAAAATTAATGATTTTATTATTCTTTGATTTTTTAATAATATATAATTTGGTTCTCCGATTAAACCTAAATCATACTGTCCCTCTACTCTAAATGGTTTATCTGAATAATGAAATTCTCCTAAATTGCTATTCATTATTTCATATATTTCATGTGCTTGTTCTTTTGTTAGTTTATTTAAAATTGGTACCATATTACTGTATACACTAGTTTTCATTCTTTTAACATCTTCTACCCCTGAATATATAATTGGAATATTATTCTTTTGTGATAATTCTAAATATAATTCATTTATAAGTATTCTTGAAATTTCTTCTATTAAATTATTATTAAGTTCACTTAATTGATAATCTTCTTTACATATAGTTTTTGATAATACTTTCTTCATATCACTTAACATTCTATCATTTTTACTAGTTTCAACAGGTTTTATCTTACTTTTATAAATATATAAATCTATAGGATTGTTATAATTATCAAATGATATTTTAAAGGTTATAACATTAGATTCTTTATTTGTTTTAAATTTTAATTGATTTAATATTTTATCATTTAATTTTTCTCCCTCTAACATTTGATTATACATATAATCATCAGTCATAGTATCTTCTTTAATAAAATTAGATATATCTGGAATACTAATTCTTAAAATGCTTGATGATGTTGTTGTTTTAAAATTATATGCTATAAAATTATTATCTAATAATATATTTTTTTCATTTGTTAAATCAATAAGATTATTTTGCATATAACTAAAATCACTATAAAGTATATCTTCATCTAATATATCATTGTTTATTATCTCATGAGAGAATTGTTGTTTAATATAACTCTCTCTCAAATCATTCAATTCTTGAATAATATTATTTTTTGTTTTCTCTTTTTTAACAAAAATTGTATCATATGAATTACCATCAATAATTATTTTCTTTTTCATTTTATTATTAGTTATTCTATTAATAAATAAATTAATTTGATCATCTAGTTTATTTTGAACATCTTTATCAATATTTAGTTTTGGATTAGTAACAAATAAATAATAAACCTCTTTCAAATATTCAACTTTTATATAATCAACTTTATTATTAGTAATTAATTTTTCATAATTATCAAGGAAAAAAGCAAATATATATTCTAATATATGATTCGAATTTAATTTTGCATTAATAGCTTTATCATATTTTTCTAATATTTTCTTAATAGGTAAATAACCAGTTTCATCGTATAACAATATACATATAAGATCGTATAAATATTGCTCTGATACACTATCAATGTTATCATCATAACTATCAAATAATTTTTTATATTTTTTAATTTTTTTACTAATTTGTTTAAGTATTAATCTTTCTTTTGTTCCCTTTTCATATTTTCTCATTTCAAATTTTATTGTATCATTTAGTGAATTTAAAATTTCTATATTAATTTCATCTATATTATTAAATTTATGAATTATATAATCAGCGTATTTGATTAAATCTTCATTTATCTCTTTATTTTTTATCATACTTTTTAATAAATGAAGTAATTCATTTATAGAATAATTAGTAATTGAAGTATGTGAATTTGATACATTATTCTTATTTACTTGTATAAAATTTTTATTTTTAAGTTTTAAACTTTCTCTTTGAATAAGTTCAGTTAAATAATCATATATACAAATCATTTTATTTTCAAAATCATATTGACTCATATCAATATTATTAAATAAATTTCTATTAATTTTTTGTAATCTTTTTATTTTTTGAATTTTTACTAAAGAACTTCCGCCATATTTATTTTTATCATCTAATAGTTCTAATTTTAACATTTCTATAATATTATTTGTAGATATAATTAATTTATCATTAACTTTATATTTGCGTAATATTTTAAAGAAAACGTCAATAACTTCTTCTATTTCATAACAAAATAAGTTTTCTCCATTCATAATAGCAGAATAAATATCACTATACATATTATTATTTATTTTTTCATCATCTATATCTAAAAATTCATCATCTCTATAGTTTTTTAAATTTGATTTTTCTTCTTTTATTGTTTTACTTAGATATGATAGCATTTTTTTAATTTGATCTTTTGATTCATAATCTTCTTTTATTATATTTCTAGACAAATTAATATATATATTTCTAAGTTCATTTAATATTTTAATCCTTGGCTTTATATTATTTTCTAGCCTTAATAAGGTAAATAATCTGTATGAATTTATTTTATATTTAAAATCTAATAATATAATTTGATTTTTTGATAAAGGTAACTTTTTCATACTATATTTACTATATACTTCATTATCGCACTTTAATAAAACAGTCTCTAATGTTTTTATTTGATTTTTAATCTTTTTTATATCTTTAATTAATTTTGATTTTTTGTTATTAAATAACTCTGCATATTTTATATTTAATTTAACTAGTTTATAATATTCCTCTTCTAAGTCAATTATCTCATTTACAACTATATTTCTATAATTTTGATTATCGTTTAATTTTGTCATTCTTTCTAATATTTCTTTTTCATTTTTATTTTTCATATAAAACCCTCCTGTTTAGTATTTAATTTCTATTATTTTTACTTATTAAACTAATATCATCTGTTAAATATTTTATTCTTTCAATTATTCTCTTTGCTTTTAGAAAATCCGCGCCTGAACTTCCTTTACTTAAATGTTCTTCAAGTTCTTCTAAATTTAAATTTGATGTAAAGAAACACGGTAATTTTTCTTCCATTCTATATTGAAGTATAGGACCTAATATCTCATCTCTTGACCAAGACGTTAAATTTTCTGCTCCTATATCATCAAGTAATAATAAATCAGCTTTTTTAGCATAATTAAATTGTTCATCAAAATCTTTCCCGAATGAAGCTTTTAAACTTCTTAAAAATTCAGGATAATATACAAGAGCTCCCTTATATCCACTTTTTATGAGTTCATTTATCATTGCAGATATTAAATATGATTTTCCAGATCCAAAGTTACCATTTAAATATAATCCTTTTACAGGTTCACCTTTTTTATATTTTTTTATAAAGGTGGTTAACCATTTAATAACTTCTATCCTATTTTTATCATCTGTATATATATCTTTCATTTTTGCATTTCTTATTTCTTTTGGAACAGAAAATATGTAACTATTTTTTAAATATTCTATATCATCTAAAAATGTTTTTTTATATTTGCATATTTTATGAGAAAAAATTAAATTATCATCTAATACTACTGGTGAATACACACAACCTAAAACTTCATTTTTACAATTATTTAATCCTGTACATTTTTCACAATTTTCTTTTTCTTTCGCACATTGTTTTAATTTGGATGTATATTTCATTAGATAATCATCATTAAATTTTAATGAATCTATAATTTTTTTAAAATGCTTATCTTTTTTTGCATTAAAAAATTCTATTTTTAAATCATTAATATCAGGTGATTTAAATTTTTCTTTATAAATTTTTTCTATTTTTTCCATATATTACTACCTCACATAAATTCTTTTAATAAATCCTTTACATCCTCTTCTTCTTTCTCACTAGGTTTTTCTTTTTCTATATTCTGATTAATCCATTTAGGTAATTCACTTTGTTTTTTTAAGGAATTTTTATTCATGCTTTTTTTCTTACTCTTTGATTCCTTTTCTGCTTGATTCATAGCATCCTCTGCTGTTTCTATATTTAATCTCTTCCATTGACCTGCGATAGTCTCTATAAAGTTTTTTGATAATTTTTTATTATTAACTCTCATTACATAGTCTATAAGTACATTTACAACTGCAGGTTTAAGTCCTACATCTACCATTAAATTTTCTATCATATTTAAATCTCTTGTTGTAGGTTTTGAACCATTATATTTACTCTTTAAAAAATTATATGGTGAAACAGTTTCAAATGTATAAATCATTTTTGCTCGTTTTCCTTCATTTCCTATAGGATTTCTTAAATATTCTGGCTGTTTTCTATAAACAAGTGAAGGAAGTTTACCTGCATTTTCAAATTGATAATATTTTTTTGCTAACTTTCTAAGGGATACTTTATCTATATATCCTTTTTCATTAACACAATTTATTATAATATTTTTCATAGGTTCTACGTCTAAATTATAGATATATGATACATTTTGAATTAACTTTTTAATATCATCAGATAAAGCACCCTTATTTAATAAACCTTTAGGTAATAATGATTCCAATAAAGCAAAATCAAAATTATTTTCAACATTTATATCTATTTTATGAACTTTTTTTATGTCATTTAAAGCATTTTCAAACATACTACCTCTAACGCTCTCAAACACTTCATCAAAGTTTTTAGTTATATCTTTATATTCTTTAAAATTAAGTTTTGGAATTTTAAAATAATTTACTATTCTATCATATTCTTTTTTTCCAACATTATTGTACAAAACAACATTTAATATAGGATGTGAAAAAAAGTCATTTGAACTAATAGGAGAAAATATTTCATAAATATAATTATTTACATCTCTTCCCTGTTTATAGTATGTTTTAAGAAGCCCAATAGCTTCTAATTTTTCTCTTGCAATTACAATATCTTCTAGTTTCATTCTCATATTTGTCATTAAATGATGATGAGTATTTTCAACACTCATAAATTGGTTATTATCTAAATCTAAACATAATGTCATATATAGATTTATAGAAGTAATTCCTATTATTGGTTGATATAACATTGTAAGTATTTTAGTATCACTTTCTTCTAGGATGGTATTATTTATTACAATATAAGAATCAGCTGGTAAAATACTTATATTATTCATAAAAACACCTCCCCAAAACATAAATTAATTATAAAATATTTTAAGTATATTTACAATAGAACAAAAGAAATTTATAAATAAATTTCTCATCAAACTGTGAAGTTTATATTTAACTAAGTAAACTTTTAAATTATTCTTTTGTTTATATAAAAACATGAATTTTTATTCATGTTTTATATTTTTATTTTAATTCCTGTACTAATCCATTATCATCTATAATATAATTAGTATCATTTGAAGCAATAACAGGATAAATTATGCCATTATTTTGAATTTTTCCAATAGAGTCAACCTCTAAATTAGTTTCTAATAGTTTAAAGTTGTTAATAATATACTCTGATATTAAATCATTATTATTTATATTATTATTTAGGTAATCTCTTGATATTAATTCATAATATACTTTAGTCTTATTAGATAAATTTGACATAAGAGCAATTATAAATATATTATCATCTTTCTCAATTGCTCCAATCGATTTTATTGTTCCATAATCTCCTGTATCGATATTGCTGTCAAAATACGCATTTACTATCTCAGCATTTATGCCATATCCTATACTTCTATCGTCTCCCATATAAAATTGATTAAATATTATTTGTTTATTAGCTTTTAGTGTTAATGTTACTTCTTTTTGGTCAAAAAAGGTTGGTTTAATTTTTTCTTGTTCTTCTGTTTCTTCTTTTGTTTTAATATCAGTAATTTTTTTATCTTCTAAATTATCCTTATAATAATTTGATAATATAACACCAAGTATAAATCCTACTACAAAAAATATTGATATAAATATAATAAAAGCTATAACTCCTATCCCACTTTTTTTCTTTTTCATGTTTGTCCTCCAGTTCTATAATAAACATATATTTTTATAATTAATAAGTCAATGTTTAATATATAGCTTTTACATAATTTTACATAAAAAGGTAATCTACTGATTACCTTATTTATTAGCATTACTCATTGCCTTCATAACTTGATTAATTTGTTTTTGGTTTGGGGTTCTCCCCATTTGACTCATCATTATTTTTATCATTTGTTCATTTATAGGTGGATTTTTCTTTAAATACTTTTCCATGTATTTTCTTGATACAAAAAATCCAATTATAGCTCCTACAATTAAACCTATTATAAGTAATAAAATATCTTGAAGCATTTTTTATTCCTCCTCTAAGTATATTATAATAAATATTTTTTTATTATACAAGTGTTTCATAATTAATTTGATTTAACCAAAAATAATCTTTATTAGCAAAGTCTATTACAAAAACACTCTCTTTAGTATCTAGTATATCTTTTATAAAACTATTTAAGTTTCTATTAGTTTTTATTTTTAAATGTGTTGTATTTACGATTAATTTAGAAATCTCAGATTTTTTATTTATAAAATGATTATTATCTAATCTATTGTAATATAAATCATCTTTATGTTTTAATACAATATAATTATTGAATATTTTTCTATTAAATGGTATTGTTATTTTTTCAAATAATCTAAAATTGTTAAGTAATTCTTCATCGTTAGAATTATATATTTCATTAAACATCTTAAATAATATACTAGATTTATCATTATAGAAAGTTTGAAACATTGTATTTACTTTAAATATATAAAATGTTCTCATAGTATTTCACCCTATTTTATAATAAATGAAAAGGGTTAAAAAATTTGTCAAAAAAACTAGATCAATGATCTAATTTTTTCTATTATAGCATCTATATTCACCTTACAGTAATTTAAGACTTCATCTTTACTTCCACTTTTTCCAAACATATTTACATTAAATAAATAGTCAGAACTAGGTACAAATTTTTCCCATCCAAAAGAAGATCCGTATTCTATTACAAAAATTTTTGTTCCAAATGGAAATAGATTTTCTTTATAATTTTCTGTTTGCTGTTCATATTTTTCCATACATGGCATACTTACAATTCTTAAATCTATATTTTCTTTTTTTAATTTTTCTTTTATAGACATTGCAATTTGTACTTCTGCTCCTGTTGCTACTATAATACCATCTAATTTAGTCTCTTCATTCGATATTATATATGCACCTTTCTCCACCATTGTTTCCCTTGTCTGTTCCTGTGGTTTAACTTCTGTTCTAGCTAAAGATATAACAGCAGGTTTTTTATCTCTTATTATTGTATTCCATGTTCCTATTAATTCCTTTATATCAGCGGGTCTATAAACATAAAGATTTGGAATAGATCTTAAATTCGAAAGTTGTTCTACTGGTTCATGTGTAGGACCATCAAGTGATGATGTTATAGAATCATGTGTAAATATATATGTAACTGGTAAATTCATAAGGGCACTCATACGAATAGATGGTTTCATATAATCAGAAAATGCTAAAAATGTTGAACCAAACGGTCTAAAACCAGAAATTGCAAGTCCATTAAGTACTGCTCCCATTAAATTTTCTCTTACACCAAATAATATATTTCTTCCTAAATAATTTTTTGAACTTAAATTTTCTTTACCATCTAAATACGTTTTAGTTGAAACAGAAGTATCAGCAGCTCCTCCTATAAAATTTGGAAGTAAGCCTGCAATTACATTCATAACTTTTGAATTACTATCTCGTAATAGTTCTTTATTTTGATAATCAATTTCTATATTTATTGTATTTAAATCAATATTTGTCTTATTATATAATATATTCTCAAATTCATTAATTTGAACTTGATTTAAAGTAGTTTTATACTCATTATATATTTTTTCCCATGCTTCATATTCCATAAGACCTCTATTCATAACCTGATTTCTAATATTTTCTGCAGGTTCCTTTGGAACATTAAATGGCATACTAGTTATATTTAATTTCTTTCTCAATTGTTCTAAATCACTTTTTTCAAGTTCACCAGAATGTATTTTATTAGTACCTTCATATATTGAACCATTACCAATTATTGTATTTATAACAATAATACTTGGTTTAGATTTATTTTTCTTTGCCTTTTTAATTGCATTACTTATATCATTTATTGAATTACCATCTTTTACATAATGTACATCCCAGTTCATAGCAGAAAATCTTAATAATACATCTTCTGTAAAAGTATCTTTTGTTAATGAATCCATCGATGATTTATTTGAATCATATAACACTATTAATTTACCAAGATTTAGATTACCTGAAAAAGATGCTGCTTCATAAGAGATTCCTTCCATTAAATCTCCATCTCCTACAAGAACATAGGTATAATAATCAACAAGTGGCATAGTTTTATTATCAAACATGTTTTTTGGTTTTTTATTAAATTTTTCTTCATATATTTTTTCTGCAAGGGCAATACCTACTGATGTTGCAAAACCTTCACCTAAAGCACCTGTTGAAACATCTATGCCCATAGTAGTTATTTCAGGATGACCTGGTGTCTTACTATTTATTCTTCTATAGTTTTTTAAATCTTCTATTGTAAGTTGATATCCACTTAAAAACATCATAGCATATAGTAATGCAGAACCATGACCTGCACTCATTATAAATCTATCTCTATTAACCCAATTATACATTGTTGGATTAACCTTTAAATGTTTCGTGAATAAAGTATATAAAATGGGTGCTGCACTAAGACTAATACCTGGATGGCCTCCATTTGCATTTTGTATTATATCAAGAGTTAATCCTTTTAAAACATTTAATGATTTATTATCCATATTTATCACCCTAGCCCTATTTATTATAATAATTATATCAGAAAATAAATTATTAATAAATAGCATGAATAAAAATTATTAGACAAATATATATTTTCTAAATTTACTAAAAAAAATAATCCGTAAGGATTATTTTTTAATTATTTAGTGAATTTATTTTAAGAAGTATATAATTATTTATCATTGATTTATCATTTACATCTAGTTTG
>CANQFD010000002.1 GCA_947598325.1 uncultured Bacilli bacterium
GTTTCCCCCATTGACGAATATTCCTAACTGCTGTCTCCCGTAGGAGTTTGGGCCGTGTCTCAGTCCCAATGTGGCCGATCAACCTCTCAGTTCGGCTACGCATCGTTGCCTTGGTAGGCCATTACCCCACCAACAAGCTAATACGCCGCAGGCCCATCTAAAAGTGAAGCTTTAAAGGCTCCTTTCAATGCAGAAACGAAACTGCATGTTATCCGGTATTAGCTATCATTTCTAATAGTTATCCCAGTCTTAAAGGTAGGTCACCCACGTGTTACTCACCCGTCCGCCACTAAGTGAAAATCCAAATCAGACTTTGTGCAAGCACTCCATCTTCAATGGGTCACTTCGTTCGACTTGCATGTCTTAGGCATGCCGCCAGCGTTCATCCTGAGCCAGGATCAAACTCTCAATAAAAAATTTATATTTTGTTTAATCCTAGTTACTCAAAAAAACATGACGTTTTACTCAGTTTTCAAAGATCATTTGCAACTGTTATTATTTTCTATATAAGGGAAAAATTTCACAGTGCACATTAATAGTAACATAACAATTTTTTTGTGTCAACACTTTTTTCGATTTTTTTATTTTTTTTTGTAGAAAATTGTTTTATCGATAAAAAAAGCATGAAAACAAACCATTTTGGTATGTTTCAATATATTATATTCATGAAAATAAAAATAATAACTAATTATTTATATAGTTATTATATTTAGCGTTATATTTTTTTATTAATTCACTATTAAAAGGATATTCTTTATTTAAATATTTCTTTATTAGATTGTCTAATTCATACTTTAAAACTTTATCTAGATCATTAGAATAGTTCATAATTTTTTTATGGTCCTTATACTCAGATATATCTAAAATTTTGTATGTACCATCTGGAAAGACTCTAAGATCTAAATCATAATCAATATATTTAATTGTTTTATTTTCTATTATAACTGGGGATGCTATATTACAATAATAATATATTCCATTATTCTTTAACTGTGCTATTACATTAAACCAATTTTTCTTATAAAAAAACATAACTGCAGCTTCCCTTGTTCTCCAGCTTTTTCCATCTTCTTTAGTTACCTTTGTTTTATTATTACCAAATACATAATATTCATCCGTTTGATCTAGGAATACTGCTTCATCCCATGTTTTATATATATTGCCATTATGTTTGTAGCCATGTATGTTATACTTTTCCCCATATTTCATTTTAAACCTCACATCTATAATCATATACTTTTAGTATTTTTAATAATAAATCACTATTTTAATAAATCCAATGCTTTTTGTAGTTGATTATCAGTTTCATTTGATGGAGATTTCTTATATTCTTCATCAAGGGAAACCTCATAATCTGGGGATATTCCTTCACCATCTATACTATTGCCATTTGGAGTCAACCATTTTTCAATTGTATATTTTATCATAGTACCATTTGACAAATCTGATGTTGTTTGAACTGTACCCTTACCATATGTCTTTGTTCCAACTAATTTTGCACCATATACTTCTTTCATAGCTGCGGCCATAATTTCTGATGCAGAAGCACTATTTTCATCAACTAATAAAATAATTTCATAGTCCTTTTTTGATGTAGTTGAAGTTTTATATCCTATTATTCCCTTTTGTGTTTGCATCTTATATATAACATTATCTCTATCTATAAATATATCTAACATATTAGTAACTGTAGATAAATATCCTCCACTATTCCCTCTTAAATCTATTATTAATGAATCTATATTTGAATCTTCTAATTTATTAAGAGCTGCCAAAAATTGAGTATAAGTCTTCTCGCCAAAAATGCTGACACTTATATACCCAATATTTTTATTTTCTTTATTAATAACCTCAGAACTTACAGAAAACATTGTAACATTTGCTTTTTTTACTTTAAATTCTTTTTCTTCCTCTCCTCTTTTTACTAATATTGTAGCTGTTTTAACTGTAGAACTTTTAAGCATACTTGCAACTTCAGACGCATTCTTACCCTTTGTAGTTTTTCCATCAACGCTTAATATTATATCATCAGGTTTTAAACCAGATACATCTGCAGGTGAATCATCAAATATTTTCTTTATAGATATAGTTGAATCTTCATTAAGTTGTATTTCCGCACCTATTCCATAATAAGTTCCAGATAATTCACTGTCAAATTCTTTTTTATTCTCTTTATTAAAATACATAGAATGTTTATCTCCTAAAGAATTCATCATTCCATCTATTGCACCATCAATTAATTTTGACGTATCAACATCTTCATAATAATTTTTTCTTAATATTTCATATGTCTCATATAACGGTTCAAACTCTGAATAACCACCATTTGAAATACTAGTTTTTTTTGGTTTACAATCAGTATCTCGTATAATAATTGTAATAATTGAACCAATTATCATAGATACTACTATTATTATAGCTTGTCTTATATATTTTCTTGTAGTTTCTTTAGTCATGTTAATCTCCTTCCACTAGTAGTTTTTATTTAAGTTCTGATTTTATATTATCTTCTCCCTCAATGTATGATACTACTTTTTTATTTTCTATTTTTACAAGAGTTGGACTTATAATTTTTAAATCTGAATATGAAGTTGGATTTTTATTACTATCTTTACTTACAATATAAGCATCATTAAATTTCTTTGATGAATCCACTTTGTATATAGGAATAGAGTTTTCTTTTGAACTATAATTTGATACAGAATTTGCTATATTAAGTAGTTTACTATTAAAATCATATATAACCACATAATATGATTCATCTTTTTGATCAAATATTTGTCCACCAGTTATTACTGTATTATCTATTGATACATCTGTTTTACTTTCAGAATCATTATCTTTCTTTTTATCACTTATATTTATTTCTTTAGTTCCAAATAAACCTATAAATAAATAACAAAGTATTAATATAAGCAAAATAGCAGTTATAGTTGTAACAAACTTATTAAAATTGTCTGTTTCCTTTATAGGAATGTTTCTTTTAGAATTTTTTTCTATATTTTTTATAATTTGTTTCTTTTTCATTTAATCACCAACTTAATTATATCACAAAATAAAATAAAAAAATAGATAATATATATCTATTTCATTATTGGAACAGAACTTATAGATTCAGCAACCTCTAATATTTGTTGCATTGACATATCTTCGGATGCTATATAATACTCAATTCCATTTGATATAAAGTTTACTGATGAATCTGATAAAGCTCCAATTGTATCCATTAGTATAGTAGGTTCTCCATATACTGGTATTACTTCGACTTCATCAGATTTACTTACTGTTTCTTCAACTAATATAAAAGGTGTTTCTCCCGCAAATGTAAGTATAATTCTTTCTCCATCTTCTTTACTTACAGATTCTTCAGTACTTAAATATGTACCACTTGGTAAATACATTGGATATACAGTTTCATCTAATAATGAAGTTTCCATATTACTATAATTATTTGACTTATCTTCATTATCATTGTTTTGATTTAAATTATTATTACTATTATCTTCATCAGAAGTATTTTTATTATTTACATTTTCACTATCTTCTTCATTTTCAGAGTCTTCATTTTCATCTGTTATTTCATCATTATCAGTTTTCTTTTTATCCACAGTGTTTTCATCATCTGAATTTATATCTACTGTTTTCATATTTTCACTTGTTGAAAAATACTTATTATTAAATGTAGCTTTCGTATCTATAGAATTGAATATCATCTTTATCTGTTTATTACCTGATTCATCAAATACTTCTACTTTTTCAAAATTTAATTTTTTATCTAAATATATTTTTTGATTAACTAATTTTTTATTATTTGAATAATTTATTTTTGTTTTTAAAATATATTTATTATTTTTTTCTTCTAATTTTATTTTTTTATCTTTATTTATATCTGTAAGTAATGATTGAAGTAAGTATACTTGTGAATTATTTTCTGGCCAATTACTTTGAAACTTAAAACTTTTATTTAATGATGGTGTAAGAACATAAACTCCATCTGAATTTCTTAAAATTATTTGTTCATGATTATTCATTTGATTTGTTAAACTAACTCTATAATTATTATTCTCATAGGAAGATTCAACATCATATGTATAAGCATCTTCCGCATTATAAATTTGCATTATACCTTCTATATGATATCCTGTTATTTGATTTATTTTTTTATTTAAATCTTTAACAATACTTTTTTCGTCATATTTACCACATCCAGTTAAAAAAAATAAACTTAAAAATAAACTTAAAATAAATACTTTTTTCAATTTTTCACCTCTTCTTTATATTTCAATTAATTATATTTTAAAAATATATTAAATATTCATGAATAATTTTATTTTTTATGTTTATTATAATTAATGAAATTATATAAAAGGAGGATTATAATGAGAACATTACAAACTATCGCATTAACATTAACTATAATTGGTGCGATTAACTGGGGTTTAATAGGTTTATTTGACTTTAATTTGGTTGCACTTATATTTGGTGGAGCAGATAGTCTATTTACCAAAATTATTTATATAATTGTTGGTATATGTGGAATCATAAACCTTAAATTATTAATTGATACTATTGAAGATCACAATTAAAAAGTAGATATTGCCAAAAAAAATGGCAAGCATCTACTTTTATTATGCACTAATTTTAATATTTTACATCATATAAATATAAACCTTCAGCTCCTGCGGTTTTCTTTGCATATTTCCTATCTTTTTTGTCTATTAAAGTTAAAATTTCTTCTGCATTCATTTTATTTAAACCAACATCTATTAAAACACCAACCATTATCCTTACCATATACTTAAGAAAACCTGAACCTTTAAAATGAATTATTATATAATTTTTTTCATTTGTAATATATGCATCATATATAGTTCTAACATTATTTCCTTTTTCCTCATTTGATGTAAATGTTGTAAAATCATGAGTCCCAATAAAATATTTTATTGCTTTATTCATTTTTTCAACATTTAAATCTTTATTAAGCTGCATAGCATAATTTCTTTGTATTGGATTATAATCAGATATATTAATTATATAAACATATTCCTTTTGCTTAACCATATATCTTGCATGAAATTTAGAATCAACTATTTTTGCACTTTTTATATATATATCTTTTGGAAGTAAACTATTAAATGCACATTTTAATTTATATTCAGTTATATTAACATCAATATCTACATGAGCATATTGATTAATAGCATGTACACTTTTATCGGTTCTTCCTGATGCATAAATTTTTGTCTCTTTTGAATTATTTATATATTTAGCAGCCTTTTCTATCTCACCTTGAATAGTTCTTAAACCTTCTTGTTTTTGATAACCATTAAAATTTGAACCATCATATGAAAAATTAATTAAATACCTTGCCATAATATCACCTAAATTCTCTATATATAGCTTTTATTAATTCATTGATACAATCATTATTACCTAAAGATATATCTCTTTTATTTTCTAATAAATTAGAAAACTTTACAATCATAGGATAGTCTAAATAAATATTTTCCTTAAATAATGAATTATATACATCATATTTATTTCCATATGAAATAATATTTCCATTATCTAATATTACTAAATCATCGATATATTCATATATTAAATTTATGTTAGATGATGTAATTATTATAGTTTTATTATAAAATTTTTTTAGTTTTATTATTAATTTAAATAATTTTGTTTTTGATCTATTATCTAATTCCTCAATTACATTATCTAAAATAATCAATTCTGGATTAAATAATAAGGTTTGCGAAAGTAAAACCTTAATTTTTTCACTTTTACTTATATTAAATACTGATTTTGATAATATTTCTTCTTTTAAACCTACCATTTTTATTATTTCTAAAACTCTTTCATCTATGTCTTTTATCTTATAACTATACTTTATACTATATTTTTTTATAAAATCTAAAACACTACCATATAACATTTCATTAAAAGAAAAACTTGTAATAATACCTATTTTATTATTATCTATATCCAAAATTACTTCTCCATTATCTGGTGATATTTTTTTAGATATAAGTAAAGACAAATCAGTTTTTCCACATCCAAAAGGCCCAACTATTCCTATTATTGAATTTGTATTTATGTTTAAGTTTAAATCATTAAATTTATTATAACTAATATTCTTTAATACTATTTGCATATTTGATTCACCATATCATCTATATCTACTGATTGCCCTTCTATTAGATTATAAAGTTTAAGTTTATTAAATAATTCATAATTAAAAGGTAATTTTAAATCTACCATCTTCAATGTTTTTTCTTTTTTATATATTTGATCAGGAGAAGAATCTTCTAATATTTTACCATTATTTATTATAATTAATCTATCAGTAAATATGGAGTCTTCTAAATTATTTATAGTTAGTACAATAGAAAATTTAAGTTCTTGTTGATATTTTTTTAATAATGTTATAAATTCTATTTTTGAAAATTTATCAAAATAACAAAAGATATTATCCATAAGTAGTAATTTTGATTTTCTTATAATTGCCTTTATTAAAGATAATTTTTGTCTTTCAACATAATTAAGAATTTGAGGTGATTTATTCAAATACTCTAGTAAATTAAATTCCTTCAAATATTTTTTTATTTTTCCCAAAATTAAATTATCATTATCTAAATCCATAAGTAATTCATCTAATACCGTTTTAGAATAACACTGTTTATCTGGTGAAAAAACAAATACTTCTTTATCTATTAAATCTTTATTTAAAGGATTAATCATTATATTATTAATACTTATTTTATTATTTGTAATTATATTTCCTGATAATATTTTTATTAGCGTTGTTTTACCACAACAATTTTTTCCCGCTATAGAAATAAAAGTATTATCTTGAACTTTTAAATTAATATTATCAAATACTCTTTTTTTATCAAAACTATATGTAAGATTTTTTATTTCAAGTAAATTCATTTTATCACCACATTACTAGTTTTATATTATACAAAAAAATAAAAAAAAAGAAAATCATTTTTTATAATTTTCATATTTAATTATACATATCTTGTTCTTTTTTTATAGCTGTATTAAACTTATCTGCTAATTCTTTTAATAAAGTTTCATCTTCTACACTAAAAAACCTTATTTCTTCATCTTCACTTACTTTTTCCATAATTTGTATATCTTTTTCATCTTCTATATTTAACATTAAACAATATCTTTTATCATTATTAGATAATTCATGAAGAACAAAATATTTTTTATTATTATCAATTGTTACAATTTGATGATTTATATTCATTTTATATTCTCACTTTCTTTTCTTTTATTATTTCTCCTTCAAAAGATGATAATTTATCATATACTAGAGGCATTATACTTCTAGATGAGAATATATCGCTAACTTTTTCTGGAGATACACTTTGTACATCTGTTACTAAATATCCTTTTTCAGATTTATTTAGTGTTAGATCTATTTTATCTAGATTAGAAAAATCAACACTTGGTTTTAAATCTTCTAAACTAATAGAATATTCTTCATCATCGCTAATAACGTTATTCTTTTCTTCTTCTATATTATCTACATCAATATTTGAGTTTAAAGACTTTATATTATCTTCTTCTATTTCAATTTTTCCTACATCAACTGAATTAAAATCAGATGTAGGTTCATCTTTTATAATATCTTTTGGACTAGAGTCATCTTTTAATTCAATTGCAGATTCGATAGTTTCTTTTAATTCTTCAGCTCTTTTATTCTTCATATCGTTTAATTCAGATTCCATTTTTGATAATTCTTCTTCTTGAGCTTGTTTTAAATGTTCATTTTCGCATACTTCAATTGCAGCTTTTATAAGTGATATCTTTTTTTCATATTCATCTATCGTTTTACTTACTTTCTTTGCATATTCACCCTTTGTTTTAATTGTTTTTTCTTTTGCATCAATTATTTGATCAAGTTCATCTTCCAACTTTTCTACATTTTCAGTAATAGTTGACATTTCTTTTTTTAGGGAATCTATTTCATCTGCTATTCTTCTAATCTCATTTGTATCTGAATCGTGATTTAAATTATTTCTTAGAGAATCTTCTAATTCAGTTAATTCAGATTTTTTAGATGACAATTTATTTTTTTCATTAGTAAGCTCTTCAATTTTTTCTGATAACTCTTTTTCTATTTCTTCGTCCTTTTGTAAATATTCTTTTATTCTTTCATCATTTAATTTTTCATTACTAGCTTCTTCTATATCAATTATTTCCTCCATCACACTAACACCTCTATTCTTATTCTATATATTAGTATATCAATTTAAAATAATAAAGTCAATCATATATAATTAAATAATATGACGTTTTTTGCAAAAAAAAAGACTATACTAATTCTAAAATAACAATTAGTGCGTCGTCTCCTTTTCTTTCTTGTAGTTTTACTATTCTAGTATATCCACCATTTCTTCCTTCATAACGTTTAGCTAAATCATTGAATACTTTTTCTACACAAGCTTTATCATTATGCATAAATGCATATGCTTTTCTTCTTGAAACTAAATCACCCTTTTTACCATATGTAATCATCTTATCTACAAATTTTCTTACTTCTTTTGCACGAGTTTCTGTAGTTTCAATTGATTCATTCATGATAACAGCCTTAGTTAAATTAGCAAGCATAGCACGTCTATGCTTATTATCTCTACCTAATTTTCTATATGCCATTTTATCCTCCTATTAATCATCATTTCTGAAAGATAATCCCATTTGTCTAACTTTATCCAATACTTCTTTTAGAGATTTCTTTCCTAAATTTCTAATTTTCATCATATCACTTTCTTTTCTGTTAACAAGATCTTGCATAGTATTAATACCTGATCTTTTTAAACAGTTATAAGCTCTAACTGAGAACTCCATATCATCTATTGATGTTTCAAGTGCCTTAACCTTTGGATCTTCATCTTGTTCTGCCATTAATCCAGTTACATCTGCTATTTCATTAAGTTGTGTTAATATTTCAAAATGTTCAATTAATATTCTAGATGCTAATGCAATTGCTTCTTCTGGTTTCATAGCACCATTTGTCCAAACATCTACAATTAACTTATCATAATTTGTTGCTTGTCCTACCCTTGCATCTTCAACTTCAATATTAACTCTTTCTATTGGAGAATATGATGAATCTATAGCAATTGTACCAATCTTTGCATCCTTCATCAATTTTTTATTTGCTTCTGCTCTTACAAATCCACGACCATTTGAAACAGTCATTTCTATGTTTAAACTTCCACCTTTTACAATAGTTGCAATCTCTTGATCTTTATTAATTATTTCAACATCAGAAGGACATTCAATATCACCAGCTGTTATTAACCCTTCTTTATCAGTTATTAATTTTATAACTTGATCTTCCTCAGTATGATTTTTTACAACTACATTTTTTAAATTTAATATAATTGATGTTACATCTTCATATACTCCATCAATTGTTTGAAATTCATGCATAACTCCTTCTATATTAACTGAAGTTATTGCACAACCTGGTAAACTTTCTAACATAACTCTTCTAAGTGAATTACCTAATGTTATACCAAATCCTCTTTCAAGTGGTTCTAACTCAAATCTACCATAATTATTGCTTTCATTGTATTCTGTTACTTTAAATTGTGGTTTTTCAAATTTTATCATAAAAACACTCCCTCTTCTTTATTATCCACGTGGACGTTTAGGTGGACGACACCCATTATGTGGTATTGGTGTTACATCACTTATTGATGTTATTTCTAATCCTGATGCTTGTAAAGATCTAATTGCTGCCTCACGACCTGATCCTAAACCTTTAACTTCTACATCAACTTTTCTCATACCAATATCATATGCCTTTTTAGCTGCAGATTCTGATGCTAATTGAGCTGCATATGGTGTTGACTTTTTACTACCTTTATATCCAATAGTTCCAGCAGATGCCCAGCTAATTACATTACCTGTTTCATCTGATATAGAAATTATTGTATTATTAAATGTTGCTTGTATGTGTGCACATCCAACTGGCACATTCTTTTTAACTTTACGTTTTCTTGCTTTGTAAGCCATTAGACTAACCTCCTTTATTTATTATTATTTCTTCTTATTAGCAACGGTTTTACCTCTACCCTTACGAGTTCTTGCATTACTTCTTGTACTTTGGCCTCTAACTGGTAATCCTTTTTTATGACGAATACCTCTATAGCAACCTATTTCCATCAAGTTTTTAATGTTAAGACTAACTTCACGTCTTAAGTCACCTTCAACTAAGTAATTATCAATTTCTTTACGAATTTTTGCTTCTTCCTCTGGTGTTAAATCTTTAACCTTTTTTTCTTTATCTACGCCAGCATTATCTAATATTGTATTAGCTAAACTTCTTCCTACACCATATATTGAAGTTAATGCAATATTTATCTTTTTTTCCTTTGGAAGATCTATTCCTTTTATACGTGCCATATAGCTACCTCCTATCCTTGTTTTTGTTTATGTTTAGGATTTTCACATATAACCCTTAAAACACCTTTTCTTTTTATTACCTTGCATTTATCGCAAATTGGTTTTACTGAAGCTCTAACTTTCATAATATACCTCCATTATCTCTTATTCCATATTATTCGCCCATGTGTTATATCTGCTGGTGACAATTCAATTACTACTGTGTCGCCTGGTAAAATGCGAATGTTATTCATTCGTATTTTACCAGAAACATGGGCTTCTACAGTACACTTGTTTTCAAGTTCTACTTTGAATTTTCCACCCGGTAAAATCTCTAATACTTTACCTTCAACCTCTATTACATCACTTTTAGCCATTTTTACACTCTCCTGTTAAAATTTCTGGTTCATCATTTGTTATTAAAACCGTGTGCTCATAATGAGCAGCTCTACTTTTATCCTCTGTTTTTATTGTCCAGTCATTATCATCAAGATATATGCTTTCATTACCAAATGTAAGCATTGGTTCAATTGCTATTACCATTCCTGGTTTCAATAACGGACCCTTATTCTTTTCTCCATAATTTGGAACATTTGGATCTTCATGTAAATTAGTTCCAACTCCATGTCCAACAAGTTCACGAACAATTCCTAAATTATGCTTTTTTGCATAAATTTCAATAGCATTAGAAATATCTCCAACCCTATTTCCAGGTTTCGCAAATTTTATACCTTGATATAAAGCTTCTTTTGTATGTTTCATTAAATATTCATCATTAGGACTTGGTTCTCCTACTACATATGTCCAAGCAGAATCACCATGATATCCTTTATAACGAGCACATACATCAATAGATACTACATCACCATCTTTTAATTTATAATTACTTGGAAAGCCATGAACTACCTCATCATTAACTGATATACATAATGTATAAGGAAAGCCTTCATATCCCTTACAAGAAGGAATAGCGCCTTTACTTCTAATAAATTTTTCCGCCATGCTATCTAAAGTAATAGTTTTAATTCCTGATTTAATATATGGTTTTAAATATTGATGAGTTTGATACACTATTGATCCAGCTTTTTTCATAAGTTCTATTTCTCTTGAAGATTTAATTGTAATCATTATTTGATCCCTTCTTCATCAGCATATCTACTTGATTATATGTTTTTTCTATAGATTCATTATTAGAAACTTTATAAAGTATATTCTTTTTCTTATAATAATCTATTAATGGTAATGTTTCATCTATAAACGCTTTATATCTTAATTTATATGTGGACATTTTGTCATCATCTCTTTTAACTAAATCAACATTACAAGATTTGCATTTATTATTTTCAATTTTATCTAAATATTTATTATATACTTCATTACAATTAGGACATAATAATCTTCCTTTAATTCTTTCTTTTACTATCTCCTCATTTGTATCAATATATATAACCATATCAAGTATTATACCATATTTATTCATTATTTTCTCAAAATTATCAATTTGATCTAATTTCCTTGGAAATCCATCAAATATGAAATTAGAATTTTGATTTTTTTTAATTATATCCTCAAATAAATCATATACGATATCATTATCTACAAATCCACCGTTTTTTAGAATTTCACTTATTGCTTTATCTTTACTAGATTTTTCTCTGAGTAAATTACCAATTGATATTAAAACAAAATTATACTTTTGTTTTAAATACTTTGATATCATTCCCTTGCCCGCTCCTGGGGCAGATATTAATAGTAAGCTATGCATTAGAACCTTCTCTTATATTCTTTTTGACTTAATGCGCTAGATATTTGATTATAAGTTTCAAGTACTACTCCAACTACGATTAATAATCCAGTCCCGCCAAGAGTTATATTGGCATTTTCTACTTTTGAATAATTTGAAAATAATATAGGCATTGCCGCAATTATAACAAGGAAAATGGAACCATATGTTGTTATTCTTATAAGAACGTCTCTTATATATTTTTTTGTTTCATATCCTGGTCTAATTCCTGGTATATATCCTCCATTTTTTTGAAGGTTTGATGATATATCCTCAGGTCTATATTGAAGTAATGTATATAGATACGAAAATATTACTATTAATAATAGATAAATTACTAATCCTGCAACTGTATTATAATTTAAATAATTATTAACAAATTTTATATATCCTTCATTTTTTATAAATTGTGCTAGTGTTTGTGGTATTGCTATTAATGCTGATGCAAATATTACTGGCATAACATTCGCTGCATTAACTTTAAATGGTATATATGTTTGTTTAGCACCATATGCAGAAGAAGTTTTATTAGAATACTGAATTGGTATTCTTCTTTCTGACTGTTGTATAAATACAACTCCAACTACTACTGCTATATATATAAGTACATATACTATAAATGTTACTATTCCTATAAATAGATTTTCATTTCCAAGAACAAATGTATTAAATGCTTCAGTCATCATATATGGAAGTGTTGCAACAATACCTGCCATGATAATCAATGAAAGGCCGTTACCTACACCTTTTTGAGTTACTTGATCCCCTATCCATAATAAGAATGCTGTACCTGCTGTTAATATTACAGCAACTCTTATATATTCAAATGCATCTGAATTATTTCCAACTATTCCAATTGATAATATTAAACCTTGAATAAACGCTATAAATAATCCAAAATATCTTGTTATAGTATTAAGTTTTCTACGACCTGTATATCCTTCTTTTGCAAGATCTGTAAAATAAGGAATTATATTCATAGAAAATACTTGTACAATTATTGATGCACTAATATATGGCATAACTCCTAAGCCAAATATTGAAGCTTTTTTAAGGGCTCCTCCACCCATGGCATTTAATAATTCAAGAAAACCAAGATCACTGCTTATTGAATTTGTTCCAGGAATCTTTATAGATGTTCCCACAATAAACACTGCAAGTGCCCCTAGTGTAAATAAAATTCTTTTTTTAAGATCTTTATTTCTAGGTGCAAATATTTGTTTGAATGTAGAAAACATCTTAAATCACCTCAGCTTTTCCGCCAGTTCTTTCAATTTTTTCTTTTGCAGATTTAGAAAATATAGTAGCTTTAACAGTTAATTTTTTATTTAAGTCACCATTTCCTAAAACTTTAATTCCATCTAATTGTTTTTTTACTAATCCCATTTCTTTTAATAATTCTGGTGTTACAGTAGCACCATCTTCAAATTTATTTAAATCTCCTACATTAATAACTGCATACTTTGTTTGAAAGTTATAATTGTTAAATCCTCTCTTTGGTACTCTTCTAAATAATGGATTTTGTCCACCTTCAAATCCTGGTCTTACTCCTCCACCACTACGTGAATTTTGTCCTTTTTGACCTCTACCTGCTGTCTTACCATTTCCACTACTTGCTCCTCTACCTTTTCTTTTTGAGCTTTTTATAGATCCTTCATTATATTTTAATTCATGTAATTTCATTATCCTAAAATCTCCTCTACTGTTTTACCTCTTAATTTAGCAACATGACTTATTGATTTTTGTGAAATAAGTGCGTTCAATGTTGCACTAGCAGTATTAATTTTTGTATTTGACCCAAGAGATTTTGAAACAACATCTTTAAACCCTGCAAGTTCTAAAATTGTTCTAACTGGTCCTCCAGCAATAATTCCAGTACCTGCTTTAGCTGGTTTAATTAAAACCCTTGCTGCTCCTCTTGTACCAATAATTTCATGGGATATTGTACGGCCATCAACTATTTCAACTTTATGAACATTTTTGACAGCTTGCATTCTAGCTTTTTTAATAGCTTCAGTAACTTCATTTGCCTTACCTGAACCTATTCCTATACGTCCCTTACAATCTCCAACAGCAACTGTTGCTGAAAAATGTAAATTACGACCACCTTTTGTTACTTTTGTAACACGACGAAGATCTACTACTTCATCTTTAAATTCATCTTTACGTGGGTTATTAAATTTCTTTTCCATGCATTTACCCTCCTTTTAGAATTCTAATCCATTTTCACGTGCTGATTCAGCAAGTGCTTTAACACGTCCATGATATAGGTATCCACCTCTATCAAATACTACTTTTTTTATGCCAGCCTTTTTAGCTTTTTTAGCTATAGATTCACCAACTTTTTTAGCTGCTTCTACATTACCACCATTTGATAATTTTAAATCTTTATCCATTGATGATGCTGAAACTAATGTATTACCTTCTTCGTCATCAATAATTTGAACAGTAATATGTTTAGCAGATCTAAATACATTTAATCTTGGGATATCTTTTGTTCCACTAATTTTTGATCTTACACGTGTATGTCTTGCTAATCTAGCTTCATTACGAGATACTTTCTTTATCATATATAAGATTCTACCTTTCTACTATTTAGATGCCTTTTTTCCCTCTTTACGACGGATATGTTCACCTTTATAACGAATACCTTTACCCTTATATGGTTCAGGTTTTCTAACTTTTCTTACATTAGCAGCAAATTCACCAACTAATTCTTTATCAATACCTTTTATTGTTATTTCTGTATTGCTTGCTTGCTCAACTACTAATCCATTTGGGATCAATAATTCAACTGGATGTGAATATCCTGCATTTACTACTAAAGTATTTCCTTTTACATTGAAACGATAACCAACACCAATAATTTCAAGTTCTTTAGCAAATCCGCTATTAACACCTTCAATCATATTAGTTATTATAGCATTAGTTGTTCCATGCATTGCTTTTGTATGTTTATCATCTTTAAGTCTTTCAACTGTAACAGTTCCTTCAGATATATTAACTTTTAAGTCTTTAATTACTTCATAAGATAATTCCCCTTTAGGCCCCTTAACAGTAACGATATTATTATTATTTTCTACTGTAATACCAGTAGGAACATTAATTATCCTGTTACCAATACGACTCATTTTTAAGCCTCCTTACCATATTTTTACCAAATGTATGCCAATACTTCTCCACCAATGTTTTCTTTTCTAGCTTCTTTATCTGTAATAACACCCTTTGATGTTGATATAATTGCTATCCCTAGACCATTTAAAACTCTTGGAATATTATCAGCTTTTGCATACACACGTAATCCTGGTTTTGAAATACATTTAAGACCAGATATTACTCTTTCTTTCTTTTCTCCATATTTTAAAGTAAGTACTAATGTACCTTGTACACCATTTTCTTCAACTTTAAAATCTTTTATAAATCCTTCATTTTTTAGAATGCTTGCTATTTCAACCTTCATTTTTGATGTTGGCATTGAAACTTCTTCATAACGCATTTGATTTGCATTACGAATTCTTGTAAGCATATCTGCAATTGGACATGATACTACCATAATATCCTCCCTTCATTCTACCAACTAGATTTTTTTACACCTGGTATTTCGCCTTTATAAGCAAGTTCTCTAAAGCATATACGGCAAATACCATATTTTTTAAGTACTGAATGTGGTCTTCCACATCTTGAGCAACGTGTATATTCACGTACTTTGTATTTTTGTTTCTTTTGTGATTTAACAATCATACTTTTCTTTGCCATTTAAATCCTCCTATTACTTTCTAAAAGGAATTCCGATTTCATTTAGTAAATCAAATGCTTCCTCGTTTGTATTTGCTGTTGTAACAAAAACAATATCCATTCCGCGACTCTTTACTATATTATCGTATTCTATTTCTGCAAAAATCATTTGTTCCTTAATTCCTAATGTATAATTTCCTCTTCCATCAAATGCTTTTGGACTAACTCCTCTAAAATCACGAACACGAGGTAGTGAAATTCTAATTAACTTTTCTAAGAATATCCACATTTTCTCCCCACGTAATGTAACTTTACAACCAATTGCTTGACCCTCTCTTAATTTAAATCCAGCTATTGATTTTTTAGCCTTTGTAATTACTGGTTTTGCTCCTGTAATTAATTCAAGTTCATTAACAGCGGCATCAAGTAACTTACTATTTGTAATAGCATCACCTACACCAATATTAATAACTATTTTTTCTAATTTAGGAACTTGCATAATTGATGAATAATTATATTTTTTAGTTAAATTAGGAACTATTTCATTTACATATTTTTCTTTTAGGCGGTTCATAAATACCCTCCTTCCACTTAATTAAGACTTTCTTTAGATTTTACTGAAATTCTTTGTTTTTTTCCTTCTTTATTAATTTCATGAGCTATTCTGGTTCTCTTTTTTGTTTTTGGATCAATAATCATAACATTAGAAGCATGAATTGGTGCTTCAACTTTAATGATTCCACCATTTTCATTTTGTGCATTAGGTTTAACATGTTTTGTTATCATATTAATTCCTTCTACAAGCACTTTATTTTCTTTTTTAAATGTTTTGATGATTTTTCCTTCTTTACCTTTATCTTTACCAGCGATAACCACTACTTTATCTCCAACTTTTAAGTTCATCGTTATCCTCCTTAAATTCCTATAGCACTTCTTTTGCTAGTGATACTATTTTCATATATCCTAAATCACGAAGCTCACGTGCAACAGGTCCAAGTACACGTGTACCAGCAGGACTCTTATCGTCTTTTATGATTACACATGCATTATCATCAAATCTTATATAAGAACCATCTTCTCTTCTAACAGCAGATTTTGTTCTTACTATAACGGCTTTAACTACCTTACCTTTTTTTATAGTACCATTTGGTGTTGCCTTTTTAACTGTTCCAACAACAACATCACCAATACTACCAAATTTTTTATTACCACCAAGAACTCTAATTACCAATAATTCTTTTGCACCAGTATTATCAGCAACTTTCATTCTACTTTCTTGTTGAATCATAATTAATCCTCCTTCTTGAAGCATCAGAGATTATAGAATTATTGCTTCTTCAACAATTTCAACTAGCTCATATCTTTTAGTTTTTGATAGAGGTCTAGTTTCTACAATACGTACCTTATCTCCTACTTTAGCTTTATTTAATTCATCGTGCACAGTTAACTTTTTAGAATCCTTAACACGTTTATTATATAATGGATGTTTAATATATGTTTCTGTCTTAACAGTTATTGTTTTATCATTCTTAGAACTAACAACGATACCAATAAGCTCTTTACGTTTCTTTTCCATACTTTGCATCCTCCTACTTAACTTGTATTTCGCGTTCACGAATAATCATTTTTATTCTTGCGATAGTCTTTCTTATTTCTTTAATTTTAGAAGGTTTTTCTAAATTACCAGTTGCACTTGCAAAACGTAAATTGAATAACTCTTCTTTTAATTCTTCTTCTTTTTTCACTAATTCTTCAGTGGTTAATTCTCTTAATTCATTAGCCTTCATTTACTTCACCACCATCTTCTCTTTTTACAAATTTACACTTTATAGGTAACTTATGCATTGCAAGTCTTAATGCTTCTCTTGCTACTTCTTCAGATACTCCTGCAATTTCAAACATAATTTTACCTTCTTTTACTACTGCAACCCAAAGTTCTGGATTACCTTTACCTTTACCTTGACGAGTTTCAGCTGGTTTTCTTGTTAAAGATAGATGTGGGAAAATATTTACCCAAACTTTTCCTCCACGTTTCATATAACGTGTCATTGCAACACGAGCTGCTTCTATTTGCTGAGTTGTTATCCATGCACCTTCTTTAGCTTGAAGACCATATTCACCAAAGTGAAGTTCAGTATTACCTTTAGCCTTTCCTTCATAGTATTGTCTATGAGGTTTTCTATATTTAGTTCTTTTTGGCATTAGTGGCATATCTATTACCTCCTTTTACTGATTTTTTAGGAAGTACTTCACCTTTGTAAATCCATACTTTAACCCCAATCTTACCAAATGTTGTATCTGCTTCTGCAACTCCATAATCAATATCTGCTCTTAAAGTATGAAGAGGAGTTGTTCCTTCATTATATCCTTCACTTCTAGCTATATCAGCACCATTTAAACGTCCTGAAACTAAAGTTTTAATTCCCTTAGCCCCTGCTTTCATTGTATTTCTTATTGCTCTTTTTTGAGCCATTCTATATGATGCACGATTTTCAATTTGTTTTGCAATATTACATGCAACTAATTTAGCTACCATATCTGGATTTTTAATTTCAAATATTGAAACTATAATATTTTCATTTGTTAATTTACATAATTCTTTTTTTAGCTTTTCTATTTCTGTACCACCATGACCTATTACTACTCCAGGTTTTGCAGTATAGATAATTATTTCAGTTTTATCTTTGTACCTTTGAATCATAACATTAGCAACAGCTGCATCCTTAAGCTTTTTTTCTAAAAATTTTCTAATCTTTATATCTGATTCTAAATATTTAGAAAAATCTTTATTGTTTGAATACCACTTTGCTTGCCAATCTTTTATAATTCCAATTCTCATTCCATGTGGATTAACTTTTTGTCCCATCAGTAATAACCTCCTTTACTAATTTTTTTCAGAAACAACAATCGTTATATGACTTGTTTTCTTATCGTGTCTATCAATATGTGATCTAGACCCAATTCTTCTTCTTTTCATTACTGGTCCATCATTTATATAGGCCTTTTTAATATATAAATTATTTTGATCTAATTTAAAGTTATTCTCTGCATTAGCTACTGCAGATACTAATACTTTTTTAGTTAAACGAGCTGACTTTTTATTCAAATTATTCAATATAGCCATTGCATCTTTTACATCTTTACCACGCACTAAGTTTATAACTAAACGAGCTTTTCTTGGTGCGATCAAAACTGTTCTAGCAGTTGCTCTTGTTTCCATTTAACTTTACTCTCCTTCCTTAAAGTTCAAACTATTTTTTCTTATTATCGCCGTGTCCACCATTCTTACGAGTAGGTGAAAATTCACCAAGTTTATGTCCAACCATATCTTCTGTTACATAAACTGGAATAAAATCTTTACCATTATGTACTCCAAAAGTGTGTCCAATAAAATCAGGAAAAATAGTTGAACGACGTGACCATGTTTTTATAACTTCTTTTTTTCCATTTTCATTCATTGTTTGAACCTTTTTAAGTAATTTTTCACTTGCATAAGGTCCTTTTTTTAAACTTCTAGCCATTTTTATTCATCCTTTCCTTATTTACTGTTACGACGAGTAACTATTAATTTACTTGAACTTTTTTTATTTCTACGAGTTTTAAGTCCAAGAGCTGGTTTGCCCCATGGTGTCATTGGTTGTTTACGTCCAACTGGAGCTCTACCTTCACCACCACCATGTGGATGGTCGTTAGGGTTCATAACAGAACCACGAACTGTAGGTCTAATACCTAGATGTCTTGTTCTTCCTGCTTTTCCAAGTCTAACTAATGAATAATCTTCATTTCCAACTTCTCCAATAGTAGCCATACAAGTTCCTAATATTTTTCTTGTTTCACCTGATGACAATCTAACTAAAACATATTTTTCCTCACGTCCAAGTATTTGTGCACTTTGACCTGCGCTTCTAGCAATTTGTGCACCCTTTCCTGGTCTCATTTCTATATTATGTATTACTGTACCTACTGGAATACTCATAAGAGGAAGTGCATTACCAACCTTTATATCAACATTTGAGCCAGATACTACTTTCATTCCAACTTTCAAATTTTTAGGTGCAATAATATATCTTTTTTCTCCATCTATATATTTTATTAAAGCTATATTAGCACTTCTATTTGGATCATATTCAATTGATGCAACAGTACCTTCAATATCGAATTTATTTCTTTTAAAATCAATAACACGATATTTTCTTTTAGCTCCTCCGCCTTGATGTCTAACTGTTATTTTTCCTTGATTATTACGTCCACTTTTCTTATTTATTTTTCTAAGTAAGTTTTTTTCTGGAGTCGAATTAGTTAATTCTTCATTTACTAATGTACTTTTCTTTCTTTGCCCAGGTGTAACTGGATTATAATACTTTATTGCCATATCTTATCGCCTCCTTAAATTTCTATTTGACTACCTTCAGCTAGTGTTATAATTGCTTTTTTATAACGACTTGTAGTCCCTGCATAACGTCCAACTCTTTTATATTTAGGTTTAACGTTAATTGTATTTACTCTTAAAACTTTTACACCGAAGATTTTTTCAACGGCTTGTTTTATTTGCACTTTATTAGCATCGTTTCTAACTTTAAAAACGATCTTATCGCCTTTTTCTGCTATTTTCGCACTTTTTTCAGTTATAACAGGAGCGATTATTACATCTCTATAATTTCCTATCATTATTTAAGTACCTCCTCAAGCATTTTAACAGCTTCTTCAGTCATTACTAGATTTTTATAGTAAGTAACATCAAAAGTGTTGATTTCATGAGTTTCGATTACTTTAATATCACTTAAATTACGAGAAGCAAGTATTAAATTATCAGTTAATTCTTTAACAACAATTAATGCTTTACCTTCTATTTTCAAATCTTCTAGTAATTTTACGAAATCTTTTGTTTTTGGAGTATCAACATTTAAACCTTCAACTACAAAAATTTCTTTGTTTTTTGCTTTATATGTTAAAGCTGATTTTAAAGCTAATCTTCTTTCTTTTCTATTTTGTTTCTTAGTGTAATTTTTATTTGGAGTTGGTCCAAATACTACTCCACCTCCAACAAAGTGAGGTGCACGTATTGAGCCTTGACGGGCATTACCAGTTCCCTTTTGACGCCATGGCTTTCTTCCACCACCAGAAACTTCACTTCTAGTTTTAGTACTATGAGATCCTTGTCTCATTGATGCATTTTTAAGAACTATAGCATCATATATAGTTTGATTATTTGGTTCAATACCAAATATTTCATCATTTAATTTTATGTCTTTAATTTTTTCACCTTTTATATTTAAAAGAGCTATTTTAGGCATTTTCTATTCCTCCTTTCATCACAATTAATCTCATTAACTTATAATATTCTAAATTATTCTTGTGATGATTCTTCTTTTGCTTCTTCAGTTGTAGTTTCAGTTTTCTCTATATTCTCTGATGTTTGTTCTGAAACATTTTCAATAGTTTTAGGTTCATCAAATGAAACAAGTTCTAATGTTTCTTTGATTTTACCTTCATTTTTAATAGCTGATTTGATTATAACTAAAGACTTTTTAGGACCTGGAACATTACCTTTTACTAAAATAATATTGTTTTCTAAATCTACTGTAACAATTTCAAGATTTTGAACTGTAACAGTTTGATTCCCCATATGTCCTGGTAATTTCTTACCCTTAAGTACACGCATTGGTCTCATTGTACCAAGAGATCCTACACCTCTATGATATTGTGAACCATGACCCATAGGTCCTCTGCTTTGATTATGACGTTTAATAACACCTTGAAATCCTTTACCTTTGCTTGTACCTGTTACATCAACCATTTCACCTTCAGTAAAGATATCAGCTTTTATCTCTTGACCTAAAGTATAGTTACTAATGTCAACACCCCTGATTTCTTTTAAGAAGCGCTTAGGTGATGTGTTTGATTTTTTTAAATGACCCATTTCTGGTTTATTGCTTAATTTTTCTCTTTTTGTTTCGAATGCTAGTTGAATTGCTTCATAGCCATCACTCATAGTAGTTTTTATTTGTGAAACAATGTTAGGTTCAACATGTATTACTGTTACTGGAATTAATTTACCATTTTTCGCAAAAACCTGAGTCATCCCGATCTTACGACCTAAGATTCCTTTTCTCATTTTCTTCCTCCTATATTATTTAATATTTATTTCAACACCACTTGGTAAATCTAGCCTTGTTAAGGCCTCTATTATTTCTTTACCAGGATTATTGATAACAATTAGTCTTTTGTGTGTTCTCATTTCAAATTGTTCACGTGAATCCTTATCCTTATGAACTGCTCTTAAAATAGTTATTTTTTCTATTTTAGTTGGTAGTGGAATTGGTCCACTAATTTTTCCGCCAGTTCTCTTAACAGTTTCAACGATTTTACTAGCTGCTTGATCAATAGTTTTTGAATCATAAGCTTTTAAATTAATTTGAATTTTGTTAGACATCTTATAATCCTCCCTTCGCCTATATCTTGTATAGACTTGCTCCATGTAAATTACCTGATACCCAGTTTACATTATTTTATAAAAACAACTTAACCTGGTGTGTCAGCAACCTCACATATCTACGCAGTCACACATAAGGACATTATATCAAGATATTAGAATTAAATCAATACATTTTTTTGAAATTAAAAAAATTTTTTTCATTAAAAAAAGTGGACTATTGTCCACTTTGTATATTATTTAAGGAATTTATTTTAAGAAGTATATAATTATTTATCATTGATTTATCATTTACATCTAGTTTGTCATCTATTATTATATCTGCTGCATATTTTATGTATCCTGTTATTGATGATTTTAATAAGATATGATCTGATAATACTGTTATATCATTTGTATTTATTTTTCCATCTTCATTTATGTCTCCTCTTACTATTATAACTGCATTATCATATTCTTTTTCTTTGATTACTAGTTTTATTTTTATTCCTGTTTTTACTACTTCTTCGTAATCTTCTATTTCGTCTCCTTCTTTACTATAGAATTTTATTGTGCTTTCTTCATTATCTAGTTTCCCTAAAAATTCTTTTAGTGTCTCTCCTTCTTCTGCTCCTATTACTATCTTTCCTTCTTCTTTTTCACTTACTTCATATATCTTTGAGCTTATTTTTCCTAACACTACATTTACTACTATTTTTCTTTCTATTTCTGGATTTTCTTTTGATCTTACTTTTATTACTGTTGTTCCTTTATTCTTTCCTGTTATTACTCCTTCTTCTGTTACATCTACTATTCCATCTTCTTCTTTTATATACTCTATCTCTTTATTTGTTGCTTCTTCTGGTAGTACTGTTGCCTCTATTTTGTATTCTTCTCCTTCTACTATCGTTATTTGTGTTTCTTTTACTTTTATTTCTGTTACTCCTCTTTCTTTTATTACTCTTATTCTTACTTCTCTTATGCTTTTATCTTCTGCTTCTACTTCTATTACTACCTCTTTCTCATTTTCGTCTATAAGCACATTCTTATTTCCTCTTACTGTCGCTTCTTCACTTTCTAATGTTACTTCAAAGTCTACTATATCTACTTCTTTTCCTATTCTTAATTCATAGTTGTCTCTTGAATTATCAAATGCTGGCTCTAACTGTCCTTCACTTGGTACTATATCTAGTATATTTTTATTACTACTTGCTTGTCTTATTACTTTTACTGTATACGTCCTTATTTCTCCACTTTCACTTATTACTGTTACTAGTATTTCTCTTTCTCCTACTTCTACTTTGTAGACTCCTTCTCCTGTTACCTCTGCTTCTTCTGATTCTGCGGTCGCATATATCTCTATTTCTTTTGTTCCATCTTCTACTCTTACTTCGTATTCTTCTATTTCTCTTTCAAATTCTGGATTTAATTCTCCTGTTGAGACGCTTAAATTACTTAAATAGTTATTTGTATCTTTCTTTCTTATTACTTTTATCTTATATACTCTTATTATTCCTGTCTCACTTTGCGCTTCTAGTACTATTTCATTCTCTCCTGGGGTTAATTCATATGTCCCTTCTCCTTTTACTATCGTACTTCCTACCTCTGGCGTTGCGCTTACTGTTATTTCTTCCTCTTCATGTGGTAACTCTACTTCATATATCATTATATCTTTTCTAAATTTTGGGTTTAATTCTCCTTTATCTACCTCTATATTACTTAGATAATTATTACTTGCTGCTTGTCTTATTACTCTTATTATATATGTCTCTTCTTCCCCGTTTTCACTTGTTACTACTATTTTTACTTCATTTCTTCCCACTATGAAGTTTTCATTTCCTTCTTCTCTATATCTTGCGCTTTCTTCTTCTAGTGTTACATGCATTGTTAATTTCTCTACTTCATTTGGTACTAATACTTCATATTCTTTTATATCTTTATTAAATTCTGGACTTAATTTCCCTTCTTCTACTTCTAGGTGCATTATCTTTGTACTATATAGTTTCTTCCTTGTTATTCTTATTGTATATGTCCTTATTTCTCCACTCTCACTTGTTACCACTACTTTTACTTCATTTAACCCTTCTTTTAACTCTACTTCTCCTATACCTGTTATACTTGCTAATTCTTCTGCTCTTGCATCTATTATTACTCTTTCTTCTTCATTTTCTACTTCTAAGCTATATTCTGTCTCTTCTGGGTCAAATTCTTTATCTAATTCATATCCTCTTACTCTTAATTCTAACAGTCTATTTTTATCTGATTTCTTTCTTATTATCTTTATACTATATACATTTTTTGTACCATTCTCTGCTGTTACTACTATATTTACATAATTCTCTCCTTTTTCTAGTTCATATAGCCCGTCTCCTATTACTGTTGCTGTTTTACTCTCCGCTGTCGCACTTATTATTATGCTATTTACTTCTTCTCCTACTTCTATTTCGTACGTCTTTATCTCTTTTTCAAATCCTGGTTTTATTTCTCCTACATTACTTCTTAAGTCTCTTAAATATGCATTACTTGATTTTACTTTCTCTATCTCTATTATATATGTCTTCTTTGTTTTCTTATCTGGACTTGTTACTTCTATTTCTATTTCGTTTCCTGTCTCTATCCTTGTTTCTCCTTTTATCTCATATGTCGCTAGTTTCTCTTGTGTTTCTATTTTCTTTATTGTCGCAAATTCATTTTCTCCTTCTGCATATAATGTATATTTATATACATTTTTATTGAATGCTGGGCTTAAACTTCCTTCATTAAATTCTAATTCTTTTAATCTTGCATCACTTGACAACTCTCTATACACTATTATTGTATATATTCTCGTTTTCTTATCTTTACTTGTTACTTTTACCTGGATTTCATTTCTTCCTAATTCTAATTTATGTGTCCCTGCTCCTTCTACTGTTGATTGTACACTTTCTCTTACTACACTTATTTTTATTGATTCTTCTTCTCCTGACACTGTTACTATATATTCACTTTTATCTGGATCAAATCTTGGTGATAATGTTCCTTTATCTACTGTTATATCTAGTAGTCTATTACTAAATATTGCTGCATCTTCTCTTATTACATGTAAATGGTACTCTCTTGTCTTTTTACTTGTTGATGTTACTCTTATTATTATATCGTTTTCTTTTTCTTCTGTTTCTTCATTCCCTATCTCTTCTACTTTACTTGTCTCATCTTCTGGCTCATAATCTAACGTTATTTTCTTCTTATCATCTGGTACATATACTGTATATTCTTCTTTATCTCTTTCAAATTCTGGTTCTATTACTCCTTCTGCTACTGTTAGATATTTTAAATATGTATTATCTGATCCTTTTCTTGTTACTTTTAATGTATATTCTCTTTTCTCTTCTTGATTTGTTACTCCTATCTTTATCGTTGTTTCTCCTACTTCTAATGTATACTTCCCATTTCCTTCTACTACCGCGTTTTCATCTTCTGCTTGTCCTATTATCGTTATATCTTTTATTTCATTTTCTACCTCTAATTCGTATTCATATACATCTCTTCTAAATTCTGGTCTTATTTTTCCTCTATCTGTTATTATATCTCTTAGGTAGTTATTATGTTTCCTATATATCTTTATCTTATATACTTTCTCTATTCCTTTTTGCGACGTTACTACTACTTCTATTTCATTTTCTCCCTCTTTTAATGAGTGCATTCCTAGTCCTCTTACTGTCGCATATTTACTCTGTGTTTTCGCATCTATTACTACGCTATCTTTTTCATTCTCTACTGTCATACTATATTCTAGTTTATCTTCTTCAAATCCTTCTATTCTTTCTTTATCTACATATAACTCTAATAGATTATTATTTGGATCTCCTTCTTTATTTACTGTTAATACATATGTCTTTGATGCACTTAGATCTGATGATGTTACTTTTATTTTTACTATGTTCTCTCCATACATCAATTCTTTATTCCCTATTATCTCTACTATTGCATTTTCATCTTCTGGCTCTGCCACTAAATCTAATATTTCTTCTGTATTTGCTATATCTACTGTATATATTGTTTTTTCTTTCTTAAATTCTTCCTCCATTATTCCATTTCTTACTTCTAGTGTCTTTAAATATACATTCTTACTTGATTCTCTTGTTATTCTTATTCTATATATTCTTTCTATTCCTTCTTCACTTATTGCTTTTATTTCTATTTCGTTTACACCTATTTTTAATTCTCTTTCTCCATCTCCTTCTATTCTTGTTGTCTCTTTATCTGGTAATGCATCTATATCTATCTTTGTTATTACACTTGGTACTGTTAATGTATAATCTGTTATCCCTGGTGTGAATTTTGGGGTCAATGTATATATATCTCCACTTGTTACTGTTAATGTCTTTATTAGATTATTTACATATGGTGTCCTTAATACATGCAATATATATTCTCTTTTCTCTTTATTTTGCGCTGTTACTGTTATTTTTACATCATTATTTCCTTCTAGTAAGTATGTTGTTCCTTTTATATCTACTTTCGCATTCTCTTCATCTTCTGCGATTGCTTCTATTTCTATGTTCTCATATTCATATGGTATTTGTACACTATATTCTGTTTTTTCTCTTTCAAATCCTTCTATTTCTTTCTCTGGACTTATTAGTTTTAAACTCTTTAAATAATTATTTGTATTTTCTAATCTTGTTATTTTATATATATACTCTATCTTCTCTCCTAAACTATTTGTTACCTCTATTTTATAATTATTTATTCCTACTTCTAGTGTATATTTCTCTACTTCTATTCCTTCTTTATATACTTTTACTTTTTGTCCTTCATGTTTCTTTTCTATATTAAATCCTATTTCTTTTACTTCATATGGTACTGTTATCTCATATTCATATATTGTTTCTTCATATTCTGGTATTTCGCAGCTCTCACATACTTCTTCTATTCCTGTTATTTGTACATCCTTTAATGTCTTCTCTCTTGTCTTGTCTTTTTTTACTGTTATTTCATATACTGATGTACTTCCATCTTCTGCTTGTACTGTTAGTCTTATTTCTGTTTCTGTTTCTTTTAATTCATATACTAAATTCTCATTTATTAATTTACTTCTTTCATCATTTAATTCTACTGTTAGTTCTACTTCTTCGTCTGTATCAAATACTGATAATGTATATTTATATATATCTTTATCAAATGTTGGACTTAATTCTCCTATGCTTGTCTCTAATACCTTTATTCTTGAATCATTTGATAACTCATGTTTTACATAGATTATATATGTCTTCTCTTCACTCTTATCTGCACTTGTTACTTTTATTATATATCTATTTTCTCCCTCTGTTATCTCTAACTCTTCTTGTTTCTCTACTGTCGCATGCGCATCCTCTGTTATTACTGTGAAGTTATATTTTGTTACTTTTGTTACATCTTCTGGTACCGTTAACTCATATGATCCTTCATCTAACTGTTTTAGTGTCCCTACATTTGATGTTATACTTCTTATTCTTGTATTATTACTTTCTTTTCTTGTTACTACTACTGTGTATGTTCTTGTTATTCCGCCTTTACTTCTTACTACTATCTTATATGTATTTTCTCCTACTTGTAATTCTTTTTCTCCTGTTCCTATTACTTCACTTGTTATTATCTCTGCCGCTGCTTGTATTGTTATTCTCTCTACTTCATTTCCTACTTCTACTTCGTACCTTAATTCTTCTTTCTTAAATTCTGGACTTAATTTCCCTTCACTTACTGTTAGGCTTCTTAAATATGTATTACTATAACTTTGTCTATTTACTAGTAGTTTATATGTTGTTTTATCTATTCCATTACTACTTGTTGATATTATTTTTACTTCATTTAGTCCTACCTCAAAGTCCTTATTTCCTTCTACTACATATGTACTTCCTGGATCTAATTTACTTATTATTAATTCTAATTCTGTTACTTCATTATCTACTACTACTGTATATTCTAATGTATTACTTTCAAATGCTTTATCTAGATAATAATTCTTTACTTCTATATTCTTTAATAATGATGTTACTGGATCCTTTCTTGTTACTACTATTTTATATGTCTTTACTTCTCCATGTTCTGCGGTTACTACTACTTCTATATTATTTTTTCCTTGTTTTAATTCTCTTATTCCGTCTCCATCTATTCTTGCATTTTCTTCTTCTGTTTCTGCGATTATCTCTATACTTTCTTCTTCATATTCTACTTCTAATGTGTATTCTGTTCTTTCACTCGTAAATTCTGGTGTTATTTCATGATCCTTTACGCTTAAGTTCCTTAAATTATTATTCCTTGAACCTAATCTCGTTACTATTATCTTATATTCTCTTGTTTCTCCTTTTTCACTCGTTACTCCTACTATTAACTCGTTTTCTCCTTTTACTAGGCTCCTCATTCCTCTTCCTGTTACTTGTGCGTACATACTCTCTGCTTCTGCTTTTATTATTACACTATTTACTTCGTTTTCTACTGTTAGTCTATATTCTTGTATCCCTTTTTTAAATTCTGGTGTTATTTTTTCTCCTTCTATCTCTAAACTCTTTAAATAGTTATTTTCTGATTCTTCTTTCGTTACTTTTATTGTATACGTTCTTGTATGGTTTTTATCCGCACTTGTTACTATGATTTTTATCTCATTTTGACCTAATTTTAATCCTTCATTTCCTTGAATCTCTATACTTTCTTCTTCATGCATTTTCTCTATTATTATCTCTAGATTCTCTTCTTTTGTTGTTATACTATATTCTTCTTTATCTGGGTTAAATGCTTCATTTAATGTATGATTCTTTACTTCTATTTTCTTTAGCCTTGTCTCTGTACTTTCTTTTCTTGTTACTACTACTTGATAATCTTTTTCTTGTCCTTTTGTATTTTTTACTCTTATTTCTATTACATTTTTCCCTTGTTTTAAATTATATTCTCCTATTCCTGTTACTTCATTTGTTTCATCTTCTGCGCTTGCATTTACCTGTACTTTCTCTACCTCATATTCTACTTCACATTCGTAGTATTGTTTTCCTTTCTCATACACTATATTACAGCTTGTTACATCTAACGTTTTTAAATCTAAACTATTTTCTGATTCTTCTTCTTTTGTTACTTTTATTTTATATGTCTTTTCTTCTCCATTTTCTGCCGTTACTATTATATTTATTTCTGCTTCGTTATTTTCTCCTATTTCTGTTCCTGTTATATTTACCTCTGATGTTTTCTTCTCTGGTTCTGCGATTACATTTAATTCTCTTACTTCATTTGGTACTTTTGCTGTGTATTCTAATCTCATTGGATCAAATTTTGGCTCTATTATTCCTTCTTTTAATAGTAAGAATGACAAATTCGCATTATCTCCTTCGTCTCTTATTACTCTTATTACATACTCTTCCTCTGTTACTCCATCTTCTGCTTTTGTCCTTAATATTATCCTATTTTCTCCATAGTTTAGTTTATATTTCCCATTTCCTATTACTTGTGTTGTCTTACTTCTTGCGTATCCTGTTATTTGTATCTCTTCTTCTGTTTCTCCTAGGTTTACTGTATATTCTTTTTCTTCACTACTAAATTCTGGTGTTAATTCTCCTTTATTTACTACTATATTACTTAACAGTGCGTCACTATTATATTCTCTATACACTTTTATTTTATATGTCCTTTGTTTTCCTGTCTCACTTGTTACTACTACTTGTATCTCATTTTCTCCACTTGCTAGTGTATATTTCCCTAATCCTATTACACTTGAAAGTTCATCTTCTTTTTCTCCTTCTACTATTATACTCTCTACTTCATTTCCTAATCTTACTTCGTATTCTTCTCCTTCTCGTGTAAATCCTGGACTTAATTCTCCTTCACTTACTTCTAAGCTCTTTAAGTAATTTATATCTGATCCTTCTTTTGTTACTACTATTATGTATTCTCTTTCTTCTCCATTTTCTGCCGTTACTATTAATCTTACTACGTTCTCTCCTATTTTGAAATTTCCATTACCTATTACTCTTACTTTTGAGGTTTCTTTTTCTGGTGTATAGCTTAATGTTAATTTCTTTACATATGGATTTACTTGTATTGTATAGTTTCCTTCTTCTTTTTCAAATGGTTCATTAAATTCGCCTTCTTCTGCGCTTAATTCACTTAGATAATTATTTGATGATTTCTCTCTTGTTATCATTATTGTATATGTCTCTGTACTTCCATCTTCTGCGGTTGTTAATACTTTTACTTCATTTATTCCTGTTCTTAATTCTTTTTCTTTATTTATTATTTCTTGTAATTTTGTTGTTCCTTCCATTGTTACATTTGTTGTTCCGGCTTGAGCTACCACATCTATTTGTACTCTTTCTATTTCATTTGGTACTGTCAATGTATATTTTGTTTGTATATCTTCAAACTCTGGACTTAATGTGTATATTTCTTCATTATTCCTTACCTCTAATTTATCTAATAATGCATTACCATTTGACATCCTATATACTGTTAATATATAACTTCTTACTTCTCCATTTTCTGCTGTTACTTCTATCTCTACTATATTATTTCCTACTTGTAAATCCTTATCTCCTTTTATTTCATATCTTGCTTTTTCATCATCTAATTCTACTTTTAATTTTATCTCTGTTACACTATTTTCTACTTTAAATGCGTACTCTGTGATTAAATAGTTGAATCCTATGTCTATACTTGGCTCTACTACCTCTAGGTTATCTATATAGTTATTTCCTGTCATATCTCTTGTGATCTCATATCTATATACTGTTCTATGCTGTCCATCTTCACTTGTTACCTCTATTGTTATTACATTGTCTCCTCCATTTAATCTTGTTACTCCATCTCCTATTACTTCTTCATATTCATGTTTCTTATCTACTGTAAACTCTAAATCTCTTATTCCACTTGGTACTGTCATATAATATGTTGTTGTATCTTCATCAAATTCTTTTGGATCTATTTCACAGTATCCTTCATATCCTTCACATACACTTGGCATTAATCCTGTGATTGTTATATCTCTTGCTTTACTTTCACTACTCTTCTCTCTTTTTGTCTTTATTTTATATATCCTTATTTCTCCACTTTCACTTGTTACTGTTATTTCAAATGTTGTTTCTCCTCCTGGTACTTTTTGCTTCCCTAAGCCTTCTATTTTTGCTGTATCATCTGATGGTCTTGCGCTTATCTCTATCTCTGTTTCATCTACTTCTAATTCTAATTCATATTCTTCTGTTAGTGGATTAAATTCTGGACTTAACTTTCCTTTATCTGTCCCTAAATATATTAAGTAGTTATCTCTTGATAATAGCTTCTCTGGTGTGATTCTTGCGTATCCATCTCCTTCATTTCCTGTCATTACATCTGTTCCATCATGTGTTGGCATATTTACTACTTCAGTTCCTTTTTTAGTTGTCCAAGAGTATCCATCTCCATCTATCATTTGTGTATCTGTAAAATACATTTCACTATAATGAATACTATCTCCTGTATATTCTATATTTTCTTCAGTTGATTCTTTTGTTACTGCATTACTTCCTTCATGGCCTGAAATGTATGATACTCCTCCATAGTCTGGAGATCCACCATAGTAGCCTCCACCGCCACCTCCTAGAGGTGTCCTATTATCTGAACTACTGCCTCCTAATCCGAATTTATATATATGAGAATCCACTGTAGAACGTCCTCCTGCATAACCTGCTTTTGTGTAACTTCCTCCAGATCCTCCAGCAGCAATCATTATTCTAGATTTTAAGGAATCAAAATTATCCCATGCTCCATCTTCTGAAACAAATAATCTTACATCTGTGGCACCTCCGCCACCTCCAGCGGGATCTTGTGCATCATTTGAATCATTACCAGCTGTTCCTCCGCCGTTATAGCCCCCTGTTCCTCCTTTGTAATTTTCTACTAGTCCACCTTCTTCACCTTGACCTCCAGTGAATATGTATAACGTTTGGTTCTGTGCAAGGCTTATAATTCCAGAAGTGTAGCCACCTTTTCCGCCATTTCTTGTTGATGACCAATAGTATCTTCCAAAACCACCTTGAGCTCCCCATAGTTCTATTTTATATTTTGCTGCAAAAGGTGCTATAAATGTTTGATATTCATTTTTATATTTAAATGTATATTCTTCTTCCATTTCTATTTTTTTATAATTTATTGTATATATTGTTGTTTCTGAATGAGGCTCTGTTACTGTTATTATTACTTGTCCTGAATCTTCTTGAATGTACCTATTTCCTTCAATTGTTACTTTTGCTTCATCATCAAATGTTCCTGTTGTTATATTTAAATCTATTTCATTTGATAAAATTTCTACGTTATATGTTTCTTCTAATGGATGAAATTCTGGATTTAAATCAGTTTCGTATCTTTCTATTTCTAGTTTTGATAATTTGCTTGAATGTGTTCCTTCTGGTAGTTCTTTTCTTGTTGCATTTACAGTATATGTTCTTATATCTCCTGATTCACTTGTTACTGATATTGTTACTTGTTTTGTTTCACCAAACTCAATATCATATTTTTCTAAACCTGTTACGCTTGCTTTTTCATCAGATAATTCTCCTGTTAATGTAAAGTGCATATCATACATATCTAAACTTAAATTATATTCTTCTATTGTTGGATCAAATGTTGGACTTAGTGTTCCATAACTTGATGATAAACTTGATAAGTAATTATCTTTAGATAGTATATTCTCTGGTGTAATTTTTGCGTATCCATCTCCTTCATTTCCTACTTGTGATTCTTCTCCATTATATGTTGGTTGATTAACTACTTTATCTCCTTTTTTAGTTGTCCAAGAGTATCCATCTCCATCTATCATTTTGGTATCTGTGAAATATAATTCACTATAATGAATACTGTTACCAGTATGTGTTATCTTTTCTTCAGTTGATTCTTTATCTATAGAATTACTTCCTTCGTGACCTGATATATATGATGTTCCTCCATATCCTGCGGCACTATCTGATTTTCCAGAACTTCCGCCATAATATCCGCCACCTCCGGCGCCTGAACCTCCTGTAAAGACTAAACCATTTTCTCCTATACCAAATTTATATACATTTGTATCAAAAGTTGACTTTCCACCTGAGTATCCTTCTCTATTATAAGCACCACCGCCACCTCCGGCAGCGACCATAATTCTTGATTTCAATGAATCAAAATTATCCCAATCTCCTGTTTCATTTATGTCTAAACGGATATCTGTAGCTCCTCCTGATCCTCCACCTGGATCTGGGTGAGAGTCTCCTGCATAGCTTGAATCATCTCCACCTTTTCCGCCACCATTATATCCACTATTTCCTCCAATATACTTGATTTCATCTCCACCATCATGTCCTTTTCCACCGACAAAGACATATAGAATTTTACCTTTATTTAGTCTAATGTTTCCTGATGTATAGCCTCCATATCCGCCTCTTTCTAAGGTACTTAAATCTTTTAGACCTGCTCCACCTTGAGCCCCCCAAAGTTGTATTTTATATATTCCTGTTGCTGGTACAATAAATTTTTGATAGTTTCCTTTATAACTAAATTCATATTTAGAATCTAACTCTATTTTTCTATAGTTAATTGTATACACTGTTTGGGCTACATTTGATTCTGTTACTGTTATTGTTATTTGTCCAGAATCATTTTTCATATATTTATTACCTTGAATTTTTACTTTTGCTTCACTATCAAATGTCTCTGTTTTTATATTTAAATCTATTTCACTCGATAAAATTTCTACATTATATGTTTCCTCTAATGGTTGAAATTCTGGATTTAATTGAGCTTCATAGCCCTCTATTTCTAGTTTTGATAGTTTGCTTGAATGAATTCCTTCTAATAACTCTTCTCTTGTTACATTTACCTTGTATGTTCTTATATCTCCTGATTCACTCATTACTGATATTATTATTTCTTTTGTTTGACCTGGTTCTACCGCATATCTACCTAAACCTGTAACACTTGATTTTTCATCTGATAATTCTCCTGATAATGTAAAATGTGTATCATACATACCTAAGTTTAAATTATATTCTTCTATTAATGGATTAAATTCTTGATTTAACTTTCCATAATTTGATGATAATTTTTTTAAATAATTATCTTTTGAAAGAACTACAAAAGATGTTATTTTTGCATATCCATTTCCTAAATTTCCAGTCATTACATTTGTTTCATCATGTGTTGGCATTTCTTCATTTCCTGATTTCATAATTGTATCAGTAAAAATCATATTACTATAATGATATGAACATTCTATATTTTCTGTTCCTGTTTCACATTCAGCTTTTGGTGTTGGATCTGTTTGCGATGTTATTGCTACACTTCCTTGATGCCCTGATATATATGATGAACCGCCTGCTCCACCATTACCTGTAGAACTATTGGCACCGCCAGCTCCTCCATAGTAGCCGCCGCCACCGCCGCCACCATAATTTTCGCCGGTACCTCCTAAGCCAAATTTACCATTTTTATTATCTAAATTAGAATAAGATTTACCTCCTGCAGTTTGTGTCCCTCCTGTTGGTTGTTGATTTCCTGCACCATTTGCACCAGTAAGACCTCCTGCATAACCACCTTTATATCCAGAAGTATAACTGTTATATCCGCCACCGCCTGCTGCTACCATAATCCTACTAGATAGTGATGATGAATCATTCCAGTCTCCATTCGATATTCTTACATCTGTAGCTCCACCGCCAGATGTACAATAACTACCACAAGAGCCACCACCATTAAAAGTTGCACTAGCTGAAGATAATGATTGACCAACATAAAAATATAATTTTTGACCTGCTTCTAAATCTATCTTACCTGAAGTATATGCGCCTTTACCTGCCAAAGATGTATGAGTACTTCCTGATGCTCCCCATAGTTCTATCTTATATATTCCTAATGTCGGAGCAATAAATTCTTGTTCATTTGCTTCAAAATCAAAAGTAGTTGAAACACCCTCTACAAGTTGAAGCTTATCTGAATTCTTACTATTTAACTCTATTTTTTTATAATTAATTGTGTATGTTGTAGGTGCTTCGTTAGATGCTGTTACTATTATTTTAACAATTCCCGAATTGTCTTTTATATACTTATTTCCCTCAATTGTTACTTTGGCATCTTTATCAAATGTTTCTGTTTTTATATTTAAGTCTATTTCGTTTGGCAAAATATCTACGTTGTATATTCCTTCTAATGGATGAAATTCTGGTTCTAAGTCAGTTTCATATCCTTCTATTTCTAGTTTTGATAATTTACTAGAATGATTTGCAGTAGTAATTTGATCTCTTGTCGCAGTTATGGTATACGTTGTTTCTTCACTAGAATCATTACTTAATGTTATTAATATTACTTGTGATTGTCCTGCATCTACTTCATATTTTCCAAGTCCACTTATTTTTATATTTTCATTTGCTGTCGCAGTTAATGTAAAACTTACATCATATTCGCCTAATTTTAATTCATATGCTTTTTGATTAGAACTAAAAGATGGACTTAGTTCCCCATGACTTGTTTCAAGTGTATTTAATAATAAACTACTTTCATCTGCTTTTGCCGAATTTATGTTCACGCAAAATAGTGTTAATGATACCATTAACACTACAAATATAAAACTAAGTTTTGTGCGCACATTTTTTAGTTTCATACTTATCTTCCTTCGTGTATTATTACGATATTAATTATATCATTTTTTGACATATAAAATCAATATTCTTGCTTTATTTTATATGATTTTTGCATAAAAAAAATAAACTACTTGCTAATCATTAATAATTTAGTTTCCTGTATTGTTTTTTACTTTATGCAAATTATTAAAAATACTTAATAAAATCTTTACTTATGTAAAAAAAAGATAGTATCTAAAGAAAAATACTATCTTTTTAATAATTTTTCATATTTATAGTATATGGATTTAATTGTGATCCATCACCATTTTCTATCACAACATTATTTTTAAGTTTGATGACATATTTAATACATGCCCCTTCATTTGATGCTGGTATATATATATCTGAATTTACACTATCTATTATTTCATAATCATTTTCAGTTTTTATCCAAATATTTTTATTGCCTTTGATATATGTATCATCATTTATAAAACTATTAATATATAAATCTTTTGTTATTACATCTAACTTAGATGCCATTATTTTTTTCATATATACATCATATTTATCATTATATGTTGTTGATAAATTTGATTTAATATTATTCTTTTTAATTGTTTTATCACAATTTTCTTTTATTATATACATATATCCCATTTTATCAACTTTAATTATTCTATATATTTCTTGATTAAAACTTATATAATTTTTAGCTTCTGTGCCTTTATAGATATATTCATCATTTTCATAATAAATTCCATCTTTAGAATTTAATTTTTTAACTAATTCTAAAATTGTACTACCACTTATATAATATAATTTTATTTTTCCATTCTCATTAGATACTATTACTTTTGTATCATCATCATATTTTTTTCCTGTAAGTGGATTTTTTACATCTTTACTTATATATCCACTTTCTATTAATTCACCTACTGTATACTCAGTAATAGTATTAGATACATTACTTACATCAGCTGAATATTTATTTTCAGCACTTTTTAATATTCTATCTTTAGATTCATTAAAAGAAATATATCTAGACTGTTCTACAGAATTTAATATCATTGGACATATTATAAATATTAGAATTAATATTATAACAACCGAAGTTATACATAATATTATTTTATTATTTTTACTCAATTAGACCCCTCCTGTTTCAATTCATATATTTTTTTTCCACTATAATTATAATAATTATCTGATGCAACTATATAATTTTCATAAACATCTACAGAGTCTTTAACTTTTATAGATAGTTCTTCCATACTATCCAAATTTACCAATAAAGTCTCATCCTTGTATTTAGCCATTATAATTGGATATTTAGTAGATAAAATATCAAAAGAATCATACACTGGTTTTAACATTATTTTACCATCTGAATTGATTATACCATATTTATTATTTACAGAAAATATGAATAATTCCTGTTTATTTATACTTTTAATATTTTTAAATAAATCCTCATCTAATAAAATAATTTCATCATATATAGTTTTAATAACTTCTTTACCATCATTACGTAAAACTCCATAATTTCCATCATTACAAACAACAGCATATCCATAACTAGAAAAATCTGACGTTTCTTCATAGTCTTTTTCTGTTATTTTTTTACCATTTTTTGAAATAAAATTATATTTATTATCTTTTGAATAAACTTTCATATATCCATTTACAAATGTATCATCAACAGGTTTTATATCACTAAATTCTCCAAATTTTTTATTTGGATTCATAATAGTATATTCATCTTTATTTGTATTAAAATTATGTGTCATCTGAAGAACCACACCATCTGAATAATTATATTCATTGTTAGTATTTGAATTAATAACTTCTCTTGTTTTTAAATCAATATAATCCTTTTCAGTATTATCTTTTATACCAATTGCAATATTCGAATCAACATCCTCAACTCTAATTCTTTTATAGTTTGACGATTCAAAAACAACTTTATCATCACTTATGATTAAATATTTATTATTTTCATCATCTTTCTTTGATTTAATATAAAAAACATTATTATCTAAAACATTAATATCATCCAATGTATATTTATAAACTTCTTTACCAGTTTTAATATTTACAATCGTTGATGATGAATTTATTTTTATTTTAGCATATTTATCTTTTGATTTTGATGATGATGGTTCTACTACTATGTTTCTATCATCTACTTCGTCAACGGTATATGTATATATTTCCTTACCATCACTATTCATTATCCCCATTGTTTCATCTCTTATAAATAAGAATAGTCCAGATTTTGAATAACTTAAATTATCATATTTAAAACTAGTTATATCTTTTAAATTTTCATCAAGTAAACCCTGTTTTAATCCCTTATCTGTAAATTTACTTGCTATATACCTCTTACCATATAAATTTATATAAAAATATGTACCAAATTGTGCTTCTAATTTAGCTCTACCATTTAATATACCAGATAAATTATTATAATTTTTTACTATTGCATATCCTTTATAAAAATCAGTTCCAGATATATATTTTGGTTTAGCCATAACCTCGCCATCACTATTTATATAACCTACTTTGTTATTTTCTTCAATTCTTATTAAGTTAATTCCTTCTGCATTTGTATTTGATATAAATAAATATAAGCCAAGGATTGAAACAAAAACAAATGCAAATATAGGAAGTGCAGATGATCCGACCTTAATTTTTTGATATAAATTATCAAATTTATTATTTTCTGTTTTTAATTCATCTAAGTTAATAAAATCTTTAGCACTAAAATTTTCGTCTGGTATATAACTTTTTATAGGCAAAATTTCTTTTTCTTCTTCAACAGGTAAAGCAATTGCTTCAAACGATTTTGTATCATCTAAATTACTAACTTCTTCTTTTTTATTTGAATCAAAAGAGGGTTCAAATGGTAAGTCATCATTTTCTTCCTCTGAAAATGGCAACTCTTCTAGATTCATATACTCCCTCCTATCTTCTATAATTATAATATCATATATTTCAAATAAAAAAAAGATATAAAATTTAAAAAAATTATTAACTATTAAATATAAGATAAATTTATATTTTATATCTTTAAAATAATTTAATAATTTCTTTTATCTATATAGTTACTTTCTATTTAATACACATACACACTCAACATGATAAGTTTGTGGAAACATATCAAATGCACTTATTTCAATTAATTCATATTTTTCCTTTAATACATTTACATCTCTTGCAAGAGTTACTGGATTACATGATATATAAATTATTTTTTTTGGTTCTATTTCAAGTATAGACTCTAAACTTTTTTTATCACTTCCGCTCCTTGGAGGATCTAAAACAATTGCATCTACCTTTAATTTTTTTAATTCATCTATTTTATTTTCTACTTTTCCACAAATAAACTCCGCATTATTTATATTATTTAAAAGTAAATTATTTTTAGCATCCTTTACTGCATCTTTTACTACTTCTACCCCTATTACTCTTTTTGCTTTTTTTGACAAAAGCATAGTTATTGTTCCTGTTCCTGAATATAAATCTAATATTAAATCAGATTTATCTATATATTCAAGTGCTTTATTATAAAGATTTTCAGCTACTACAGAATTAACTTGAAAAAATGATTTAGGTGAAATATTAAACATTAAATTATTTAACTTTTTATTCAAACTTAATAACCCGTACACTAATTTATTATTTATATATATACTACTTACACCATCTAATGCTTTAATAAATTTATCTATGTATCCTTCTTTAATATTATCAAGTGATATCATTATATTATTATCACATACTCTTATCATAACTTCATTTATTTCATTATCTTTATTTTTTTTAATAAATTCTCTAATTTTGATTAGACATTCATTAATCTTTTCATCTGATATTATGCATCTATCAATATCAATAAGTTCATTAGTTTTTGGTTTATAAAAACCTATTTTATCTTTTTTAACTTTAAATACTACTTTATTTCTATAATTAAGAATATTATAACTATTAACTTTTTCTAAATCTATATCTATATTACATATCTTTTTAAAAATAGAAATTATTTTATCTTTTTTAAATTCTAATTGAGACTCATAACTTTGATGCATCAAATTACATCCACCGCATTCATAAAAAAATGGACATTTTGGGGTTTTTCTATTTTGATTTGCTTCTTTTACCTCAACTAAATCTCCATAAGCATAATTTTTATAAATTTTTATAATTTTTACATTAACTACTTCATTAGGTAATGCATCATTTACAAAAGTAATAATTCCATCAATTAATCCAATTCCCAAACCTTCATTATTTTGTCTTAAAATTTTTGTCTCATAAATTTTATTTACTTCCATAATTTCCACCTTTAAATATTATACTATATTTTTATAAAATTTGGATAAACTATTCTTATAAAGGAGTTAAAATTATGGATATAGAAAAAATCAAATTATTTCAGAAATATAACCCTGATTTAAAGATTAGAGAACTAAAAAATGATAAAATCAGTATTTATGTGATATATTTTGAAACGTTATGTGATTCATCATCTATTAATGACTTTATATTAAAGCCAATAAATATGAATATTATAAAAACTATAGATGATATAAAGGATAAGATCCCTAGTGGTAATTTAAAAGATATAACTGATGAAAAAACTCTATATGATACTCTTTATAATGGTTTTACTATAGTATGTGTAAAAAATAAATTTATATCATTTGAAACTAAATATCCTCTTGATAGTGGCATTAGTGAAGCATCTAATGAAAAAGTTATAAAAGGTCCTAAAGATGCATTTACAGAAAATTATCAAAATAATATGGGATTAATTAGAAAAAGAATTAGATCTAAGGATTTAAAGATAAATGAATATGTAATTGGTACATCAAGTAAAACGAAAGTAGCTTTATTTTATGTAGATGGTATTGTAAATAAAGATTTAGTAAATAAAATAGAAAAAAAGTTAAAAAATATGACTATGGATTATGTTGCTAATAGCAACTATATAACTGAAAATTTAGAAAAAAAAGATTATATGTTACCAACTAATTTAATGACTGAAAGACCAGATCTTGCTAGTTTTCATCTTATGGAAGGAAGAATAATAATATTAGTTGAAAATACACCACAAGTAATAATATTACCAGCATTTTTTAATGATTTTATAAAAACCATAGACGATTACTATCAAAATCCTAAAAATGTATCCGTTACAAGAATAATCAGAGTAATTGCACTTATAATTGCAATTTTTACTCCAGCAATTTATGTTGCACTTTCCACATTTAATCAAGAAACTTTACCAACAGGAGTTCTTATAAATTTCTCTATTCAAAGAGGAGGAGTTCCATTTCCTACGATTGTTGAAGCTATTGTTATGTGGTTAATATTTGAAGTATTAAGAGAAGCTGATACTAGAATACCATATGTAATGGGATCATCAATGTCTATTGTAGGAGCACTTGTTGTTGGACAAGCTGCTGTTGATGCAGGTATGATAACTCCTATTATGATAATAATAATTGCAGTTTCATCAGTTGCATCCTTATTATTTAATGATAATGATATTGTTAATGCAATAAGAATATGGAAATTAATTTTCTTACTTTTTGCTGCATTCACTGGTTTATATGGTGTATTTATTGCAAGTTTACTTTTCATAACTAAATTATGTTCTATGGAACCATATGGTTTTGATTATACAATTCCAAATGCACCATTTAATAAAAATGAACAAAAAAATAACATTATCTTAACTAAAAAATATAAATTGAATAAAAGAAATCCATTCTTAACAAAAAATATAGATAGGAGATAACAAATGAAAAAAATATTTATTATTTTATTAATATTTTTAGTAAGTGGTTGTTATAACTACAAAGAATTAAATCAAATATCAATAGTTAGTTCTATAGCAATTGATAAAGCTGATGATGAATATAAAGTAAGTGCACAAATTATGAATGCTAAAGAAGATGAAGAAAGTGAAAATAGTCAAGTAATAGTATATACCGAAAATGGAAAAACAATTAATGAAGCACTTAGAAAAATGATTTTAAAAGCCCCTAATAATTTATATGGTGGACATTTAAGTAAACTTGTCTTATCTGAAGAAGTTGCTAAAGAAGGTATTATAAATGTCTTGGATTTATTCCAAAGATTAACTGAAGTAAGAAACGAATTTACTATCACAGTTGCTAAAGGTATTGATGCATCTGATGTTATTAAAGTTATGACCTCCCCTGAATCAATTCCAGCAGAGTATGTTACAAATTCTCTAAAATCTGCAGATGTTTCAAGTGCTCTTACTTATTCTACTAAACTTGATGAATTTGTATCTCTTTATTTAAAAGATTATATAGATCCTGTCATTGCAATAATAGAAGTAAAGGACTATGAAAAAAAAGGTACAACAATGGATAACACATCCACAACTGATCCAATATCAAAATTAGTCCTTGGAAATATTGCTATTACAAAAGATGGTAAACTTGAAAAATATTTAACTGAAAATGAAACAATAGGATACAATTTTGTTAAGAACCAAGTTCAAGAAATGATTATACCAGTTAAATGTGATAATAATAGCTATTCTTCTATATCTATACTTGAAAATAAGACTAAAACTAATGTAGATAGAGTTAATAATAAATATAAAGTTAATATTAATATTACATCAAGTGCTGTAATTTCAGAATATAATTGTGTGAATAATATTACAAATGAAAAAAACATAAAAAAACTAGAAAAAGAAACTGAAAAAAAGATAAAATATTACGTTAATAAATCAATTAATGCACAAAAGGAATCTAAAGGAAGATTTCTAGGACTTGAAAGAACTATATATTTGGACTATCCAGAATATAAAAATGAAGATTTTGATATAAAAGTTAATGTAAGTGTAAATTTATCAAGAAAAGGCGAAACAAGAAATTCCAGTAAAGGAGCTAAAAGATAATGAATACAAAAATTAGTAATAAAGGATTTGCAAGTCTATTATATTTCTTATCACAATCAATGTTTTTAGGAGTTGGTATTACACAAATTTTAAATTCCTCTGAACAAAGCAGTCCATTATCTATAATATTAGGTTTTTTAATAGGTTTTTTAATTTTATATTTTTTTATAAAGTTATTTAATTATGAAAAAGATTTAGATCTATTTAAAAAAATAGAAAAATTATTTGGAAAAACATTTGGAAATATATTAAATATAATTTTAGTCTTACTATTTATATTATATTTTATTTATACACTATGGAGTATTCAATTATATATTCAAAATAAATATTTAGATAAAACTCCTAGTATAATAATACTACTTTTATTTCTAATGCCTGTAATATATTCTGTAAATAGCGGTGTTAAAACTATATGTAAAGTATCACTAATAATATTTTTTATAGCAATAATAGAAATTCTTCTTTCTATTTTTGGACTTACTAGTTTTATAGAAATTGATAATTTAAAACCATTCTTTACTATTCCATTTTCTACTATACTAAAAAATTCATTATATTTTATATCCTATTTTTTAACACCTATAATATTAATGTTAACTATTCCAAAAAACCAAATTGAAAATCAAAATAAATTAAATAAAAGAATAATTGGATTTTATATATTTGGTTGTATAAACTTCCTATTATTATTTACATTTATAATAAGCATATTTGGTATAGAACTAGCTAAATTATTCTATTATCCTGAATTTACACTTATAAAGAGAATAAATTATTTTGATTTTATTCAGCATGTTGAAAATATTTTATCTACACAATGGTTATTTAGTCTATTTATAAGTTCAGTTATGAGTTTGTTTTTCATAAAAAGCTATTTAAATCATAAAAATATTGATAGAAAAAAAATATATTATCCACTTATAATAATTATATTAATTATATCCACAATGTTATTTAAAAATACAACTATCGCATATGATATAGTTAAAAATTACTTTGTTTTTATATATACAATACCTATATTTTTACTTATAATTATTAGTTTAATAGTAGTAAAAAGAAATAGAATTTCCTAGTAATATTTTCTTTATAATTTTTAAATCTTATTTTATATCATCTTTATTTATGTTTCTCTTATAATGAAACATATATTGTATTATAAGACCTGAATATTCTTTGTATTTATCTTTAGTAAATTTTTTTATATTTTTTACACCATTTATATTATAGGTATCATTCATATATTTTTTTACCCAAGTATCTATAGGAAATACATCAAATCTAGAATATCCAAATAAAAGTATGCAGGAAGCTACCTTTTCTCCTATTCCTTTATTTTTCATAAGATAATTCATCGCATCATCTGATTTCATATTAGAAATAGATTCTATGTCTATTTCTTTATTATTAATTTTGTTTATAAACTCATATATGTATGTATCTCTAAATCCTGTTTTTAATTCTCTTAGTTGTTCTTTTGTACAGTTTTTCATGTCATAACTACTTGGAAATAGATAATAATTTTTTCCTTCAAAAACAATTTGTCTTCCATATGTTTCAGCTATGTTATTAAGTACTTTTTGTATTTGAGGAACTCTATTATTCGCAGAAACCATATAGCTTATAATTGTTTCAAATTTCGGACTATTTATTATTTTAAATCCTTTACATGCATTTACTGTTTCTTCTAATGATGAATCAATATCTATTATTGACTTATTTAACTTATCATAATTTCTATCTAAATCTAAATAATCCCTTATAACTTTTTCTAAATTATCTTCTTTGTTTGATTTTACTATTAAAGTATTTTTATCTTGTTTTATATTAACTACTCTATCATACAGTATCACTGTATATGAGTTATCATCTTCCTCTATAAATCTAAATATTTGTCCACAAGTAATTGTATCTTTTAAATTAATATCTACATTATTTATTACAACCATACTACCACCTTTAAACATTTTAACATATTATGTATAATTTTTAAATTGCAAGCCATAATAATATTGAAGGAGATTGATTAATATGTCATGTAAAAATAAAAATAATGAAAATAAAAAGAAGGATAAAAAAATAGTTTGTGAATCATGCAAATGTTCTTATGATGAAAATAACAAATTAAAAGTTGAATGTACTGGATGTGAAAATGATGATGATATGACTATAATTTGTGAATCATGCAACTGTATAGAAAGCGATGATGATAAAAAAGAGGTTTGTTTAAAAAAATGTTCATGTGATGGATGTGAAGAAGATACTGTTTATATTACTTGTACAGAATATGAAGAAGATTTAGATTAATTTTAAATCTTTTTATTATAGGAGAATTTTAAATATGGAATTACTTATAATGTGTACAAAAATATTTTTTGGAAGACTTTTTGATGTTTCACTTGGAACACTAGTTACTATATATGTAGTTAAAAATAAAAGAACCTTAGCAACTATTATAGGTTTTATAGATGTTCTTATTTGGTTTATTGTCGTAAAAGAAGCACTTAATACTAATAATCAAAGTTTGTGGATAGCACTTTCATATGCTTCAGGATATGCGATAGGTACTTATGTTGGAAGTGGCTTATCACAATTATTTAGTAAAGGAACAGTAAGTGTACAAATTATAACAAAAAATATAAAAAACGAAGTAACAAAAATGCTTAAAGAATCTGGATATTCAGCATCTATAATAGAATGCAAAGGTTTATATAACGAAGAAAATAGCTATATGATTTACGCACAAATAGAAAATAAGAAACTAAAGGATTTTAAAGAACTGATTACTAAAATAGATAATAATGCATTCATTACAGTTACAGAAAGTAAAGAAATGTTAAATGGATATCTTGGAAAATAAAAATTCTTAATTGCTAAAATAGTATAAAAAAATAGACAAAAGTCTATTTTTTTAGTCAAAAGTTAAATTTTATTTTTATTCTATTAAAATACTTATAACTAATATTATAAATCCTATAAAAATCCCAAATATGGATAACAATTTATTTTTACAATGAAATAAATGCGGTATAAGCTCAAATATAATTATATAAATAAGCATTCCAAGAGTTATGCATATAAGTATTCCTATAATAGTTTCACTAAGTAATGGGCTTATAAGCATCATAAGAAGACCCCCAATAAGAGTTGAAAATACTGTAAATAATAATATAATTACTCTTTTCTTAGTATTCTCATTTTTTAATGTTGAATAAATTACCATACCCATTGGTATATTATGAAGGCCTACTCCTAATGAAACTATTAAACCAAGTTTTAAAGATTCTATAGTCATACTATAAACAGCCATACCTTCAATTATATTATGAAGAATAATTGCTACTGAAGAAACTACTCCAATATGAATTAAATTATCTTTTGAGCAATCATGTGAAAATCCAAACTCGTGATCATGTTCTGGTATAAATTTATCTAATATTTTTAGTATTAATATACCTAATAAAATCGATATAATTATTATATATTTTTTTGATTTAAATGTTTCTAAAACCTCAGGTAATAATTCTAATAACACTAATGATAACATAGTCCCAAGTGCAATAGATATAGATAATTGTTCTACTGTTTTACTATTATTTGATAATTTAATTACTAATACACCTATTAATATAAATATTCCTAAAATAAAAGTTATTAAAAGTGCCATATAACCACCTATTTGTAATTATAACAAAAAAAGGATATAATTTATACCCTTTTTTTATTTATTTTATTTCAATATTTTTCTTAGTTTCTACCTTTTCAGCCTTAGGTATTACTAAAGTTAATGTACCATCATTATATTCTGCAGATATTTCATCTTCCTTTATATCTCCAAAATTAAATGATCTTTCACATCTTTCAAATTTTCTCTCACGTCTTATATACTTCTTGTCATCATCATCATTAGTTTCTTCATTTTTTTCGCATGATATATTTATTATACCATTATCACATTCAATCTTTATATCTTCTTTAGAAAATCCTGGAATATCCATAACTACATTATAATTTCCATCCTTTTCATAAATATCACATTTCATCATTTTTTTAAACTTATTATCCTCAAAATCATCTAAAAAATTATCGAAAAATATTCTACTTGGTAACATATTATCATTCCTCCCTTTTTTATTATGTACCTTTATATTTTATATATTCTATTTTGATAATAATTCACATATTAAATTACTTACCTCTGTTGGGTTATCTATTGATAATCCCTCTATTAATCTTGCTTGTGAATAAAGTATTTTTGTATAACTTTCAAATTTTTCTTTATCTTCTTTATATAATTTCTTTAATTTATCGGCAATTGGATGAGAATCATTTATTTCAAGTATAATTTTAGCATTAATATTCTCATCTGTAGGCATTGCATTTATAACCTTTTGCATTTCTATTGAAACAGGTCCTTCACTTACTAAACATACTGGATGATTTTTAAGCCTATGAGTAAATCTAACATCAGCTACTTCATTATTTAGATTTTCCTTCATTAAGTTAAACATATCCTTATTATCTTCATTTAATTTTTTCAAAGATTCCTTTTCTTCTTCTGAATCAAGATTTAAATCATTCTCACAAACATTTATAAAATTCTTTCCATCATATTGCATTAATGTTTTAATAACAAATTCATCAATATATTCAGTTAAATATAATATATTATATCCCTTATCTTTTATTTTTTCTACTTGTGGAAGCATATCTATTTTATCTATAGTTTCTCCGCAAGCATAATAAATATTTTCATCATCTTTATTCATACCTGAAACATATTCTTTAAATGTTATTAATTTTCCTTCTTTAGATGAATGAAACAATATTAAATCCTGTAATTCATCTTTATGCATGCCATAATCATTATATATTCCCATCTTTAATTGCATTCCAAATTCCTTAAAGAATTTCTCATATAAATCTCTATCACTTTTAAGCATATCAGCAAGTTCATTTTTTATTTTCTTTTCTATATTACTAGCTATTAACTTTAATTGTCTATCTTGCTGAAGCATTTCTCTTGATATATTAAGTGATAAATCATCACTATCAACAAGTCCTTTTACAAATCCAAAATAATCTGGAAGTAAATCAGAACATTTATCCATTATAAGTACACCATTTGAGTAAAGTGCTAGTCCTTTTTCATATTCCTTTGAATAATAATCATATGGTGCATGAGATGGAATAAATAAAAGTGATTTATAACTTGTCATTCCCTCTACACTAGTATGTATTACTTTTAATGGATCTTGATAATCATAAAATTTACTTTGGTAAAATGAATTATATTCTTCTTCCTTTATCTTACTTTTATTTTTCTTCCATAAAGGAATCATACTATTTAATATTTCTTCTTTAGTTACATCCTCATATTCATTATCAGAACCTTTTTTTAATTCTCTTCTTGTTACATTCATTTTAATTGGGTATCTAATATAATCTGAATACTTTTTAACTAAAGACTCAATAGTATAGCTATCTATAAAATCGCTATATGTAAATTCATCTGAATCTTCTTTTATTTTTAATGTTATCGTAGTTCCATAATCATCTTTTGATGTTTCTGTTATGTTATATCCCTCTACTCCCTTAGAAGTCCATTTATAAGCTTTATCAGTCCCATAAGCTTTTGTTACTACTTCGACTTTATCACTTACCATGAATGATGAATAAAATCCAACACCAAACTGTCCAATTATGTCAATGTCTTTTTTTGATTCATTTTCTTCTTTAAACTTAAGTGAGCCTGAATTTGCAATCATACCAAGATTATTTTCAAGTTCTTCTTTTGTCATACCTATACCATTATCAGATATAGTAAGTAATCTATTATCTTTATCAATATTTAGTTTAATGCATAAATCTTTTTTATTAACTTTTATTTTCTTATCAGTTAAAGAATTATAATAAAGTTTATCTATCGCATCACTTGCATTTGAAATTAATTCTCTTAAAAAAATTTCTTTGTTTGTATAAATAGAATTAATCATAAGATCAAGTAATCTTTTTGATTCTGCTTTAAACTGTTTCATTCACATTCCTTCTTTCTGTCATTATATACTTGACATATTAATAGTAACACTTTATCTAGCACTTGTCAATATAGAGTGCTAAAATTGTTGTAAATAATAATTTAGTATATTTAAAAACACACTATGAAATAATATTTCTTTATGAATTTTTTTTGTAAAAAATAGAAAAAATACATCTTTAAAATGCATTTCTTATACTACTATTTAAGTTCACTATGACCATTACTATAATCTATAATAATACCATCTTGAACATTATAAACATAAACATTAAACTTAATTCCCTTACCCCCATCTTCAACTGATAAACCTTCCATTTGAACACCACTAGCTAGTAAATTATTGCCTTCAAATATTGGAGTAACTCTATATAAAACATGATTATGGGTTTTCTTTATATACTCTGCAACTTTATTTTCAAATTCTAACATTCCAACAGAATTCATATATCTAGTACAAGTAATTAAATTCTTTTCATTAGCATTTTCACCAGTTAATTGATATCCTATTAAATGGCACCTATTATATAAGTATTTACCATCTACAATATCATATTTAATTGTATGCCAGCCTGAAGGCTTTATCATACCAATTCTACCTCGCTCCTGTGTAGGCATAGTATCAATACATACATTAGCATACGCAATTCCTGCTCTTTTAAGTGAATCTAGATCACTATAGTTTTCAAAAGTTGTAGTAGTTATATCCTCTTCATTAAAATTTGGATTATTATTATTTATTACAACATAAGCTTTACCATTATACTCTGGAATTTCCCCAATATTATATGATTTTTGTTCATATGGAATTATGTTTGCCAAAAACTTATTAAAATCATCTTTATAATAATCATAAAAATAAATGGCAGTAGAAATTATTAAGGTAGATATTATATATTTTATAGTTTTATTTTTTGTCCTTCTTCTTGACATGTTACACCTCTACAAATTTGTTAATATAACTTTTTTACTATTTCTTTGAAACATAAAGTATTTTTCTATCTTGTTTTCATTATACTATAACCTATTTTTAATTTCAATAATTACAAAAAAACTAATGATTTTACTCATTAGTTATTATAAGTTCATTATTTTTAATATCGATTATTACTTCAGACCCAGTTTCTACTTTATCATTTATAATAGCATTAGCAAGTAATGTTTCCAAATTTCTTGATACAAATCTTTTAATAGGTCTTGCACCATATTTTTCATCATAAGAATTATTTATTATAAAATCTTTAGCATTTTTAGTTAATTTTAATGTAATATGTTTATCCTCTAATCTTTTTTCTATATCACTAATTATTTTATCTAATATTTCATATACTACATTTTTATCTAGAGATTTAAATATAATTACTTCATCAATACGATTTATAAATTCAGGTTTAAAAGTATGTTTTAATTCACCCATTACAAGTTCATCTTTATTCTCCATATCTTCTAATATATATTCACTACCAAGGTTAGATGTCATAATTATAATTGTATTTTTAAAATCAACTGTTCTACCTTGTGAATCTGTTATTCTACCATCATCTAATATTTGAAGAAGTATATTAAATACATCTTTATGTGCTTTTTCTATTTCATCAAATAATACAATACTATATGGATTTCTCCTTACTGCTTCTGTTAATTGTCCACCTTCATCATAACCTACATATCCTGGAGGAGCACCAACAAGTCTTGAAACAGAATGAGATTCCATATACTCACTCATATCAATTCTAACTATATGTCTTTCATCGTCAAAAAGTTCATATGCTAGTGTTTTAGCAACTTCTGTCTTACCAACACCAGTAGGTCCTAGAAATATAAACGAACCAATTGGCCTATTTGGATCTTTAATACCTGCACGTGATCTTATAATTGCTTCACTTACTAATTTTAAAGCATCATCTTGCCCTTTTACTCTTTTTTTCATATTTTCTTCTAGATGTATAATTTTTTCTCTTTCTCCACCTACAAGTTTACTAATAGGTATCTTAGTCCAATTAGATATTATTTTAGCAATATCTTCCTCATCAACTGTATCAGATAAAATTTCATTTTTAGCCTTATTATTAAGTTCATCTAATTCTTTTTCTAGTTTTGGAATAGTTCCATGTCTTAACTTTGCTGCTGTTTCTAAATCATAAATATTTTCAGCTTGTTCTAATTTAAAATTAGCATTTGATAATTCTTCCTTTTTTGCCTTTATCTTATCATTAATATTTTTTTCTTCTTCCCAATCGTTTCTAAGTCTTTTCTCATCTTCTTTTAATTTATTCAAAGTTTCATTAAGTTCAATTACTCTATTTTTTGATATTTCATCTTTTTCTTTTTTTAATGCCTCTTTTTCTATTTCTAAACGCATTATTTTTCTTGTTAATGTATCAAGTTCAGTAGGCACTGAATCCATTTGAACTTTTATAGTTGCACAAGCTTCATCAATTAAATCAATTGCTTTATCTGGTAAAAATCTATCTGTTATATATCTATTTGAAAGTGTTGCAGCTGATACAAGTGCTCTATCTTTTATTGTTACACCATGATGAACCTCAAATCTTTCTTTTAATCCTCTAAGTATTGTAATTGTGTCAATTACAGTAGGTTCATTTACTTGTACCTTTTGAAAACGTCTTTCAAGAGCACCATCCTTTTCAATATATTTTCTATATTCATTAAGTGTAGTTGCACCAATACAAAGTATTTCTCCCCTTGCAAGCATTGGTTTAAGCATATTACCAGCATCCATAGCACCCTCTAAAGCTCCTGCACCTACAATCATATGTATTTCATCAATAAATAATATTATTTCTCCATTAGAATCTTTTATTTCTTTTAATACCGATTTTAATCTCTCTTCAAATTCACCTCTATATTTAGCACCAGCGATTAATGCTCCCATATCAAGTTCCCAAATTCTTTTATTTCTTAAACTATTTGGAACATCCCCTTTTACTATTCTAAGTGCTAAGCCCTCTACAATCGCAGTTTTACCAACACCGGGTTCACCAATTAAAACTGGATTATTTTTTGTTTTACGAGATAAAATTCTAGTAATACTTCTTATTTCTTCATCTCTTCCAATAACTGGATCTATTTTACCATCCTTTACAGCTTGAACAATATCTCTACCATATTTTTCAAGTGGATTTTGTAAATTTTCCTCATATGGATTTTGCATATTCATATATTACCCCTCCTAACACTATTTTTTTATTCACTTAAAAAATTATGCATTTTTCTGCATAATTTAATTATATCACTGTTTTAGCACTTGTCAAGTGTAAGTGCTAAAAAGATTATTGTTCGTCTATTACTTTAGTAGCTTCCTTAATAACATTTTTAAACTTAATTTTTATTAATATACAATCTATAATATCAAGAAACGCATATATACATATTATTATACCTAAAATATTTGTCACCAATTGTGCACCACTTATTGGATTAATAATAAAGTATGCACCTGTAATTATTATAATTATTGAAAATACAAACGTTACTACCCAGCTTTTTTCTTTTTCATCTCTTATTTCAAATGCAATTTGAAGTTTATTTATTCCATTAATTATCATCCATACTCCAATAAATACTGGAACTAAAATCATTAACATTTTTTCATTTAATAAAAACATAAGACCACAAACTATAGAAAATATTCCAGATATAAGACTTATACCTGCAAGTATCCCCTCTTTTCTATATCTAAAATAATCTACAACTGGAAATATACCAATTAAAAGTAATATTACCCCTATAATTGCTGATATTGACTTTATAAATCCTTCAGCATTTAATATTAGTAATAAACCAAATAGAAATAAAATAATTGACGAAACAATTGACATTCTGTACACTTTTTTTACCATTTTATCCATCCTTTCATTAATAATGATAACATAAATTTACAATAATTTTTTTATTAAACAATAAAATTTCATAATTTATATTCCAATATCTTCCCTTCATATATTTTATTAAGTCCCTCGATATTTGTAAAGTCCATAGGTTTTACTATATTATCAGTTTTTGGAAATATATTCACACTTTCATCTGATAATATTTTATATATAAATTCTGAACAATAGTACTTTCTTCTATTTATCTTTTTATTAAATATAGCAAGAACAAGACCTATAAAATTATAACCCTTACTAGAATTTCCATACTCATTTAAAAGTCTAATAATATTATCATATTGTAATTTTGACACATTAAGTTCATATATCAATATTTCTGCATTTGGATTTAAAATAAATACACCCTTATATATATTTTCATTCTTATATACACCAGTAAAAGGATAATAAGTATATTTTCTACCAATAGAATACATATCTGTACATTCTTCATCAAAAGATAATGATATATGTGAATATTTTCCATTAGTTACCTTTTGTATTAATCTTGCAAGTAAAGTATAACTTTGTGTTAACACTATATATATTTTATAACTCATATTACTGCTCCCTAAACTAATTATAATACACAAATTACAAACTGAAAAACTAAAATTAACAACTTTACATTTTATTTTAAATATCGTTGAATTTTTATTATCAAAATGATATAATTTTTTTGAAATCATTATTAGATTAAATTTAGAAAGGAAGTATATTATGACATTAAAAGGTAGTAAAACAGAAAGCAATTTAATGACTGCTTTCGCAGGTGAAAGCCAAGCTAGAAATAAGTATACTTATTATGCTAGTAAAGCAAAAAAAGAAGGATATGAACAAATTTCTAATATATTTAAGGAAACAGCTGATAATGAAAAAGAACATGCAAAAATATGGTTTAAATTATTACATGATGGCGATGTACCTAGTACAGTTGATAATTTAAAAGACGCTGCCGGTGGTGAAAACTACGAATGGACAGACATGTATGCAAAATTTGCTAAGGAAGCCAAAGAAGAAGGATTTGATCATATTGCTTATCTTTTTGAAGAAGTAGGAAAAATCGAAAAACATCATGAAGAAAGATATATGACATTACTTGGTAATGTAGAAAATGATATGGTATTTAAGAAAGGTGAAGAAACAGTTTGGATTTGTCGTAACTGTGGATATGTATATGTTGGAAAAGAAGCACCTAAGGTATGTCCAGTTTGTGCACATCCTCAAAGTTTCTTTGAAAAAAAATCTGAGAATTATTAATAAAAGATATTCATTGAATATCTTTTATTAAAGTGTAGACAAACCCCTAGTTTTTAAACTAGGGGTTTTCTTATATAATTTTAAAAAAGAAAACTCACACCCTCGTGTGAGTAATTATTACAATGGAGCAGGTGAGGAGAATCGAACTCCCGTATACAGCTTGGAAGGCTGTGGTTCTACCATTAAACTACACCTGCATAAAAAATAAGTACTATTTAATTATACTTATTTTTTTATTTATGTCAATACAATGACTCTACATTTTTTTATTTTCAACTAATTTTAAACTTCTTTCAATGTCAATTTTTTTAGATTTATCATATGCATTTTCAACTTTTTTTACTTTAATTAACAATTTTTTTGCTATTTTTGTATTTTTTAATTGTTTACTTATTATTTTCCTTTGTCTTTTTTCAAGGGTTGATATTTGTGACCTTATAGAATAATATTCATCTTCAGTATTTCTTATAAATTCTTCCAATTTTTTTTCGTCATCTTGAGCTTTTTTTAATTCTTCTTTCAAAATAGGAATTAATAATTCCATTTTTCTTTTGTTATTTTCATTTATTAAACCTCTATAAGAATCATATGCATCAGCACTTAGTTTATCAATTTTTTGTTCTATTACAATAGGTAATTTTTTTATTTCGTAATATTTTCCTTTACCAATTTGTAATAAACATATTTCCCTATAGTCTTCTTTTAGTTCATCATATTTAATACATAGTTCTTTTAATTCTTCACAAATTTTGGCATATTCATAATCTAATCTTTCAGTTTCTTTATTTAATAAATTAATATTTGAAAATGCTTTAACACAAAATTCCTCTTTTTTTTCTTCAGTTAAAATTTCTCTCACTATCTCACCTCCTGAATTGAATCAGCTATATAATAGCATATTAATTCATATAAATCAAACATTTTCATCATTTTTATCATTTTCATCACTGCCAATTAGGGTTAGTGCAACCTTCCCTTTATCTAAAAATATATCTTCTACATAACAGGTTATAATATCCCCTACGCTTAAAATTTCAGATGGATGTTTTATATATTGATCTGTCATTTTTGATATATGAACTAAGCCATCATTTTTTATTCCAATATCAATAAAAGCTCCAAAGTCTACTACATTTCTCACTGTTCCTTGTAGTTTCATTCCTTTTTTTAAATCTTCCAATTTTAACACATCACTTTTAAGAATTGGTTTATCAAATTCATCACGTGGATCTCTATATGGCATTTTTAAAGAATTTATAATATCTTCAAATGTGAAAATATCTATATTTAGTTTTGTTGAATATTCTTGTACATCAATACAATTTAATTTATTTATCAATTTTTCTTTTCCCAAATCTTCATATGATAAATCAAGCATATTTAATAATTGATATGTTTTGTTATAACTTTCAGGATGTATACTTGTTCTATCAAGTGGATTATCACCATCAACTATCCTCATAAAACCAATAGATTGTTCATAAATTTTATCACTTAATATTTTATTCTTTTTAAGTTCTTCCCTAGATTTAAATTTTCCATTATTGTTCCTAAAAGCCAATATCTTTTCTATTGACTTTTTTGTTAATCCAGATACATATTTTAATAAAGAAAAACTTGCTGTATTTATATTTACACCTACATTATTAACTGATTTACTAACTATAAAATCAAGTGTTTCATTTAACCTTTTCTGTTTTACATCATGTTGGTATTGTCCAACTCCTATTGATTTCGGATCAATTTTTACAAGTTCACTAAGTGGATCTTGGAGTCTTCTTGCAATTGAGATTGCACTTCTTTCTTCAACATGCAAATTTGGAAATTCCTCTATTGCAAGTTTACTTGCAGAATATACACTAGCACCTGCTTCATTAACTATAATATATTTAACATTTTTTCCTGATTCTTTTATAACATTACTAATAAATGTTTCACTCTCTCTTGACGCAGTACCATTTCCAATCGCAATTATATCAATGTTATATTTATCTATCAAATCTAAAACTATCTTTTTACTTTGCTCATATTCATTTTTAGGTTCATGAGGATATATAACTCCTATATCAAGAACTTGACCAGTATAATCAATAACTGCAAGTTTACATCCAGTTCTATAGGCAGGATCAAGACCTAAAACTACTTTATCCTTCATAGGAGGAGTTAGAAGATATTTTTCTAAATTCTTTGCGAATACATTTATAGCATCCTCCTCACTTCTTTCTGTAAGCTCACCTCTTATTTCCCTTTCAACGCTCGGTCCTATTAATCTCTTGTATGAATCCTCTATTGCATATTTTACGATTTTTACACACTCTGATAATTTATCTTTTACTATTTTTTTCTCTAAATATTCTAAAATATACTCTTTATTATATTCCAATGAAACATTAAGTATTCCTTCTTTTTCTCCCCTATTTATTGCTAATACTCTATGAGATTTTATATATTTTATATTTTCATTATAATCATAATACATCTCATATACCTTTTTCTCATCAATACTATTTTTTTTCAATTTAGTTCTAATTGTACCATTATTAAATATATTATTTCTAATCCATTTTCTATAATATGCATTATCACTAATATATTCCGCTATTATATAACCTGCACCTTCTATAGCAGCATCCTTTGTTTTAACATTGTCATTTATAAACTTTTCCACATTATAAAGTTTTTTTGGAAAACTAAGAATAATCTTTGCTAATGGTTCAAGTCCATTATTTATTGCATCAGTAGCTTTTGTTTTTTTCTTTTCTTTATATGGTCTATATAAATCCTCTACCTCTATCAACTTCTTAGCATCCATTATTGCATTTTTTATATCTTCTGTTAAAAGACCTTTTTCATCTATTAATCTAATCACATCTTCTTTTCTTTTAAGCAAATTTAATTGATATTCATATTCTTCTTTAATTACTCTTATTTGCTCTTCATTTAAATTTCCAGTTTTTTCCTTTCTATATCTCGCAATAAAAGGAATTGTACTTCCATCTTCCAACATTCTTAATGTTGATAAAACTTGGTTTTCTTTTATATTTAATTCTATAACAATTTTGTTTATTATATCTTTATTCATATAATCATATCTCCATTTAACTATCCGTATAAATAATTATAACATAATACACTTAAAACAATTAATAAAACCGATCATCCATAATCATTTAATTTAATTTATTTCCTTTAAAAATTGAATTACTGCCATATTCATTATTAATTTTATCTATAAGATTTTCAATTACTTCCTTATTTTTATTATCTAAATTTTTATCAAATAAAGATAGTTGATAATTACCTGAATTAGTAAAATCTACGGCTCTAAGACCTATTAATCTAATCTCTTCTCTATTCCATACTTCATTAAATAGTTCTTTTGCTTTTTCATATATATCTTCAGTAAAAACAAAAGAATTTGTATATTTTTTCTGGTGATTACTTGTTTTAAATTCAAAATCTCTAATTGTTACCATTAATGTAGTTGCATATACCTTTTTTTCTCTTAATTTCTTTGATATTTTTTTAGAAAAAGAATACAAAGTTTTATAAATCAATTCTATATCATCTGTATCATATTCCAATGTTCTAGAAAATCCAATTCCCTTTCTATCAAGATATTTATCAGTTTCTATCTTACTATCATCTATACAATTAGCATATTCATAAAGTAATTTACCCTGTGATTTCAAATTTCTAACAAGCATATCTACATCTGCAGTAGCAAGCTCCCCAATTGTATTTATATTAAGTTCCTTTAATTTTTTACATGATGATTTTCCTGCCATAAATAATTGTGATATATCTTTATCCCAAACTTTTTCCTTAAATTCATTCTTATATAAAGTATGAACCTTATTTGGTTTTTCAAAATCTGAAGCCATTTTAGCAGACAATTTATTATTACCTATACCTATATTAACTGTAAAGCCAAATTTTTCATAAATTTCATCCTTTAATTTATATGCATATTTTACTTCATCTCCATATAAAAATTTCATGGATGTATAATCAATAAAACACTCATCAATAGAATATTGTTGAATTTCAGGAAATAATCCTTTTAAATAATCCATTAATGCTTTAGATTTACTATAATAATAATTATAATCTGGTTTTATAACTAACAAACTTTTACATTTATTTCTTGCTTCATATAAATTTATTGGAGGTTTTATACCTATTCTTTTAGCAGGAATAGATGCAGCTACTATAACACCATGTCTCTTATTTGGATCTCCCGCTATTACTGATATTTCATTTCTAATATCTTTTTTATAGCCTTCTTCTAATAATTTTAATGCAGACCATGATAAAAAGGCACTATTAACATCAATATGTAATATTATTTTTTCCAAGAATAAACACCTCTTTTTTATTATAGCAAACATTTGTTTCAGATGCAATATAGACTTAAACACATACAAAAATTAAACCATTGTCATAGTATATTAGCGGAAAGGATGATTATAATGAATAATTCAAATAATTTTAATGATATATCTAACTCTAATAAACTAGTATCACCAAAAGAAGCTCTTAATAGAGGTAATTTATTTGAAAACATTTATTGGCCATATAAATATGTTTCAAATCTAAAACCTCAAAATAAAAGACAGGAATTAATGCAAAATATTCAAGCATATGGATTCGCAGCACATGAATTAAATTTATATTTAGATGTATACCCAAATGATATGCAAGCTGTTGGTTTATATAATCAATATAAAGAAATGTCAGATAAATATTTAAATGAATATGAAAAAGAATTCGGTCCAGTTATTCTTGATTCAAATGAAAAATATCCTTGGATGTGGATAAATAGTCCATGGCCATGGGAAAAACTTTAGGAGGTTTATTATGTGGAAATATGAAAAAAAATTACAATATCCTGTAAACATTAAAAAGAAAAATGTTCAAATGGCGAAATATATTATTACCCAAAATGGTGGTGCTAATGGAGAACTTGCAGCTACACTTAGATATTTAAATCAAAGATATACAATGCCTGATGAAAAAGGTAAAGCCGTTTTATCAGATATTGCAACAGAAGAAATGGCACATATGGAAATAATAAGTGCTATGGTATATCAACTACTTGATGGTGCTACTCCTGAAGAATTAAGAGAAGCAGGTCTTGGAAGTCAATATACTGAACATGGAAATGCAGTTTATCCACAAGATTCAAATGGAGTTCCATTTACCGCAGCATATTTTGCAGTAACTGGAGATCCACTCGCTGATATTGCAGAAGATATGGCAGCAGAACAAAAAGCAAGAGCAACATATGAAAATTTAATGAATTTAACTGATGATGAAGATATATTAGGGCCACTTTCCTTTTTAAGGCAAAGAGAAGTAATCCACTATGAAAGATTTAAAGAATTATATGAAGATTATGCAAAAATGTTTTTAGGAGATAAAAGTTATTTAATTTAAAAAAGCATACATTAAGATGCTTTTTTAATTACCACTTTTATTTTTATCTTTCTTATCAGAATTCAAATCCTGTAAATCTTTATTAACATCAACAGGTGACATAACTATTGTTGGTTCCTTTTCATAACCGTATGAAAATTCTTGATTATTTTCTGAAACTCCTATATTTTCAATATCCAATATACTCATAGGCTTTTCTTCTACTTTCTTTCTGTTTTTAATAAATATAATAAATAATATAATGGCTATTAATACTATTAGCCCTACTATAATTACTAAAATACTACTACTCATAATCACCATCCCTATAATAAATATACACTAATATAATATAAATTTCAATAATCATTCAATATCTTTTTTCATATATTGACTTTTATATTAATTTTAGATACAATGAATATGCAATTAATTTTTGCATATATTTTAATAAAAATGGGTCTATAGCCAAGTGGTAAGGCACGGGACTGCAACTCCCTGATCGTTGGTTCAAATCCGACTAGGCCCTCCATGCAGGTGTAGTACAATGGTTAGTACGCAGCCTTGCCAAGGCCGAGATGGGAGTTCGATTCTCCTCACTTGCTCCAATATGATAGGAAACTCGAACTTTTAAGATTTCGAGAGTAATAAATGCTAACAGAAATGTTAGTTTTTTTGTTATCTAAATTTAGAAAGTGAGAGTGATATATATGTTAACAATAGAAACTAAAGAATTAGAAATAAGTGATGAACTAAAAAGAAAGGTTGAAATGATATGTAAGTTTGCTTGTGCTAAACCTACTATCACAAATGGAAATATCAAAAGCATTAAAGAAACAAATATTGCTTATGTAATGCCACATATTATTAAAATTAATAATATTGATTATTTAATGTTTGACGAATGTGATGACATATTTGTTAATGGTTATGATGAAAAAATAAAGTTTAAAGACTTTGAAAACTACATTAAAAGCCATTTTTAAGCCAATGGTTTGACATTTCTTAAAAAAGTGATAGAATATTCAAACAGGAAAACTTATGTCTATTTAAGGGGGGTTAAATAGTTATGAGATTCAAGTTTAAAAGTAATTTATATTCAAGATTAAATTTTAAGAGGTGTCAATAGTATTAACTAGTACTTTTGACGCCTCTTTTTTAGTAAAAGGAGTTGATAATTTATGAATGAAGAAAAGAAAATTGCAGGTATTTATAAAAGAGTTTCTACATTAGACCAAAAACGAGAAGGTTTTAGTTTACCAGAACAAGAAGAAAAATTAAGAGAGTTTTGTAAATTTAAAGGTTATGAAGTTTATAAAGTATATGCTGATGAAGGAATAAGTGCTAAAAACGATAATAGACCAGCATATCAAGAAATGATGCAAGATATAAAAGATAAAAAAATAAATGTAATTGTTGCTTTTAAACTAGATAGATTAACAAGAAGTGTTTATGACATTGAAAAATTAATGGCTTTTGTAAACGAAAATGATTGTGATATTGATTGTATGGCTGATGAATCTAATACTACTACTTCCAATGGTAGAATGGTTATGAGAATAATGACAAGTGTATCTCAAAATGAAATAGAAAAATGTTCTGAAAGAACAAAATTCGGACTTGCTGGTGCAATAAAAGCAGGACATATTCCAGGACCTTTACCTTTAGGTTATCAAAGAATAAATAAGAAAATGATACCAGATCCTTTAACAAAAGATATAGTTATTAGATTATATGATTTATATTTAGAAGGCAAAAGTTATCAAAGTATTGCTAACATTTATAATAAAGAAAAAGTATTAGGTAAAACTAATTGGTTAGATTCAACAATAAGTAGAATGATAACAAATGAAATTTACAAAGGAGATTATGTTCATGGAAGAAGTACAAAACACCCTACTTATTATGAAAATGTTGTTGAACCATTAGTTAGTAAACAAAAATGGGAAGATTGTCAGTATCAAAAGAAAAGAAATGCAAGACATTATGAAAGAACTGCTACTTATCTATTTACTAATAAACTTAAATGTTCTATATGTGGTAGATTTTTAGGTGGAAGTGCTACTACTAAAAAGAATGGTAATAAATACTATTATTATAAATGTGAACATTGTAAAACTTATTTTAGTGAAATAGAAATAGAAGAAAATTTAAAAGCATTTTTAATAGAATTAAATAAACAAGATGAATTAATTAATGATTACTACACACCTTTTATTAAATCAAAATTAGAAAATAAAGAAATAAATTATGAAAAAGAAATTAAAGAATTAGATAAACAATTAGATCGAATTAAAACAGCTTATATTAAAGGCATTTTAAAACTAGAAGATTTTGATAATGAAATAAAACAAATAGAATTTCAAAAAAATGAATTAAACAAGAAATGGCAAGACCAAAAACAATATGAGAACTTAAATTTCACAGTTGATGATTTGCTTATCTTACAAGACAAACAAGAAATAGATAATTTTGTTAGACCAGAACTTTTATTTATAAACTTAAATAAATGGAAAGAAACACCTAGAGAAAAGAAACAAAGATTAATTGCTAAATATATAGACTTTTTAACAATAGAAAAGAAAGATAATAAAATTCAAATTGTAAATGGTAATTTTAGAGAATCATTTTTACTTGATATGATGATTAATCATAAAAATTATGGTATACCTTATAACTTTAATATATTTGAAGATGATTATGGTTTTATGCTACCTATGAATTGGGAATTGAAAACAAAAGATGAAGCAAAAAATTACTTTAATAAATTATGTAATACTCTTGGAAATGAATATAAACTTCAATACTATGAAATTGATACAGATGATAATTTAAAAAATTTATCATTTGAAAGTGATATAGAGATAGAAAAAATAATTAGACTTATTGCATTAGAAAATGATGATAAATTTGATAAAGATAAAAACTTAAAATTAGGAGTTATAACAATAGATTTATCTAATATAAAATCATCTAATGGAAAACAAGTTTATAAAGATTTTTTTGAAACAATAAGAAAGGTATTAAAAGAAAATGAGTTATGCAATATTTAGAGTAGAGCCAATAAATAAACTATCAGATCTAGCCCAAATTGGCTCTCATAATAAAAGAGAAAAGAAAGCATATAAGTCTAATCCTGATATTGATATTACAAAAACTAAAAATAATATAGATATTGTTCCTTTATCAGAAAAATATATTAAAGGTTTTTATAATCTAACTAAAGAATATAAAAAAGAACACGATAAAAGAATGGAAACAATGAGAGATGATAGAAAGAAAACTTTTAAACAAATGTTAGATGATTCTAATAATGTTGTTGCTGATGAACTCTTATTTACTTCTGATAATGATTTCTTTAAAGGTATGAGTAAAAAAGAAATAAGAAAATGGGCTGATACTTGTATGGAATTTGTTTATAATGATTTAGGTTATACTAAAGAGCAAATATTACACGCTACTATTCATATGGATGAAAAAACACCACACTTACATTGTGTAGTTGTACCTTTAATTAGGAAATTTGATAAAAGAACTAATACCGAAAAATGGACTATATCTAAAAAACAATATATTAGAGATAAAAATCATTTATCAGAACTTCAAGACAAATATTATGAAAGACTAATTAATAATGGTTTTAAACTTGAAAGAGGTATTAAAAATAGTGATAACGAGCATATATCAGTTAAAGAGTTTAAAAAGATTACTAAAAAATTAGATAATAGATTAGAAAAGCAAAATTATCTTATGACAAGAGATTATGAAGAACTAGAAGAAAAATTAAAAACTTCTAAACCTACTATAACAGGGAAAGAAGTTAAAATTGATAAAGATACTTATGATATACTTAATCGTTTTATGAGTACATCAAAACAAGTTATAAAAGAAATACCTAAAAATCAAGCATTATTTAATGAACTTAATGACTATACACATAATTATAGACAACTTGAAAAAGAAAAACATAATGTAGAAATAGAAGTTAGAAAGTTAGAAATTAAAAATGAAGAATTAGAAAAAGAAAATAAAAGACTTTATGATTTTATCATAAACATATTTCAAACCTTAAAAAAATTCTTTCATAGATTACTGAAAATAGGTACCGAAAAAGATAAAGATGAAGTTATTACTGAAATAAAAGAATACCATAAACAAGAAATATATGATAACGAAGATTTACACGATATTGCTGACAATACTTCCAAAGAAAATGAAATAAACGACTATCTTTATTCCAAAAATTATAATTATGACAATGATAAAGATATAGATATATAAAAAGCCGAGCAAATTTCAAATGCTCGGCTTTAATAAAACCATTTTTCCGAAATGGTAACACACTACGCTATTGGCAGAGCCAATAACGGTGTGCAAAGGGAATATTCCCTTTTGAAACCTTTTTATTTATTTTCAAGATTTTGCAATGAAAATATACTTACTTTGTTACATTTTCATAGATGTTTTTTGTTCTTGTGAAATTTCACCATTATATCTAATACTATCTAATTCAGCATTTTTTGGCCTATGTTGTTGTATAAATGATTCCATATCTTTTAAATTTGTTCTTAACATATCTGCAACTTCTATTGGAATATAATCTTTAAAATTATCAAATAATGTTTTAAATTCTTGATATGAAATTAATCTCTCATCATAACTTTTTGCTAATGTTGCTTTTTGATTCCATTTATTCATAATTTCATTTAAACCATAGTTAATAAATTCCCTATATTTATCTGTTTGTAATTTTGGTATTGCTTGTAAAACACCAAAATATTGATTAGAATCTATCAATGACATAACATCATCATTTGAATTTCCTATTGCTGTTTCATTATTAGGTGTTGGATTTGGATTAGAATTTTTATTTTTTGTATTAGACATAGACAATGTTATAATTTTATCAATTAAAATAGAATATTCAACTTCTAAATTTTTATTTGTATCATAATCATAAGTTCCTAAAACTTGTTCTATGGATGCTTTACCTTGCATTAAATCTTTTAAATTTGATGAACTTATTATTTTTTTATGTAATTCTTCAATATTAATTGAAGGCATAGAATAATTGCTATAATTAACTTGTGCTTGGTGACCATATTGTTTTTCAACTTCATTTGTTAAATTACTTACAGACATCAAACTAGGTATTTCTTGATGAATAACATTATTACATATTACATTTAATTCTTGCGTATCAGAAAATTTACTAATTAAATCTTGAGTATATTTTCCTGCTGATAACTTTTCTATAAATTCACCTAATTGTAAAATTGCTTTTTTTAATTCTTCTTTTTCAAATAAAATTCTACTTGATGAAACATTATAACTTCCAGAATTAAGATATGATAATCTTCTTTGCAGCTCATTATATTGTTTTTTACTTGTTGCAATTAAAGTGTTTATTGCTTGATTTGGATTAATAGAAGTATTTTTTTTACTTTCTTGATTTTGTTGATCTTCCTTTACATTTTGATTTTTTTGTAATTGCTGCATTTCTTCCATTAGTTGTGGAGTTAATTTTACTAATGAATCTACTATATTTTTGTTATATGATAAAATCATATTTATAATATTTTCTTTTTTACTCATTAAATGTTGATAAAATTGTTCTCTTGTTATTCCAGTTTGAAATTTACTTGAAATTTGTGTTGCTAAATTCATAAAATCATCATCTAATGATATAGATTTGGGCTCATTTTTTCTTAATCTTTCTGTTAAAGAGTTAGAAATACTATCATAATCAACCATATTTTTTTCGGATTTTTGTTGTCTTATTTTTGACAATTCTTCATTTATCGTATTTTGTAATTGACTTAAAAAGTTTCTCTCTACCAAGTTTAAATCAAAGTGTTCTATGCACTCCTTAATAAATTCATTTAATTTTTCGTTCTCACTATTTATTCCAATTGATTTATAAACTTGTTCTCTAATTTCTTTTTCTAAATTTTCATAATTATCTAAAACAATACCAAACATTTCTAATGCTTTCATAATATCTTTCCTCTCATAAAATATAATTAGTAATAAATACATTTCTTTAGTCAATTATAACATATTTTTTAATAATTTTTATAATTTTGTTGTAAAATAGGCAAAAAAATTTGTTTCAAAATGTAAAATATGTAGTATAATCATATTAGTTAGTAGTTATTACTACTTGATTATTGGTATGAGAAAAGTTATTCAACTTCTTCTCTATACGCTCCATTGACGAATCTGTTCGAACTTTTCGAACATTTAAATATATTTCATCTCTACTAGAGATGATTTTTTGTTACAATAAAAAATCCCCTATAGAACATTTTGATACACCTATCAAAATTTCTAGGGAATTAATTATTTTAATTTTTTCTTTTTTTCGCTTATTTCATTGTTAATAGCATGATTTGAAACTGCTCTAAAATTTTCATCATATGGATAAACTTGTTGCCCAAATTGAAGCCACATAGTTGACCATGAAGCACCTGATTTAAGTAATTTTTGAACTATTTCATTATTCATTGTAGCATTACCCTCTTGTTTATCTAAATCAACGCAGCCTTCTTCATCATACAATTTACTTTGTAAATCACATTCTAGTTTATCACACTGATACGCAAATATTGATTCTTTTGTATTATGTGCATCAAATTCTAAAAATAATTCTTCAATTTGATTACCATCTAATAAACCATTTAATATTTTATGTACTGCTTCATGTTCCATTTTCTCTTTTTCTTCTTTTGATATTTGAAATTGAGTTAAATCACCAATAATAGTCTCACCAAGTTCATGGATAGCGATCATATATATTACTTTCATAATATCAACATCATATTGATACTCCGATTTCATAGCAATTGCTAACATTTGAACTCCAAAAATATGTTCAGCAACACTTTCAATTCTTTCTCTTTTAACATTCCAATCTTTCCAGCCTGTTCTAATTATATTCTTTAACCTATTACATATTACATAATAATTAATGACATTTTGTTCTTTAGACATATAGCTCCTTCTTTCTTGGTATGTTATTATAGCATTTTAATTAAATTTAAACAATAACTCAATTTTTGTAATATTTTCGTTATATATTAAAAAATTGTTAAATTTAACAATTTTTTATTTTTCATAATCTACTAATAATAATTTATAATATTTCCATGCTAATACTCTAAAAGCTAATTTATCAATTTGTTCTTCACTTAATGTTTGATTCTTAATAGCATCTTTTATTGAATTAAAACTTTTTTCATAATCTGTAGTAATTATTATATCATTTCCTGCAAGTAGTGCTTTTACTGTTACATCCTCAATACTATTTACTGCACCCATTCCTATATCATCCGCTATTGAAATACCAGTAAAACCAAGTTTATTTCTAAGAAGATTATGAACACTAGCAGATAATGAGGCAGGATTACTATTATCTATACCATTTACTGTATTATGACTTACCAAAACTGCTTCCGCTCCTACATCTATACCTGCTTTAAATGGGGGTAAATCATTATTTAATATATCATCATATGATCTATTATCTATTGATGAACCTATATGAGTATCTGCATTACCAGAATAGCCAGGAAAATGTTTTAGTGTATAAGATACCCCTGTACCTTTACTTGATTCAATAACAGTCTTCGCATAAGTTGAAGTCAAATCTGTATCTTGTTTTAATGTTCTTTCATGTATATAATCTCTTTCATTTGTTGATACATCAACAACAGGTGCTAAATTTAAATTTAATCCTAAATTATATAATATTCTACTTTTATCTATAGTATCTTCTTTAATTTTATTAAATCCACCTAATGTATATAAATCACTTGGAGATTTAAACTTTTCACTTACTAATGCCGGGTTACTACTAACTCTTACTATACTACCACCTTCTTCATCCACTGCAGTTAATAATGGAATATTTGACTCATTCTGAAGTTTATTTATCATTAACTTTACTTCAGACTCTGTCTTATTTCTGAAATCTTTTTCATAAAATACAACGCCGCCAACGTTATACTTTTTAACTACCTCATCTTGATTTTCATCTGGATATCTAACTAATAGTAATTGACCTATTTTCTCATCTAATGATAATTTTTTTAACTTATTATATGCTTGTTTATAATAATTACTAAATATTCCATTTTCAGACCAACTACTTGGTATACCAATTTCATCTGTTCCTTCCATAGCTTCAGAGTAAGTAATAACTTTACAGTTTTGATTACTAGTATTTTTATCAAGTACTCCAGTATATTCTATTGTTATACTATCTCCAACATCTAAACTATCATTAGCAACATCAAAAGTATAAATAATATAATTAGGATCTTGAATAGTAACTTTACTATCATCACATGTCATAACTGTGCCAAATAGAGTTTTTTTATCTTCCTTACTACTATTTTTATTTACTAAGGAAGTAGCGCCAACAACTAAAGCCATAACAAATAACAAACTAACAAAAACTAAAATTTTTTTATTCATAACATCACCATCACTAAATTATATTAAAAAAATTGTTATTTATTCAAATTCCTAGTAAAAAAGATAAAATAAATTATATAGCAATTAATGTTATTTCAGTTGGATAGATAGGAGAACTATTAAATCTTAAATAAAATTTATAATCATTGTTCATTTCATATATCATTTTAGGAATTTTCCATAAATCCTCATTATTATGATATACAGATATTAAAAGTTTAGGATGATCATTAATTATATGATTTTTTGCACCTTCTATCATTTTTTGTTCAAACCCTTCAATATCAGATTTTATTAATGTAATTTTTTCATCAATATCTTTATCTAATGTAGTAACAGAAATTTTTCCATTTTCATTAGAAATAAGTCTATTAGCAGATGAACTTTCAATATTATTATCAATATCCATTACACCTTCCTCATTAGAAATACCTTTTAATCTACATTCAATATTTTCATAAGGTTCTAAATTATTTTTCAACATTTCAAATGTATCCTCAGTTATCTCATAACAATATATTTTTTTATAACAATCTTCTCCATAATTTCTAATATACGAAAGGACTGTATCGCCCGTATATGCACCTAGATCTACTATAACTTCATTGCTATCACATTTTATCAAATCTAAATCAAAATAATCATCATACATATATTCTCTTGATCTATAAGTATTTGCAAAATCATATCTATAAAAATTACTTAAAATAGAAAACAATGTATATTTAGACCTATAATCACCTAAACAATTATACAACCATATAAAATCATCAATATGATTATAAAACATATCACACTTAAGTTCTATCTGTTCATAATTACCAGTATTTATGTCTATCTTTCCCCAATATCCAAATTTATTAAAAAAATCTATACAACTTTTTTTAGTTTCATCTGATATTGCATCAAAACTTTTTCTAATTCTATAATACAGTTCCTTTTCACTAAGCTGTCTTATTTCATTTACTAGATTATTAAATTCTCTATCTATTACATTCAAAAAAATCACGCTCCTTATTTGATTATATTATCAAAGCGTGAATAATATTTTATAAGATATAGTTATTTAATGTCGATTATTAACTAAAATCCGATAAAATATCAATTATTTATACATAACATCAATATCTACTTTACCATCTATACCATCAATTTTTCCATCACTACACATTTGCCAAATTAAATATTTTCCATGGTAATCTGTCTTATCAGTATAATGAGCTAACCATATATCATGTTTAGTAGGTAACCATATTTTTTCTAAATAATTCTTACTTCCATAAAGCATTCCTTTATATCCTGCCTTTTCAACTGTTTTAATAAAATCTTCAGCCATAGTCGTTAATCTAAAAAAACTTAAATGATAAGAATTATAATCTGAAAAATCCTCCCAGTCAAATGCAATAGGTAAAGTTACATCATAATCCTTTATATGTTTAATTACCCACTTTGCTTCATTAATAGCTTGCTTACTATTTGATGCATAAGAGAAAAAATATATTCCAACATCAATTCCTAGTTTATTTGCATTTTCTATATTTTGCTTAAACTTACTATCTAAGAAATATTCTTTATTAGTGCCTTTCGCACCACCTACTCTAATTATTACAAACTCAGCACCTGCTTTTTTAATTTTTTCAAAATCTACATCACCCTGCCAATTAGAAATATCAATCCCAATTTTCGTATCTTTTGTTTTATAATCTTTTACTACATCATTAAAGTATGTATATGATGAATCAGAATAATTATTCTCCCCTTTTTTTGGTTCATATACATTTAAAGAAAAATTTTTTTGAGTAATGTTATTACTATTATCTATTGCTTTAAATAATAACGGATAAGTTCCAACATTATTAAGATCATAATTCCCAATTATTTCACACTTAGGTTTGTTATCATAATTATCTCCACAAAGTATATCAGAAAGAAGAGTATCTTCACTACCTTTTTTAATAAAATAGTCATCATTAAGCCAAACTACAGGAGGTTTAGTATCTATAACTTTTACTTTATAACTATAATCTAATTTTATATTATCATCATTTATAAATTTAAATTTAACATTTTTTTCACCCAACTTATCAGAACTTATTATATAATCATTTACTATTTTTCCATTTATACTTTTAATATAATCTGATACTCTTTTATTCTCATTAAATTCTAATGTCATATCAGATACTAAAGTTACTTCTACTTTCGCATATTTAACCCTTAAATACATTATAAGTTTAAATAAAGAAAAACAAAGAAATAAAATTACTAATATTACTAAAATAATCTTTATTATTTTATTTTTTCTTTCCATAATCATTCTCCTTGTTATTTTTTAATTATTTTATACTAAACTAAGAAAATAATGTATTATTTTCTATTATACAATAGTTTTAAAATATATTTTTATTATACATTTCTTTTGTTATTTTTGAAAGTGATTTCATTTTTATATTAAAAAAATTTAAACTTGGCTTTTTATCTCTTGGAAAAATATATATAGGTAACTTCCCAGCATACATAGTTTTTATTTTTTTAATATATTTATATAATACATTTTGTGTCCCAATAGAGTATATTCTCATAATATAATGTCATCTATACTTTTATCAATTAAAAGTGTATTTATGCCTTATATTACAGATAGTTTTACTACTTTTAATACTAAAAGAAATAATAAAAAATGCCTTGAAATCGTTTAAAATCAAGACATTTATTATAAATCTGGTGTCCTCGGAGAGATTCGAACTCTCGACACCCGCCTTAGGAGGGCGGTGCTCTATCCTACTGAGCTACGAAGACATTAAGCTTATTAAATTATTATAATCTAATAAGCAAAAAAAGTAAAATCGCTTTTGTTTTTATTTTCATATTTAATTCTATAAAACTGACTATTTTATCAACAATGGATACGATATAACTCTCTTTATAAATAGGTAGTTTTATATTTAAAGGAAACATATGCTTTTCCACTATATCCCTTTCTTTATTGTTTAAACCAAAGAATTTTTCTGCATTTTTTGATGCTTTTTTACTATGTGTAAATGTTGATATTATTCCATCTTTGGTAATACCCCCATTTTCATTATAGAAAAAATCATGTACTAAACCACCTCTAGCAGCACTCTCAAAATCCCATTTCAATTTTTTTGATACAATGTATGAAAAATAAGATACTCTAAGTGAATGATTAAGTCTTGAAGTCCCATGATGAGTGCATTCACCTATCTTTTTAAATTCATCATTGCACAATATATGATTAACAATAGAATAATACTCTTTATCCGTTAATATCTCTTTTTGTATATTTTTAAACATTTTTACCACCTTGTTTTTTTATTGATTTAAACATCTTTTTCCAAATGTTTGAATTTGAATAATTTAATATTCCTTCTTTATAAATTTTAATACCATATTTCAATAATATGTATATTATTACAACCATTATTAATATTGATAAAATTATATCTTTATAACCAATTACTCCCGTAAGAAGTAAAGATGGGGATAAAATCGCAGATATAAATGGAATATATGATAATATTCTTATAAATATTGATCCTTCAAACATTGAACTCATCAGTGACAAATAAAATCCTACTAATAATATTATCATAATTGGAGTTTGAATTTGTTGAAAATCTTCCATATTCGTAGTCATAGATGCGAGTAATCCCGCTAATATTGAATAACCAAGTATTGTTATAATCATAAGTAATAAAACAAAAGGTACTGCTGGAAGTACTTTATCCATAATTGATAATTTTTTTAATTCAGGAAGTACATCACTTATAAAATTAATATTATTTATAAATTTATTCCCGCTTCTAATTAAAAATCCAACAAATGCATACATAAATAATAATAAGGTTTGTATTAATATAAATAAATTAGATGATAAAATCTTTGAGAAAAAGTGAGTTTTAACAGAAACATTTGATATTATAATTTCCATACTTCTAGTTGATTTCTCCTCATTTATCTCTGCTCCTATCATTTGAATAACAAGAATAGTTAATAGGAAAAATGGAAGTATTATTATTGGAACAATAATTCCCATAATAGTATTTGTATCCTCATCATTTTTATTTTTATCTTTATCCATATAAACTCTTTCAATATTAACGGTTTGACTAATTTTTTGTAGATCATCACTACTTATATTTAATTCATTAATTGCTAAAAATTGTTTACTTGAATTTATTGAACTTTGTAATAATTGATATAAATTTGAATTTATATATCCATATGTTACTAATTTTGCATCTATAACATTTTCATCACTTTTATTTATTATTATTCCAATATCTTCTTCACTTTTTATTTCTTTTTTAAGTAAATTTTCGTTATTTACTTTAGACATTTTATAATTTAAATTAGTTTTCAATATACTTTCAGTATTTTTAATATAATTAGTTAATATATCATATGTTTGACCTGTATTATCAACAATCATTATATTTTTTTCATTACTAAAATCCCCACCAAAAAAGCTGACTATTCTATCTATATTTACAAGTGAAATTAAAATAAGTGATAAAAAAATATTAACAATAATAAATGTTTTGTTTTTTATTTTCTTAAGTAAACTTGTCTTTGTTAGAAATATAAATTTATTTTTCATCCTTAAGCACCTACTTCTCTTGTAAATATTTCGTGTAATGATAACTCTACCACTTCAAATTTAGTAACATTTTTGCAATTTGAAACATACTTAAATATATCTTTAACATACTTTTTATCAGCTACTTTAACTTCAAGTTCATCACCTTTTATAATAACACCTTTAACTCCCGGTATTTTACTTAATTCCGCCTTTGTTACATCAGCTTTTATTAATATATTTCTATCATCATATCTTTGTTTTATTTCTTTTAAATCACCTGATATTATTGTTTTACCTTTATTTAAAATAAGTAATTTTTCACAAAATAATTCTACGTGATTCATTTGATGTGATGAAAAAATAATCATTGTACCTTTTTCTTTTAACTCATTTATAACATCTATAAATAAATCTACATTTATTGGATCAAGACCACTAAATGGCTCATCTAGTATTAAAAGTTTAGGATTATGTATTATTGCTGAAATAAATTGAATTTTTTGTTTATTTCCTTTTGATAATTCCTTAATCTTTTTGTTTTCATATTCTTCTATATTAAATCTTTTAAGCCATTTTTTTAATTCTATTATTATATCTTCTTCTTTCATACCTTTTAATGTAGCATAATATATCATTAATTCTTTAACAGTAAGTTTAAGTAATAAACTTCTCTCTTCAGTCAAAAAACCAATCTCATCTGTTATATTATAATCTATTTTCTTATCATTTAAAGTAATAGTTCCAGAACTTGGTTCTATTAAATTCATAATCATTCTAAATGTTGTAGTTTTACCTGCACCATTCGCACCTAATAAACCAAAAATTTCTCCTTCTCTAACACAAAAGGACAAATTATCAACAGCTTTATAATCATTATAAAATTTTGTAACACCTTCTAATTTTAGCATTTTTTTACTCCTTATTTTCATATGGTTTCATTATAGTTATACTCTTGTTTTTGTTATTAAACAAATCTATTACACTAATAAATTCTTCATAATTTAAATTATTAATATCACTATATGACTCCTTTGTTATTTTTCCATAACTATAATATTCATTGTACATAAAATTCATTATTGAGTCAATAGAAGTAAATCCGTATAAAACACTAGAAATAAATGAATTTTTAATTAATTCAAACTCTTTTTTATCATATGTTATATTATTTATTTTATCGTCAATCAATTTTATTATTTCATTTGGATAATCAGTAGATACACATATACTTAAAACCATGTAATTAAAATATTGTGAACAATCAACATCAAAATCTCCATCAATTTTATTTTCTTCTTTTAATTTCAAATTAAATGGAGAAATACTTCCAAAATTCATTAATAATAATATATATAAATATAATCTATATTTTCTACTAGATATATTAATATAGTCAATTTTTAATTTTATACAATATGATAATTCAGGCTTTGTTATATTATCATAGTACTCATCATATTCTTTATTAACATTACAAGGCTCATCATATTTTTTAACATTAATATTATTTATTTTATCAAACTTTTTGTTTTTTTGATTTTCTATAACTGAATCTAATATTTTATTTTCATCCTCACTTGATATTATAATTAGACACATATTTGATGGATTATAAAACGTATTATAACATAAATATAAGTCCTCTTTCGTTATGGAATCTATATCACTATTATCACCTAATACAGATCTCCCATATGGAATATTAACAAACAAATTTGACAAAACTCTTATATAAAACATTTTATATGGATTATCTTTTGTCATTAATAATTCTTGTTTAATTATCCCTTTTTCCTTTTCTACATTTTCTAATGTAAAATATGGACTTTGAACATAATCTATAAGAAAATTTAAATTCTCATAAAAATTATTTGTTCCTTCAACTAAATAAGTAGTATTTAAATAGTTTGTAAATGCATTACAAATACTCCCATAAGAAGAAAACCTCTCCATTACATTTACACCATCTTCTTGTTCAAATAATTTATGTTCAAGAAAATGTGCTATCCCAGCGGGAAATTTTTTTACTTTTTTCTCATTAATTGGAACAAAACTATCAATAAGCGCACCGAACTTAGTTATAAAATATGCCATGTAAGTATTGAATTTTTCCTTTTTTAAGATATATACTTCTAGACCATTATCCAATTTATGATAATAAACTTCTTCATTTAAACCTTCTAAATTAATCTTCTGCATTTTCTTTGTCTCCTTCAAGTAAATATATAATACTTAATTCTAATTTTTTTGATAATTCTACTACCTCTTCTATAGACACAGTCTCTAATTCTTTTTCCCTTGTTACTAAATTATCTGAATCAAATAAAATACTTGATATAAAGGCATACAATATTGATATATTACTATCATAAAATCTTTTAATTAAACAGCCTCTAGACATTATGGCATTGTTAAATGATTCTTTTGTTATGTTTCCTTTTTGTATTTGTTCTAACTCATATTTTACTGAATTTATAACATCATCTGAACTTTTTTTACTAATTCCCGCTAAAACTATATCAATACTCTCATCTGGATACGAAATAGACCTAATATCATATGCCAATGATTTTTCTTCCCTTACATTCATAAATAATCTTGAATTATTACCAACTCCAAAAATCCTATTAAAAATAGGAAGAATAACATTTCTTTCTCTTCTATTTATATCTATCATTTTATATAACATAACTAATTTTGTTTGATTATTTTCCTCTTTATCTATTTTGGTTTTTACATCTTTAGAAGTTAAAAAATTATTAACCCTGTAAGGATTTTCATTTTTCTTTAAAACAGGATCAAGATTTTCAGTTATTTTTTTAGTCATATCATCATCGTTAAAATCTCCTATTGCAAAAACACTTGCTGATGAATTTAAAAATAATTCCTTATAATATTCATACATATTACTCTCATTAAGTTTATCAAGTTCCTCTTTATATCCATTTACATTATATGTCAAATATTTTTCATCCAGTAATTCAAAAGCTTTATTTATAGAATATGTATTTTTATCTTCTTTTTGTCTATCATAAAAACTATATAAATTATCTTTTGCAATTTTAAAATTAACTGATTCAAATTTTCCATTATCAACATTAGGATTTAATATCATATCAAAAAAATAATTTACTATTTGATTATTCATCCCACTTTTTGTATACTTTTCATCTATGAATTCTATATTAAAATTTGTTACCATAACATTATTTAATATTTCACTAGTAATTTTAAAAGTTGAATTATATAACTCATATTCTTTTTTTATTACTTCAACTTCACTTTTCAAATTTTTATTTGATCTTGTAATTAAATTTCTTAAAAGTGCATTTTTTGTAAGAGTTAATTTATCAAATTCAGTTATAAGAACTAAAGATAATATATTACTTTTAAATTTATTTGTTTTAATAAAATGCACATCATAATTTTCAAATTTATGTGTTATATTTTTCATAATTATCTCCTTCTTATATATTATTCGTAAAATACAATTATATTATGCTCTCTAATGCTAGTATTGTCATTTGATCTATTGAATTTTGTCTTTCCTCAGCACTTAATTCTTGTTTTTTATAATGTGAATCAACAACAGTTAAAAGACATGCAGCCTCTTTATTTAATACTTTTGCTGTATAAAAAAGTGCAAAAGATTCCATTTCAGCAGCTATTATATTTAAATCTTTTGGAAGTCTTTCCAAAAATTTATTTAAATCAGTCATATACCAATCAAAACAATCTGTTGAACATACATTCCCCTTCACTATGTTTATTCTCTCTTTTTTTGAAATTTCCTCTATCTTCTTATTTAATTTTTCTGATCCTGCTACTAAATTAACTTTTTCATTATTAAATGTATAAGAAAAATTACTCTCTGTATAACTGTTTTGAACAAGAATAATATCAAGTAAATTAATATTATCTACATATGTACCACAAGATCCTAATCTTATTATCTTATCTACATCATAAAATTTATATAATTCATAAGAATATATTCCCATACTAGGAATTCCCATACCATGTGCCATAATAGTTACTTCTTTTCCTTTATAAGTTCCTGTATATGCATATATATTCCTTATCTCATTTACTAATTTTGCATTATTTAAATATTTTTCTGCAATTGCTTTAACTCTAAGTGGATCACCTGACATTATTACTGTCTTTGCAATATCCCCTTTATTTGCAGAATTATGTGCAGTTGCCATAATATCACCATCCTATCATAATATAATTATATCATAAAAAAAATAAATCTAACTAGATTTACTTTTTTTGTATTTATATTCTAAAGATTTTTTAGATTATTCCCTTTATTTTAACTACTCAATTATTTATTCTTCTTCACTTTCATCAAGTGCTACTAATACTTCTCTTGGTTTAGAACCATTTTGAGGGCCTATTATACCTCTTTCTTCAAGCAAATCAATTAATCTTGCAGCCCTATTATAACCTAGTTTAAATCTCCTTTGAAGAAGTGATGTACTTGCCTTTCCTGATGTTATTACAAATTCAACAACATCATTATAAAGTGGATCATCATTATCTACATCATCTTTATCAAGGCTTTGTTTAGCTGGTTCTGAATCAAGTTTCATAAAATTCTCATCATAAGTTGCTTTTTGTTGATCTATTACAAAATCAACTATCTTAATAACTTCTTCTTCAGATATAAATGCACCTTGAATTCTTGTTAAGGTAGATGACCCCATTGGATAATAAAGCATATCTCCTTTTCCAAGAAGTTTTTCTGCACCTGGATGATCTAAAATAGTTCTTGAATCAATCTGTGATGATACAGAAAAGGCAATTCTAGATGGAATATTTGCTTTTATTACACCTGTTATTACATCTGTTGAAGGTCTTTGAGTTGCAACTATTAAATGTATACCTGCTGCTCTTGCCATTTGAGTTATACGCATTATAGAATCTTCTACTTCTTTTCTTGCTACTACCATTAAATCTGCAAGTTCATCAATTATAACAACCATATATGGTAATAATGGAGTTTTAGATTCCTCAGGTAACTTACTATTTTTATTAGACAAATAGTTATTATATCCCTCTATATTCTTTGTTTTACTATTTTCAAACAAATCATAACGTCTTAACATTTCATCTACTACCTTTTGAAGAGCAGCTGCTGCTTTTTTAGGATCAGTTATAACTGGCATTAATAAATGAGGAATACAGTTATACATACTAAGTTCTACCTTTTTTGGATCAACCATTATCATTTTAACTTCATCTGGTTTTGCTTTCATTAAAATTGAAGATATTATACAATTAACACAAACTGACTTACCTGAACCAGTTGCTCCTGCGATTAGTAAATGTGGTGTTTTATTTACTTCCATATATTTTGCATTACCCATTATGTCTTTTCCAAGTACAACAGTAAGTTTATTATCTATCTTATCATTTGGAAAAAGAGCAATCATTTCTTTAAAGGATACACCAACATTAACCTTGTTTGGAATTTCAACACCAACTGTATTTTTACCTGGAATTGGTGCTTGTATTCTTACATCTGTTGCCGCTAATGCTAGAGCAATTTCACTACTCAAACCCTTAACTTTACTCATTTTTGTACCTGATTTAACTTCAAGTTCATACTGAGTAATTGATGGTCCTACATGAACTTCTCTAACCTTTGATAAAACATCAAAATCTGCAAGTACACCTTCAAGTCTTTTAATATTATCTTTTATTATTGTTTCATTTTCTTTTATATTCTTTTTCTTAGGAGTATTTAATAAATTTATACTTGGAAGTTTATAATTTAAATACTTATTACTAGCACTCTTACTAGAAGTTTTCTCTTGTTCAACATCATTACTTTCTTCTTCAGTATTATTCTCATCAGTATTTATGTGAGTTAATTCATTAATAGATGATATTTTTACCTTCTTATCTGCTTTCAAATTACCCTCTTCTAGATTTATCTCATCCTCATCAAAATTCTCATCATCTTCTTCATCTGAATCATCACTTACTCCTTTGAATTTATCAATAATCCAAAGTATACCATTTCCAATAGATATATTTGCAAATAATACAACACCAACAATCATTAATACACTAATTACAATTACACTACCCATTTTACCAAGTAATAAATATAAAATAGATATTAAAAATGCACCTAAAATTCCTCCTCCTGGGAAATTTACCTCAGTATTGATACATCTTACAAACTCATCTATTGTGTCCTTCATCGTTTGAAAAAAGTTTGGTTTTTCACCTAAATAATTTAAATGTGCTAAAGCAAGTAAGCCAACAAGAAACACATATAAACCTATTAATCTTGTACTAAAATATTTTGGACTTTTTCTCTTAACTAACATATAAGAACCAGTTAAAAATATTAACACTAAAACAATAAAATCAAAAGAGCCCATTAAAAACATAGAAAATCCCTTGAATATAGTACCTAAAATATTAGCTTTATATCCAAGTACTCCAATGACTGATATAACAATTAAAATAATTCCTTTTATTTCTATAGGATATTTAAAACTAGAATTCTTATTATCCTTCTTTTGTTTCTTTTTAGCCACTTAAACACACCTCTACTATTCACTTATAATTATACCATAGATATTAATTATTTAAATATTTTATTATATCTCACTTATAACTGTTATAATCATTGGTTTACATTCAGTTTCTAAATATAAAAATTTCCCAAGTTCATCTCTAATTCCTGTTTTTATCTTATTAAACTCCACATAATTATTACTTATATTACTATTAATAACATGAACAGATATTTCTTTTATCTTTTCTATTATATCTGTATTTTCTTTCACATATATAAATCCTCTTGTTAAGACTTCTGGTCCCGCTAATATTTCTTTTGTTTTTCTATTTAATGTTGCACAAATTATTACAATACCGTTATCACTTAAAAGTTCCCTATCTTTTAATACAAGTTCCCCAATATCCTTTGCTTGATTTCCATCAATAAGCAATTCATCTATTTTTATTTTTTCATTTGTTTCTACTAACTTACCATTTTCAAAAGTTACTACATTACCATTTTGTTTCAATAATATATTTTCCTTCTTCATACCAATAGAAGACGCTACATTTGCATTTTCTACTTGATTTCGATACTCTCCAATAACAGGAAAATAATATTTAGGATTCATTAAATTTAACATAAGCATCAAATCCTCTTGAGATGCATGATTAAGAAGATGGGTCTTAGATGATAATGTTATTACATTTGCACCCATTTTACTCAATTCATCACTTACTTTTACTGATTTTTTCTCCATACCAACCTGAACTGGTTCTAAAAAGAATATAGTATCATTTTCATTTATTTTTATATATTTATCATATCCATTTATAATTCTTTCTAAATTCATAAATGGCTTTTCATTCTCATTAGAAATAAGTATTATTGAATCTCTATCATTTATATTATTTAAATTTCCAATTTGATCTTTATTAAATGTAACATAACCGTTATCAATAACATGATTAACTAAATTTTGAAGTTTTTTACCCATTATTACCATTTTTCTGTGTGTTTTTGATATTTCTGTAAACAATTCTTGAAGTCTTGATATATGAGTAGTTAAAACAGTTACTATTATTCTACCTTCATTATGTAAAAATACATCTCTAATAGTACTTGAAATTCTATTGTTAGGAACTGTATACCCAACTCTTTCTGCATATTCTGATTCACTCATTAAACATAATACACCTTGTTTGCCTATATATGCTAATTTACCAATATCTGTTTTATATGGACCTGTCATACTTGAATCAAATACAAAATTACCAGTATAAACAATAGCACCATCCTGTGTATTTAAAACATACCCTACTGCATCTGGAACTGAATTAGTTAAACCTACTGGGAAAATACTATTTTTACCAAAATTTATCTTTTTATGTACTTGTATTAAATGTAACTTTTTAAATTTAATTCCTAAATCTTCAAAATCTTTATTTAAAATATCGCATGTGAATTTTGTTGCATAAATATTAATATTTGGAAGTTCCCTTACTATATCACAAACCGCACCAATATATTTTTCATGTGCATGTGTTAAAAAAATACCCTTTATATTATTTATATTTTCTTTTAAATATGTCAAATCTGGTATTATATAATCTACTCCTAGCATCTTATCATCTGCAAATTTTAGACCAGCATCAAAAATAAATATGTCCTCATTAACATTAATTACATACATATTTTTTCCACTCTCATTAAGTCCCCCAAGGGCAAAAATTTTTATCTTACTCATTATTTAATCTCCTTTCATAAATTAATAAAGAAATCCATTAATATTAATTATAACAAAAAAAGACAAATATTTAAAGCATTTGTCTTTTTTTATAAATAAAATTATATAATATATTTCTAATTACTTACATTTATTACTCTCATTTAATAATTCATCTAAAGATACAATATTGTATCCTTTTGATAATATATAATTAATTGAAACTTTAATATCATTTATTTTATCCGTATTAAATGCAATAATACTTCCATTAGATAACTTTTTTCTAACATTTGTCAAAATATTATCTGTTATAAACTCTGATTTTATTGTTCTCATATTATAATTTGTACATACATTTAATACGTTCTCATCTCTTTTATTTACTAAACAATAGGTTGATTCATTATTACTGTTTACATCAATTAAATTATTATCATATATTATATATTTTTCATTATAAACACCATTATCACCATAATAATAAATATTATGTAATTTTGATATTTTTTTTACTTCCACTGAATTTTTTTCCAAAAATTGTTTACTAACAAAAAAATTAGACTTTATTTTACCTGAATTAAGATATTCAACTAAATTATTATTTAAATTATTATTTATAACAAATATTATACTAATATTCTTTATCTTTTTGTTACCACCTACAATATATTTATTACCTATATTTTTGTCATTATTTACCTCATTCATAACAAGCAAATTTTCATTATATTCTCCAGTTCCCTTCATTTTTGTATAACTTTTTTCAACATCAATTACACATCCATTTACTCCTGCAATATATTCATCATCATTTATTATAGGTTTTACACTAGAGACCTCGAAATCATCTTTAACTTGATTAATTTTAATCATTATTGGGTCACTATTTCTCGCTATTTTAGTAACCTTCTCTGTATAAAAGAAACTAAATCCTGCCAAAACTACTACTCCTGTTATCTGAATAAATTTCTTTAACATACTCTTCACCTAAATAATTATATGAAAAAAAAAAGAAATCATTACTGACTAAGTTTAACCTTTAATATTATATGCTGACATTATTTTGTTATGAATTCCTGGTTCAACATAATCTATAGCATTCATAGTAATTTCTAAAGCCTTTTTATAAGACCCTTGATAAAATAACTTTTCAGCCAAATTTAAACCCTCATTAACTTTTTCTTTTTCTCCTCTATATCTATTGCCATATACAATAGTTTCTTCAAGCATAACTATTGTTCGTAGTAAATTGTTCGTAGTATTAAATACCTTAAATACTAAGTCTCTAGCAGTATCTACTCTTATGTTTAATGTATCAATATTTATAGGTTTTTTGTTTAACTCTTTTTGAATTTCTTTGATCGCATCACTAGCATCTTGAAGTTCTACAAAATAATTATCTGGTATAACAGGAATATTATATAGTCTAATTCTATTTCTTGCTTTTTTTAATATATCCTTTATATTTTCTAATTGCTCTCTTGCTCTTAATTCATCATCTTTCATACTACCAATATTTTTAAGATCATAATTTAATGTTTCATCAAGTTTTGATACTTTTATGATTAAAATATCTAATTCTCTTACCATCTTAGAATATGGAAAAGAATGATTTTTATTACAATCCATCAAGTTATTATAGTCTTTTTTAATATTATCAATTTCTTTATTAATTACATTTAACCTTTTAATATCATCATCAGATAGATTATATGTAGATTTTAAATCATTTAATTCATTCATAAGTCCACTTATTGCTTTATCTGTTCTAACTAATTTTGCTTTCAAAGACTTTATATTAGATTCAAATGTTCTTTTTGCTATTTTCTCTATTTCAAAATCATTAAATAAAGAATCAAAATAATTAATAATTGTTTTTAATTCAAAAACAACATCCTCTAAGTTTAAAACCTTTACCCTATCTAGTATATCTTTTATTTTTTTATTAGTTTCATTTATATTATATTCAACATTAAGATAATCAAGTTGATATTGTTCTCTAGTCATTTTTATGTATACTTGTGATACCTCTTCAATTTTTCCTGGAATTAATTCTTTACACATAATTAATATTGCTGGTACTTCTTTTATTACATATTTCATATGATCAATCATATCACTAATACCTTTTACTAGATAATTAATTTCGTCATAATCTTTTTTTTCCATAACGATTTCAAACTCTTGAAATCTTTTTTCTATATTTTCAAACTGAAGTTCTATTTGATTCTTCACTAATTGATATTCTGTTTTATTTTTTTCGAAATCAGATTTAATTTTTCTATAATCTGTTTTTAAATTAACAATTTGATTTCTATTCTTTTCTTCGCTCAAAGTAATTTCTTTAATCTCATTTAACAAATTATTTGTCTTTTCTCTCAACTTATATATTTTTAACTCAACATCAGCAAGTAATACCCTAAGTGATTTATAATCTTTAAGATCAGCATAATTATCACAATCAAGTAACATATCTGTTATTTCAGGTATATATATATTTCTTATATCATCAAATTTTCTTTGCCAGTTATCATATTTAACTTTTAATTTATCATCTCTAACAAGTGCTTCAACTTTAGACAATTCATTTAATATTGGAGCGCCTAAAATCAAATTTTTTTCTTTTTCAAGCTCATCTATTATTGATTTGATTTTTTTGTTTTGTTTTGTATTCTTTACAAAAAGAATTGATATTAAAATAATTGCGGTAATTATATAAATTGTTACTATTAATAATTTTGCACTCATAAAACAAATCACCTCTATTATAAATATTATTTTAACACAAAATATTACAATTTTATACCTATTTCTATATTTTTCATTAAAAATTTTAAATAAAAGAGATTTGACTAATTAATATTTTATGTTATAATTATTACTGCAAACATTTTGTAGCACCTTTTGATATATATAATGTGTTATTTAGCGATAAGCATTATTAGTATTATGCCCTTTTAAAGCTACGCATAAGAAAGTATTAAAAATTAACACCCTATATATTGGCGAAAGGATACTTAAGGTTTGATAATCTTATGAGAGGAGGAAAGGAAAATGTCTAGATATACTGGTCCAGCCTATAAAAAGAGTCGTAGAGTTTCATTTTCTACACTAGAAAATGGAAAAGATTTAGCAAAAAGACCTTATAAACCAGGTGTTCATGGTCAAGATAGAAAAGGTAAAGCATCAAACTATTCTATCCAATTAAATGAAAAACAAAAGGTTAAATTTACATATGGATTAAACGAAAAACAATTTAGAACATTATTTAATAAGGCAGAGAAGATGCAAGGTATTCATGGTGAAAACTTTTTAAAACTTCTTGAAAGTAGACTTGATAATATAGTTTACCGTATGGGAATTGCAAGAACAAGAAGAGGCGCAAGACAAATAGTTAACCATGGTCATATTTTAGTTAATGGTAAAAAAGTTGATATTCCATCATATTCCGTTAAACCAGGTGACGTAATTAGCATTAAAGAAAGTTCAAAAGAACATAAGGCTATGAAAGAATCACTTGAAGCTGTTAACAATAGACCAGAATATGTTTCATTTGACGATAAGAAACTTGAAGGAACTTATATTAGATTACCTGAAAGAAGTGAATTAAGTAGCGACATCAATGAAGCATTAATAGTTGAATTTTATAGTAGATAAAAAAAACGATTTCAAAATCGTTTTTTATTTTGTCTTTTTATTTAATAAACTGATAAATAATGAAACAATAACTATATTAGAAATTAATATTAAAATATTGTCTACATTAGTTTTATTCATATTTTCTGTTTTCTTTTTTTCACTTATATAACTTGCATAACAATTATCTTTAATTAAATCCTGATCTACTTCCTCTACTGGTATTTTATCTAAATCACAGACCATTTTAGAATAATCACTATAAGATACTACCTCGTCCTTATTTATTATTTTAATACCTATGCCAAAAGTTATAACAATGGAAATTATAAGCCAAATTATTAATATTGAATTTACTATTTTTAGAAATATATCTTTTTCACTTGAAAATAATTTCATTTTATTCCTCCTCAAATATAACTAAGTAGTATTTTTTCTTACCACGTCTTACTACTATATATTTATTATATAACATACTTTCTTTATTTACAAGCATATCTAAATCATTTATTTTCTTACCATTTATACTTATGGAACCGTTAGTTATAAATTCTCTTGCTTCTCTTTTACTAGATAATATTTTAGTATTAACAAGCATATCAACTATATTCATTTCTTCATTAATAGTAGATGTTGTAATTCCATTCATTGCAGATACTAATTCATCTTCTGTTAAATCATTTATATTTCCACTAAATAATGCATCTGTTATTTTTAAAGCTGATTTCAAACCATCTTCTCCATGTAAAAACTTTACTATTTCTTCTGCTAATTTCTTTTGAGCAATTCTTAAATGAGGAGCTTCATTATGTTTCTTTTCTATTTCTTCAATTTGTTGTTTTGTTAATAATGTTAATTGTTTTAAATAATCTATAACCTTATCATCATCTGAATTTAATAAATATTGATATATTTCATATGATGAAGTCTTATTTTTATCAAGCCATAATGCTCCGCCTTCACTTTTACCAAATTTAGTACCATCCTTTTTAGTAACAAGTGGCATAGTAAATGCATATACATCTTCTCCGTATTTTCTTCTAACAAGTTCAACACCAGATGTTATATTTCCCCACTGATCTTGACCTGCCACTTGCATAATACATCCTCTTTCTTTGTATAGATGTTCAAAATCAAGAGATTGAATTATCATATAAGAAAACTCTGTATAAGTAATTCCTTCATCTAGTCTTCTTTTTATTATATCTTTAGAAAGCATATAACTAACGTTAAAATATTTCCCATAATCTCTTAAAAAATCTATAAAATTAATATCTTTGCACCAATCATAGTTATTTACTACCTCATATCCAAATATATCTTTAATCTGTTTTTTTAAGCACTCAAAATTATGTAATACTTCTTCTTTTGTTATCATAGGTCTTTCAGTTGTAGGTCTTGGATCTCCTATTAAACCAGTAGCGCCACCAACCAATATTATTGGATGATGCCCTGCCATTTCTAATCTCTTAGCCATTAATAAAGACGAATAATGTCCAATATGCATGGAATCAGCAGTTGGATCTGTTCCCCAATAAAATGTCATACCACCATTATTTAATTTTTCTTCTAAATCTGGACTTGTTATATCCTTAATAAGTCCTCTCCATTTTAAATCATCATATAGTTTCATTTTATTCCTCCTAATAAAAAAACTATGAATATAAGGACGAATATTCCCGCGGTACCACCTTATTTCATAGATTGCTATGCACTTTGATTCATAACGCTGAATTAGCGAGTCAATTCAAAATATTGTAATTCATTAATAAATTGCTTAAGTTTTCACTAACCACTTAAGTCTCTAATTTTCAAACTTTATTAACTACTAATATATTTATCAATATCAACTTGTATATATTATATAACAATATTTTACTTTAGTAAAGTAAAAAGAAGATTATTCATCTTCTAATTTAGCAAGTACTTCTCTACATACATTAGCTGCTTGTTTTTTTACTTCTTTAGCAGCCTTTTCAAGAACTGGTGTACCTTTTTCTTTTGCATATTCAACTAATTCTTCAGTTTTCTTTTTTAATTCTTTTACTTTTTTATCAGCTATTTTTTTAACCTTTTCCTTATCTAATTCCTCTATTTCAACTTTTATTTCTTCGATTTTCTTTTCTAAGTTTTCTTTTACTTCTTCTTTATCAACTTCTTTAGCCTTATTGATAAGATCATTTGTTCTGTTTTTTAAATCCTTTCTCAATTCTTCACCTTTTTTTGGTGCGAATAACAATGCAAGACCTGCACCTATACTAGCTCCCAATAATAATTTTCCAGTTCCTTTCTTACTCATCTTTATCCTCCTCAACTTTCTTTTCATTTTTTTTAAATATTTTATTAATAAAATAGATTATCTTATCTATTGCTCTATCACTTAATACTACTATTTTATCAGTGATTCCATCAATTACTTGAAAAAAACCATTAAGAGATTGAATTTTATCATCAACATCTTCAGCTATTTTTTGAACTTTATTCATTGCATTAATAAATTTTACTGCTATAACTATAAGCAAGATAATTAATATTATTAATAATATATATATTATTATAGGCAAAAAATCATTTAAATATTCCATATTAGTCCTCCTCTTCTTCCTCTGAGCTATACATATTATCTATTAAATTAAATAAATCCTGCTCATTAGAATCGGATAATATTTTATCTTCGTCATCTTCCTCTTTTACCTTATTTCTTTCCTTACTTTTACTTCTAATTATCTTAGGAACATCGACTTCTAAATCATCATCACTATCATTACTATCAAAATCTACATCATTATAAGTTATTTTTACATCAATATCATCTAAATCATTAGACTGTTTTTCATCCGTAAGATTAAAGAATAAGCCTTTATCTTCCTCTGCCTCAATTTTAGTCTTACCATATGCTTTTTCTCTTACTGTATCATAGTCTATTTTCTTTACTGGTTCCTTACTTACTGTACTTCCACTTTTTGCTTTATCTATTTTATTTTCTAAAATACCATATACAGGCGATATAATAGGTGTTGGTTTAAACTTTTTCTCTTGCTGTCTTGACGTATACATAGGGCTTGTCTGCCCTCTTGATGTGGTATTTGATGATTGATATCTTGTCTTTGGTTTATTCTCACTATTCTTAACCTCAAAAGTGTTATTCAATCTATTTTCCCTACTAACAGGCATAAAATCAGGTTCATCTTCCATATCTATTGGAAAGTTAAAAGTTCTCTCTGATTTAAATAACTCTCTTTCACTAATATCACTGTCAGTTTTGTCTTCCTCAATTTCTTTTTCTAATTTTATCTTTGGTTTAACATTTTCTCTTTTTTTAGGAACAACAATTTCTTCTTCTTCGATTTCTTCTTCATCATAGAAAAAATCCTTTAGTTTATTGATAAATCCCATGTATACTCCTCCTATTTGTCAGAATCTTGATCAACTTCCTCTTTTTCTATAAGGCTTTCTATATCGCCATCATATGAATCATATTCATTTATATAATCTAAAAAATTACCAGTTGATTTTTTCTTTGACTTAAATATATTGTATGTTTCATTTTCACTTAAATCATATTTTTCATTTTCAAGAATAGTTTTTATAATTTTATCATTATATTTTATACTCGATAAAATATAACACATATTACTAACTGCGTCAACTAGATTATCACTATTAACTAATGCTTCCATTTTAGCATAATTTAACATAATTTCTACATAATAACCTTCATTAGACTTATTTATTTCTATATAACCATTTTTCTTATTATAAGTTATTTTTTTCGATAAATAAGCATCTTTATCTACCTTATATGAATTTTTAGCTTTATAGTAATAACTAACTATGTCTGCATATAAATAATAAGTTGATCCATTTGAATATAATTCTTGATTAAAATCATTTACATTTTTTACACTAACTCCATTAGGTAAATAATACTTATATCCAATCGCATCTTTATTACAATATTTTACTTCTTTATCAAGTATTACATCCATATTCTTAATTATATCTTTATCACTAATACTTTGAATAGAACATCCAGTAAATAATAATAGTGTAAAAAAAACTGTACAAATCTTTTTTATGCTCATATTACACCTACTCTTATCATAGTATATTATAACAAAAAAAAATATAATAATAAAGTTATTTTTTAAAATACCATAAAATAAATGTAAAAAAATTAAGTTTTTCTTAATTTTTCATTTTTGTAATACCATGTTCTATTTTTAATTTATCTGCTACCGTAACAATAAATTCACTATTAGTTGGCTTTGCTTTATCATAATCTACACTATGTCCAAATATTTCCTCCATAAGGTCAATATTACCTCTATTCCAACTAACCTCAATTGCATGTCTTATTGCTCTTTCTACTCTAGATACCGTAGTGTCAAACTTACTAGCTATTTCTGGATATAATTCTTTAGTTATTCCTCCAATAATTTCTGGATTATCATATAAAATTAATATCCCTTCTCTTATATATTGATAACCTTTAATATGTGATGGTACTCCAAGTTCATGTAATAATTTAGTAACTGATATTTTTAAATCTTGATCATAAACACTTTCAGTCTTCTTAACCTTTATTTGATTTGTTGCTTCTAAAACTCTTTGTTCTAGATCTTTTAAATCAAAAGGTTTAAGTAAAAAATATTTTATATTATAACTAGCAACCCTTCTTACCATTTCATCAGCATTAAAAGAAGTTACAACTATTATATTCATATTTATTTTATTTTCTTTTAGCTTATCTAAAAAATAGATTCCATCCTTATTAGGCATTATTAAATCTAATAAAACTAAATCAATTTCGTCCCTATGTTTATTTACAATATCAAATCCTTCTTTACCATCATGTGCTTCATATAGTATTTCTAATTTATCACTACTATTTGCGTACTCTCTTACCATATGAATTAAACTAACATTGTCATCTACTACTAATATTTTTTGTTTAGCCATATTTATCCCTCTTCCTATTTTTCACCATTACATTATACAACAAAATATACACATAATACTAGAGAATAATTTAGCTACTTTTGTCGAATAATGTCGAAAATTATCATATTGTAAATTTTAAAGAGTATTTAAAGTTGAAATAAAGTTTTTAGAAGAGGTACATAAGCCTCCAACCATAACCCCATCACTATAATTTAAAATTTCTTTAATATTATTTTCATTAACACTTCCACCATATATAACTGGTATATTAGATTCATAAGATAAAAGAATAGATTTTATGTATTTTACCATATCATTAATATCATTAGTATTCAAAGCCTTATTACCACCTATACAGTATATAGGCTCATATGCAATAATTACCCTTTTTAAATCATTCTTGTTTACATTATTAAGTGCCAATTTAATTTGATTTTCCAAAATACTTTTTCTTCTATTAGAATTTTTTTCAGTAATATTTTCTCCAATACATAATATAACATTTAAATTCGAATCTAAACTTGCTCTTAATTTTTTATTCACTATTTCATCTGTTTCATTAAAATTTATTCTTCTTTCACTATGTCCTATTATTACATAACCAATGCCTAGTTCCTTTAATTGATTTGGTGATATTTCGCCAGTATATGGTCCTTTGCTTTCAAAAAAAACATTTTGTGCTCCAACATTATATTTTTTAGTATCAAATAAATTTATATGAATAAAAGATGGACATGTTATTAAAGTTATAGTTTCTGATTTAAAATCTCCAAGTGATTTTATATATTCATTAATTTTATCTTTTGACATATTCATTTTCATATTAGCGACTACTACTTTTTTCATTTTTACTTTTCCTTTTTTTAATAGTATTTTTTATTTTATTTATAAATTTTCTATTCTTTTCATTATAATCTTTTATAGCTATATTATATACATCTAATACTCTTTCTGCAAAATATTTAGATGACTGAGAATCTGACAATATTCTAGATTGTTTTGATAATCTTGACTCCAATTTCTTATCATTATATATTTTAAAAATATAATTTATATATTCTTCATCACAATTATATAAATAACCATTTAAATCATTTATAACTGAATTTATAAAACTCTCATCATTAATTGCAATAACTGGAAGAGAAGAAGCCATTGCTTCAATTACAGTTAATCCTTGAGTCTCCGTAATTGATGCTGTTGCAAATACATTTCCTAGTTGATAATAATATTTAACTTCATCTAAAGGTACCTTTCCTACAAATATGACATTGTTTTTAATACCAAGTCTTTTAGATAAATTAATTAATTTATCCATATCAGGGCCATCACCAACAATAAGTAATTTTATATTTGGATATTTTTTTACTATTTCTTTATGATTGATTATTAGTTTATCTACATTCTTCTCTTTTGCCAATCTATTAACTGTTATTATTACAAAATCTTTTTTTGATATTCCAATTTTATTTCTTAATTTGTTAATTTTATATTTATCGAAATTTTCTTTATAAAATTTTTCAGTTTCTATTCCTGTTGGAACAATATGAATATTTTTAGAAACTTTATATTTATCCTTAAATAAGTTATATATTTTTTTTGTCGGAACTATTAGTTCAGTAGCTGTTTTATCACCGAAAAAAACGGATAAGTATTTCACTACTTCTTTTGCGGGTTTATCTAAAAGCTTTTTACCTTTAGTAACATAGTGTGTATAATCTTCCCACATTGTATGATATGTATGTACAAGTGGAATACTAAGTTGTTTTGATACAATTCTAGCAAACATACCTATAGTAAATTCAACATTAGTATGAATAATATCTAAATTCCAATTTTTTATTATATTTAAAGCTCTAACTGAATATACACTTGTAAATCTATAGTTATAACAATGAAGAGATAAACTTGGAAGTCTTAATATTTTATCATCATCTTCATATTGATATTTTAAAGTTTCTTCATTAACTGTTACAACATAAACAGTATGACCTTTCTTTTCAAGAGCCCTTTTTAGCATCAAACAACTAGTAGAAACACCATTCACTAATGGTGGATATGACTCAGTAAAAATTCCTATTTTCATTTATTTCACCTCTTTTCTTACAAACAAAAGTGCTACTAAACCTATTATAATCCCAAAATAGTAAGTTACAAATCTCCAAATTATCATACATGCTGAAAGAGAAGCACCAACTGTAAATATTTTAAAAAAACTCATAAAGCCATATTCTAATCCGCCCGTCCCGCCAGGTATTGGAACAAAAGTTCCTATTAAAAAAGTGTAACTTGAACATATAATAGATTCAAACATATTAATCGCATCAAAACTACCTATGCTATAAAATATAAATAATGGTATGGAATATAGTAGTAATAATCCAATAATATTATAAAAAGTTGCTAATATTAAGTTTTTTTTATTATTTTTAAAATAAATAGCGCTATTATAAAAATCATTAATTTTTTTAGATAATCTTTCTTTTAAATCATCTCTCTTATTGAAAAATTTAAATATAAAGTTAAGAACTTTATTAAATATTTCTGTATTTGTTTTTTTTGCCATACATAAAAACATTATAAATGATAAAATAACTATATTAATTATATAACCTATTATTACTATTTTTCTAAGTAAACTATCTGATGGAATTATTTTAAATATATAATTTATTATTATTGAAACGGTACCAATTATTGTTAAAGCTAACTGATAAGTAAAAAAGTTCTGTAATAACACATTACTAGAATCGGTAATTTTCATACCTTGTTTTTTTAATATATATATTTGAAAAGGTTGTCCACCTGAAGAAAATGGAGTTATTGCATTAAAGAATAAAGCACTAACCATAAGTTTAAAAGTATCCTTAAATTTATAATTTGATCTAACTTCTTTTATAAATGAATTCAGGCTTAATGACTGGAAGAAAATATTTAGCAACATAAATAATATAGCAATTATAAGCCAAATATAATTTAAATTTGATATATAGTAAATTGTTTTATAAAAATCATCCTTTAAAGCTAATACCATTATCAATAATGAAATACAAATTAAAACTATAATATTTATTAAATACTTTTTCATATTTATCCACATAAGCATTTTATACCAGGTAAATCTTTACCCTCTAAATACTCAAGTGATGCACCCCCTCCAGTTGATATATGATCAAATTTATCTTTATATCCAAATTTTATTGCAGCATATGAAGAGTCCCCTCCTCCAATTATAACACATGCATCTATTTTAGATATAATATTCAATATTTCTTTTGTTCCATATTCATAGTTGCTATATTCAAATGCACCAGCTGGACCATTTAAAAATATTGTTTTAGAATCTAATATATTGTTATATATTAAATCAATTGTTTTTGGGCCTATATCTAAACCAATATCCCCATCTTTTATATCATCTACATTTTTAAGTTCTTTTTTTGATATGTCTGATAATTCTTTACTAGTATATATATCAATTGGAAGAATAATTTTATTAGAATATTTATTATATAAATTTCTTGCGTATTCAATATTTTCTTCATCTACTATAGAATTTCCAACATTCTTACCAAGAGATTTTAGGAAAGTAAAAGCCATTGCGCCAACTATCACAAATTTATCAACTTTATCTATTAAGTTTGTTATAATGCCTATTTTATCAGAAATTTTACTACCACCTAATATTATTGTGAATGGTTTTTTAGGATTATCCCTTATAATATCTAAGTATTTAATTTCTTTTTCAATTAATAACCCTGCATATGACGGTAAAAATTTAGATATACCAACAGTTGATGAAGCTGTTCTATGACATACGCCAAATGCATCATTTATAAATATATCTGCAAATGAAGAAAAATACTTAGCTAATAACATATCATTGTTGCTTTCTTTTTTATTATCTAAATCAAAATATCTTGTATTTTCAAACATTACTATTTTATTTTCATTTACTAAAGAATTAATATCATCACTGTACGTACAAAAAGCTATATTAATATTAAGCATTGAAGATAAATAATCACATACAGGTTTCAAAGTATTATTTTTTATATCAGTATCATTATTTACTCTGCCTAGATGAGATAATATTATAACTTTTTTTGCCCTATCATATACATATTTTATAGTAGGCAAACTTTGTAACAACCTATTATCATCCATAATTTTTCCATTATCAATTGGAACATTGAAATCACATCTGATTATTACTCTTTTATCTTTAATGTTTGCATCTTTTAAATATTTCATCTGCATCATGCCTTTCTATGTATATAATACCCAAAATATATTCTATCTAACATTAATAATACAAGTAGCTCTTTTACCATTAGATGAAGTAGCTATAATTGTTGCAGTCCCAGGTTGTTTTGCAGTTACAAAACCATTTGAATTTACCTGTGCAACAGAAGTATTTGATGACGAAAATGTTACTGATTTATTCGTAGCATTACTTGGATTTATTGTTACAGATAATTGATATGTAGAATTAACTGACATAACTTTATTATTAGGTGTTATACTTAATCCGGATACTAAAACTGTTGTATTTGGTTTTGGAATTGATGAAACACAACTCTTAACCGTAAAGTTTTTAGTTGCATAACTTGTATTTCCAGCACTGTCAGATACCTTATAATTAAGTGTATAAATACCTGGATTATTAATTACACCTGTATCCCCTGTTATAATAACTCTGCTTGTTATATCTCCATCTACATTATCTCTAGCTATATATCCATATGGTCCATTAATACTTATATTAACACTGTTCCCTGCACAAATTGTTTGATATAAACTATTATTGTTGAAAGTTATAATTGGATTCGTTCTATCAATTGATGGAGTTGGTGTTGGAGTTGGTGTTGGTGTTACTTCTGGCACAGCATTATTTTGTTTGGAATCATCCTTATTTTCTTGTGTTGGTTGTTCTTTTTCTTTTACTATAACTTTTCTTTCTACACTTGTTTTATTCTTTGATGAATCACTTACAGTATATTTAACTAAATATTCTCCAGCTACCTTTGTATTAACTTTACCGCTTATTTTTATTTTAGATGTTATATCCCCATCTACATTATCCGTTGCTACCGCACCAAGTTCTTTATATTTATCGCCAACAGTAAGAGTAATTTCTTTATCACCAAACAATTCTATATTTGGTTTTTCTGTATCTTGTTGAGTTTGAGTTTTATCATTGTTTTGATTCATACCAGATGGTTTATATCCATAATTTTTTGTTTTATAAATTTTTCCACAACTAATATATGCACTATAAGAATTATTTGAAGAATCTATACTTTTGGTTGTTGATGAAGATTGAACTATTACATATCCTTTACAATCAGATGCTCTTGAAAAAGTTACGAGTTTTTGTTTTATAATATCCTTTATATCAATTTGTCTCCATTCATTTTCTTTTAATTCAATTTTTTCCTTTAACAGATAATTTGAGCCAGCATAAGCAAGTTGATTCTCAAATTCTATATATTTTTTTCTTAAATTTGATTTATGTATTGAAACACCAATAAAAATAGATAATATAGCTACAACGACTAATGAAATAATTATTATTTTACCTTTCGTCAACCACTTTGTTTCCTCCATACAAATCCTCCTATTATTATTATATAAAAATTATAACACAAAAAAAAAATAAGTTAAACTTATTTTTAATATTCACTATAATTTGGACTAATATATTTATTATCACATTTAATATATGGATAATAGTATATATCATATTCATTAGTATAATTATCTCTTTCACTTGATGCAATTACGTATCCTGCACACTTATCCTTTAATTCATTTGATACTAATTTTTGTTTTTTTAATGCTGTTAATGTAATCTTTTTTTCTTCACCATTCTTTAAACCTAGACCTTTTATAATATAATAATTCTCTGCGGCTGTTTTAAGTTCTGTCTCAAAAGCTTTATATTTTTTTGTATTCTTATTTTTCATAGTGTAAAAACCTATAATCAAAGAAATTATAATAATTATAATTAAAATTATTAATATTAAATTACCTCTTGTTAATTGTTTTCTGTTTTTCATAAATATACCTCTATTCTACCTTTATATTATAGTCATCAAATATTTAGCTGTTCTTATTAGCTGACACGTATAACTCATTTCATTATCATACCAAGCAGATACTTTAACTAATTTTTTACCATTTTGACTAATTATCTTTGTTTGTGTTGAATCATAAACTGAACCAAATGTAGTTCCTATTATATCACTTGAAACTATTTCTTCATCAATATAACCAAGAGTTTCATTTTGTGCATTCTTCATTGCATTATCGATATCTTCTTTTGTTACATCTTTTTCAAGTTCACAAACAAGCTCAACAATTGACCCACTTATAACTGGAACTCTCTGAGCACTGCCATCTAGCTTTCCATTCAATTCTGGTATAACCAAACCTATTGCTTTTGCAGCACCAGTACTATTGGGAACAATATTATTAGCTCCTGCTCTTGCTCTTCTTAAATCAGATTTTTTATGTGGAGCATCTAATATGTTTTGATCATTTGTATAAGCATGAATTGTACTCATAAAACCTATTTGAATTTTAAAATTATCATTTAATACTTTAGCTACTGGTGCTAAACAGTTTGTTGTACAACTTGCTGCAGAAATGATTTGTTCTGTTCCATCAAGAATAGTATGATTTACATTATATACTATTGTCTTAACATCATCTCCTGCTGGTGCTGAAATTATTACCCTTTTTGCACCAGCTTGTATGTGTTTAAATGACTTTTCTTTGCTAGTAAAGAAACCTGTACACTCCAAAACAACATCAACATCTAATTTACCCCATGGTAAATTTTCTGGATTACTTTCACTATATACTCTTATTTTTTTACCATCAATAATAATATTTTCATCATCATATGTTATGTTTTTATTATATAAGCCCTGTGCAGTATCATATTTCAGCAAATGAGACAATGTTTTTGTATCAGTTAGATCATTTATTGCAACTATATTAAAATCACTATCATCAAACACTCTCCTAAAAGCTAATCTACCTATTCTTCCAAATCCATTTATTGCTAATTTAACCATCTTATCATTTCCTTTCATTTATACCTGAAAATAGCTATCTCCTATAAATTCCCTTAATATTGAATCCCTTGGAATATAATCATCTGATATTGGTAATATATTTTTAAGTAAATTTAAAAGTCTCAATGCCTCTTTATAAACTGGACTATTCTCATCTACAGAAAATAGTAATGGTTCAACATACGTTTTTAAAACCCCAAGTTCATATATCAATGATGTATTAAAAATTGCATCCGCATCATCTTGAAATGGAAAAACATACTTTTCTTCACCACTTCTAACTTTATCCCATGTAATTAAAGTGTCCTCTGCGTTATAACCTCTAGTTCTATTATCTCTAACTATTCTTCTTAAAAGTCTATTATCAGTAGTTCTTATTCTATTATGATTATCTAAACTAAGAACTGTTAACGGACATAAATATATTTTATACTTATTTTCTCTAGGTATTGAGCATGTTAATTCATCATTTAATGCATGTAAACCTTCAATAATTATTATATCATTATTATTTAATTTTAAACTATCTCCTATATATTCTTTTTTTCCAGTTATAAAATTATATGTAGGTAAATTTATTTCTTTTCCATTTAATAAACCTTTTAAATCTTTATTAAATAACTCAACATCAACCGCAGATATAGACTCATAATCATAAGAACCATCCTCTAGTTTCGGATTATTCTCTCTATCTATAAAGTAATCATCTATAGAAATAGATATAGGATTATATCCAAAACCTTTTAAGAATAATTTTAATTTTCTTGATGATGTTGTTTTACCAGATGATGAAGGACCTGCCATTAATATAATTTTTATATTTTTGTTTTCTTTAATGTCATTTGAAATTTGATATATTTTATTATTTTGAATGTTTTCAGATAACAATATAATATCATTAATATTCCCTTTTGAAACAATATTATTTAAATCACATACATTTTCTATTCCCAATTTAACACACCAATTGTCATATTTTTCAAATTCATCAAACAACTTTTTATGATGTGTATACTTTGGTATTTTTGATTTTGTATATATATTAGGATAACCTAAAACAAAGCTATAATTATCTATAAAAGTCAATTTAAATTCACTCAAATATCCAGTACTTACTGGTAAATATGAAAAGTAATAATCATAAATATTCATAATTTTATATAAATTTACATTTGTATTAACTGAATACTTTAATATATTTACTTTATCCATTCTATTTAAATTTTTATAATATTCAATAGCGTCTAATCTATTAACCAAAGTTTTTTGTATAGGAAGGTTATCTTTAATTATAGATTTCATCTCATATTCAATTTTCTTTAATATATCTTCACTTACCCTTTTTGTAGACTTTATATATACTCCTTTATCAATAGAATACTTAACTTCAATATCACTTTTTAATACATTATAAAACGCTACAGATAGTATAAAAATAAGTCCACTTTCATATACTTTATTACCAACTTGTGTAGTTAAATCAAAAAAATCTATTTTAGAATTATTCTTTACCTGTGTATTTAACTCACATAGTCTTCCGTCTATTTGACCAATAATTATTTTTTCACTATATTTATCAGCAAAATCTTTTGAAATATCTAAAAGAGTTGCCCCCTGCTCATATATGTATTCCTTACCCTTATATATAACTTTTATATTATTCATTTTATCCTTCCTATTCTTTTATAATTTTATCATATAATTAAATATTTTGTCACTAATTTATACGCATATTTATTATATTATTTGATATTATAATAATGGGTGATAAAATGAACTTTGTACCAAATGTTTTAGAAAAAACAAGCAATGGTGATAGAGTATATGACTTATGTTCTAGACTTTTAAAAGATAGAATTATACTTTTAACTGGTGAAATCAATGATAATAGTGCTAATATAGTTGTATCAGAATTATTATATCTAGATTCAATTAATAATGAAGATATAAGTATATATATAAATTCACCTGGTGGAAGTATAACTAGCGGTATGGCTATATATGATACTATGAATTATATAAAAAGTGATGTATCAACAATATGTGTTGGTATGGCAGCTTCTATGGCAGCATTTCTTTTATCAAGTGGAAAAAAAGGTAAAAGGTTTATTTTACCAAATAGTGAAGTTATGATTCATCAACCATTAGGAGGTGTTAATGGTCAAGCAACAGAAATAAAAATTGCTGCTGATAGGATACTAAAATTAAAGAAAAAATTAAATAAAATTCTCTCAAACAACACAGGAAAAAATTTAGAAACTATTGAAAATGATACTGAAAGAGATTATTTTATGGATTCAAATGAAGCATTAGAATATGGAATAATAGATGAAATTTTAGTTAATAACAAATAAAAGACACATATGTGTCTTTTATTAATCAAATTTATATGAATTATTTAAACCTCTAATTCTTCTTTCAGGATCCTCTCTTAAATAATTAAGTATATATTTATTTTCCTCTTTATGGAGAATTTTTAATATTTTAACATCTATCTTAGGAACAGTTATTCTATATGTTTCATCAGTTTGCGACACTACAAGGGCATCTCTGCCATATAAATAATCTGTTGTAACATTATAAAAATCTGCAAGTTTATTTATATTTACTTCAGTTGGAACTGCATGAGAATTTTCATATCTTGATAATGTTCCCTTAGCTATACCAGTTTCTGCCTCTACATATTTCAATTTATAATTATTTGATTCTCTTAATTCCTTTAATCTTTGTCCTACATACATAAAACTCTCTCCTAACCATAAAATTAACTTATGGTTAAAGTATAAGAAAATTAGTAATAGGATTGTGTAAAATTAACTAAAAAGAAACCTTTTTAGGTTTAATCTCTATCTCTATCTGAAGCAAATGCAAGTACTAATCTTAATATTTGCATAATTGATGATATAAGACCAGCTACATATGTAAACGCTGCGGCCATAAGCATTCTTTTAACATATTTCTTTTCATCTTCATTAACTATACCCATTTCAAATAATATTTTTCTAGCTCTTTTACTAGCATCAAATTCTACAGGTAAAGTAATTATTTGAAAAATTAATGCAAATGATATAAGAATCAATCCAAGTAAAAATAATTTGGTTATTGATGCAAATAAACCTATCATTATAACTAAATAACCAAGTGTATTCCCAAAATTTACAAAGGGAACTAAAATATTCCTTATTTTTATTGGAATATAACCTTCCTTATACTGAATAGCATGTCCACATTCATGAGCTGCAACTGCAACTGAAGCTACTGTTACACCTTCATATATATCATTTGATAAATTTATTAGTTTTTTACTATTATTATAGTGATCAGATAAATTTCCAGATATTTTTAAAACTTTTATATCATTTAAATCATACTTTGATAATATCCTTTCTGCTACCTGAGCTCCAGTTAAATTAGAATCAACCTCTATGCTTTTATATTTTGAATAAACAATATTTAACCATTGTTGTGCTATAAATACTATTAATAATGCCCCAAATAATAAAATTATATCCATACTATTTCAGTTCCTTCCTTTGTATCATTTATCTTAACTCCTAGATTTAATAACTCCTCCCTTATCCTATCTGCTTCTTCATATTTCTTTTCTCTTTTTAACGTTTCTCTTTCTTTAACAAGTTTTTTAATCTTCTCCTCTAATTTAGGATTTATATTTTTCTTCTTTTTTACTAAATCTAGTGATAATACTTTATCATATTCTCCAATTAAATATAACTTTGATGAATCATTTAATCTATCATCTTTAAGTAGGTCAAATAAATATGTTATTACATTAGCAGTATTCATATCATTTTCTATTGAATCCTTAAATTTTATTATATATTCATCTATTACAGTTTCATTTAAATCTTCTTTTGATTTATTTAGTTCATATATTTTATTTATTAATTTGTTATAAGTATTTTGAGCATTATCCATGGCTTCATAACTAAAAACTAGATTATTTCTATAATGTGATTGAAGACATAGCAATCTATATGAAAGAGGATTATAACCTCTTTTTATAAGGGAATTAAGTGTTAAAAATTCTCCATTTGATTTGCTCATTTTTCCATTTTTATCATTTAAATGTCCAGAGTGAATCCAATAATTACACCATTTATGTCCAAGATAACATTCTGATTGAGCAATTTCATTTGTATGATGTGGGAAAATATTATCAACACCACCGCAATGTATATCTAAGTCTTCACCAAAATATTTAATACATATACCACTACACTCTATATGCCATCCAGGATATCCTTCTCCCCATGGAGAATCCCATTTCAATTTTTGATGATCAAATTTGGAATTTGTAAACCAAAGTCCAAAATCAGATGGATTATGTTTAAAAGTATCCTCATCTACTTCATCTCTTACGCCAACCAATAACTCATCTTTATTTAAACCAGACAATTTATAATAATCATCATATTTGCTGACATCAAAGTATATATTATCATTAGCTTCATATGCATATCCTTTATTTAACAAAACTTCAATTATTTTAATATATTGATCAATATTATCAGTAGCTCTAGAAATTATTTTTGGTTTATTTATATTAAGCTTATCTATGTCCTTAATAAACTCTTTTGTATAAAAAGATGCAATATCTGTTACAGTCATATTATCTCTTTTAGCGGCCTTAAGTATTTTATCTTCACCGTCATCAGAATCATCTGTCATATGACCTACGTCAGTTATATTCATAACTCTTTGAACATCAAAACCAATATACTTTAAAGTTTTTTCTAAAACATCCTCAAATATATACGTTCTAATATTTCCTATATGAGCATAGTGATATACAGTTGGACCACAGGTATACATCTTAACCTTCCCAGGTTCGTTTGATTCAAAAACTTCCACTTTCTTAGTTAATGTATTATATAATTTCATAATTCTCTCCCTTATAAATATATATATATTTTAACACAATTATTAATATTTTTATATTGCTAAATAAAATATATTTCTAAATAAAACAAAAAATAAAATATATAATACATTTTATTTCTTGCTAATTATAAATTCAACACCATTTTTTTTATTTTTTGCAATAATAGTATATCCTATCAAGTCGCAGTTGCCTTTTACGATTGAAAGTCCTATACCATTCTCACCTTTTTTCCCCTTCTTATATGGTTTAAAAATATCATCTATAATACTTTTATCTATATTTTCACCATCATTAAAAAATATTATTTTATTTTCTTTTATCGTTATTGTTATATTATTTTTCGCATATCTAATAAAATTATTTAGTAAATTATCTACAATTGATTCCCAAATATCTTCTGTACCATTATATATTATTTTTTTATTATCACATTTAACCTCATAAACTAGATCTTTTTTTATTATTTTATATTTTTCAATTAATTCTTTTATAGTAGTTTGAATTTCTATTGTTTTATCGTTTTTATAGGAGTTTTGTAAATATGTAATCTTATTTAAATCTAGCAAAGTTTTTACCTTATTTTCTAATTTTTTTATTTGATTTTGACTAACATCAAGCATAGTTTTTTCATCATATATTCCATCTTTATATGCTTCTATGTAAGACTTTATAACCATAATTGGAGTTTTAAAATCATGTGATATATTTTGATACATTTCACTTTTATATTTTTCTTGTGATAATATTATTTCTTTCATCTTATCTATACAATTATCGAGTAATTTAAGTTCATCATCAAATTCATATTTTGCATCTTCTAGTATAAATGTTTCATCGGTCATATTATCTATTTTAAGTTTTAATCTTTTAATTTTATTTACAACAAACTTAGACCATAATAATAAAAGTATAATTATTATTAAAAAAGTTATTATTACAATTGGTATAACAATTATAAATAAACTTATTTTGATTGCCCTTATATAAGAATCATTTGTAATTGCTATTTTTCTATTGATATTACCACTTACAGAATAATAATAGTTTTTACCTTTATAAATAAATTTACCATGATCTTTATCAATATATTTTAATAATTTACTATAATCATCTACTTTGAGCACATTTTTATAATTACTCGATACATATATCTTACCATTTATAAATTGTATATATGCAATATTTTGATACTTTTTATTAGAAGAATCTAGTCCATCAAACATTTGAAGGGGTTGTTCTAAATAACTATACACTGTTTGTTCAAAAAAGGGTTCTAATGATTTTGGCAATACTATTATAAGAGATACAATCATTATAACTAAGGATAAGATTGTTATTATTACTAATTGTTTGGATAAACTTATTTTCTTTGATTTCATACTAATCTATAACCAAAACCATATACTGTATTAATATTTAATTCTTTCATCTTTTTTCTAAGTCTCCTAATTGAATCATCAACAACTCTATCATTTCCAAAATAATCTCTACCCCAAATATTATTCAAAATATTTTCTCTATTTAATGATTTACCTTTATTTTTTATAAAGAATAAAAGTAAATCAAACTCTAATGTAGTAAGTTTAATATTTTTACCCTTATATAAAACAGTCCTTTTTTCAGTATTAATTTCATAATTATTATAGTGTAATTTATGGAAGTCTCCGCTATAAACCCTCTTTATTATATTTTTTACTCTAAGCACGAGTTCCCTTGGTGAATATGGTTTAGAAATATAATCATCCCCTCCAAGTTCTAAACCCATAATTTTATCGATTGAAGCATCTCTTGCCGAACTAAATATAATTGGTATTTCATCATTTTTTTCTCTTATTTTCTTAATTATGTCATACCCTGTTATTTCATCTTCTAGCATAATATCTAAAATCCATAAATTTATATCATCATTTTTTTCTATATAATCAAGTGTGTCTTGTCCTTTTGTAAAAGATTCTACTAAGAAATCATCTTTTTCTAAATAACTTCTTAGAAGATTATTTAGAGAAATCTCATCTTCAACTAAACCTATTTTATACATAAAACATCACCACTTTTATTATATCATACTTTTATTTTCTTTATATCACCCCTTCCTATAACCAATAATATAATAATTTTATGTATCAAAAATCATAGAATTATGTAAAATTATGGGCTTACAAATTCTCCAATTACAACAAGTCTATTTTGATTATCTTTTGTACATGTTATTAAAGTTATCATTTTATTACTAACTACATTATTTAATATATATGTATCTTCTATATTAACAGTTATTATCTTATATATTTTAAATTTATATTCTTTGCTATTCTCATATACAATCAAGTCATCTCCTATACTTAATTTATATAATATTGAAAAAACATATTTATTATTATGACCAGCAAGTACTATATTCCCATATTCATCATTTAAATTACATCCATTATTAAAATGTAATATATTATTTGAATCTAAAACCTCTTTATCCTTTCCTGACTTAATAAGTCCTTTATAACTAAATTTAGGAATATATAAATATCCGTCATAATCCTTCATTTTTATTTTTGATTCTATTATATTATCAACATTTTTATTATAATCTATATCTTCATTAATATATAAAGTAAAACTAGTTATAATAGAAATAAGTAATATTAACTTAAATAATTTTTTTAACAAAAAACATAACTCCAAAAATCATCATCAAAAACAGTCCTGTTATTCCCTGTTTCGACGAGCTAGTAATTGGCATTTTAGTTTTTTCATTATTTACTTTAATATCAGCAATACAAGATAAATCATTAACTGAAAAATCAACTACATCATTATTTAGAATATAACCATTTGGAACACTAACTTGTTTTATATAATAATTGCCATATGGCAAATCTTTAATAACTATCATTCCATTTTTACCTGTTTTTCCACTAAAAATCATTTCATCAGATTCATTGTACAAATTTATTTTAATTCCTTCTATTCTTTTTCCTCTATTATCAGATGAAATATAAGTTATATCACATTTTATCTTTTTATTAGTAATTTTTATATTAGCTTCTACTATTTTTGTTTTATCATCTTTATATTGTAATTTCACCTTACGATAATCAGTATCTATTACATATCCATTAGGAGCACTAAGTTCTTTAACATAATATGTACCAAGAGACAAATTATCTATAGACGCCTTCCCATTTTCATCTGTTACGACACTACCTAGGAATTTATAATCTCTATCATAAATTCCTATTTCTACACCACCTAAGTTTGATCCATCATCACATACTTTGGTTATATTTATCTTACCTTTTGGTTCTTCGTTAAATATGTTTACATCATAATATGGTCCAGTTAATTTAACATTATCATCTATTTCTATTATAATTTTTTCATCATCTATTAAATAACCATCTGGAGCCTTAACTTCTTCAATTTCATATTTTCCTTTTTTTAGTTTAACTATTACATAACCACTTTTATTCGTCTTTAAACCCTCTTTTACATATTTTCCTGTATCAACATTTTTTATTCTAAACTCTGTTTGACTATCACTAATTAATTCATTAGTTTCTTTATCAACCTTATTTATTCTAACTGAAATATCAGATATTACTATAGAAAAACTGCCTTCTTTTATATCTCTAAATCCAAATATAGACATCATCTGACTTCTAGTATCGTCACTTTTATATACTATTGAATCCTGGTCTTTTTTATTTTTAGACTTCAAATTTATTGTATGATTTCCAAATTTATTAGCATTAAATTCAATTATAGAATTATTAGTTGTATACTGAAGATCAGTAATAATATCGTAATTACTTAGTACATTATTGCTATCAGCCAATTTTAACTTTGTACCAAAATCTTGTACATAACAAGCATTGATAAATGAAGGAAGTATATTATGTTTATTTACTAATTGTAATATATCATTTTTCTCATTTTCTATATTTATTTCTTCACTGCTACTAGTATCAGATACCGTCCATTTTATATATTCATCATCACTAAAAAGCCAAATTAATTCTTGGGTCGCCATATAATATTTAATAGTATTATGCCCTGGGTATTCATAACCATAATGTGCAATTAATTCCATTTGTTTTTTTATATCATCACTATATCCTGAAACACTAAAATCATTGTATGAACTATAAATATTTGTATTTATTGGCGTTGGTGGATCTATACAATAAGCCATTTTTCCATTTAAATATCTGAATGGTAATTGACCATATGTAAATACCTTTCCATTTCTATAATGAAATGACCATACATTATCTATATAGCTTGTTGTTAATATTGAATCATTAGTTGCAGCTTTTACACATAAAGTATTTAAAAAAAAGGTAAAAACTAATACCACTATAAATTTAAAAATATTTTTCATTTTTTCACCTCATAATTTATATTTGATAAATATTTTTAAATTCCTCTAAAAAAAAAGAAAATATATATTTACTATATTTTCAAACAACCTTATACATTTTGTACTAAAACAGCTTTGTCTTTTTCAATCTGTTTACTATATCTTTCCTCTTCACTAAAAATACACCCACAGTACTTTTGCATATATAATTTCATTTCCCTAGCTTTATTTTGACCTTCTCTAAAATAAGGTCTAAAATCATAATAATAGAATTTAATTCCATATTTATTAGCAAGTTTTTTTGAAACTTCTATTATCTTATCATGTTTCTGATACGGACTAATTAAAAGAGTTGTACAAAATGCATCATAACCATTCTCCTTAGCATATTTTGCAACCTCTTCTAAACGTACTGTATAACAATACACGCATCTATTATCTAAATTATTAATAACATTTTTAGTAAAATTTCTAAGTCCATATTCTTCTTTATAGATAACATTAAGGTTAATAAGCTTACTATATTCTTTTAAACAATCACGTCTTGATTTATATTCAGTGTAAGGATGAATATTTGGATTATACCAAAATCCAGTTATATCAATATTTTCTTCTCTTAATTTTTCAATACACATTACACTACAAGGTGCACAACATATATGTAACAATAATTTCATAAAAGTTCCTCTTTTCTATTTATACATATAAATAATAGTTAATAATTTCTTACATATTTATTATAACATAAAACTTTAAATTATCCTTTTATTAAAAAAACAGAACATTTCGTTCTGTATTACATTATATTATCACCAGTAAATGTATCTTCAATATTTCTTAAAAACAATTCAACTATATTAGCTTTTTCTACATTTTTGTTTACTGTTACATCAACATTATATAATTGTTTCTTATTTTCATAAATTGTTATCTTACCTACTATTTCGCCCTTCTTAATTGGAATTTTTTCATTTGTAACATCTAGTTCATAAGTCATATTTCTATTTTTATCTCCTTTTTTATTTAATATAGTTATATCCTGAACTGGTACTATTGCCACTTTTCCATTTTTACTCTTATCATTCTTAAGTACTCCTACTTTTGTATTTTTATCTAAGAATTTTTTTACTGTATACATATTAAATCCATAATCTAACATTTTTGTCATTTCTTCATTTCTTTGTGCACTAGTTTCCTCTCCCATAATTACACCTATAAGTCTCATATCTTTTCTTTTCGCAGTTGCAGTTAAACAATAACCGGCCTCCTTTGTATATCCTGTTTTTAACCCATCCATACCGTCAAAAGTCTTTATAAGCTTATTGGTATTAACAAGCCAAAATTTTTTATTAGTATTTTGTCTTAAATATGTTTCATATATACCTGAATATTCTAAAATTTTATTATGTCTTACAAGTTCTCTACCCATCATTGCCATATCATATGCAGTACTATAATGATTAGCTTCATCTAAACCTGTAACATTTTTAAAATTTGTATCCTTTAAACCTAATTTTTTTACCTTTTCATTCATCTTAAATACAAATGCCTGCTCTGTTCCTGAAATTCTTTCTGCTAGAGCTACAACAGCATCATTGGCAGATCCTACACATATACCTTTTAATAAATCATCAACAGTCATTTCTTCTCCAGCTTCAAGATAAATTTGAGATCCTCCCATAGAAGCAGCATTTTGACTTATTTTAATCTTTTCATTTAAATTTAAACTACCTTTTTCAATTTCTTCCATTATAATTATTAAACTCATTATCTTAGTCATAGATGCTGGTGCATATCTTTCATGTGCATTACTTTCATGAATTATTTCCCCTGTTGTTGATTCAATAAGTATAGAACTTTTAGCACTTTCAGCAAGTTTCAAATCTTCAGCATTTACATTAACTATAAAGGCAAAAGATAGACATAAAATAATTAAAAACCTTTTCATATAACACCTCTAATAAAGATTATGTATATTTTATAATTATTAACACAAAAAATTGATTTATTACATTTAAATTGTTATAATGTAAGTATAAATAATGCGAGGTATATAAAGAGTATGAAAAAGAAAAAACCTAATTATAAACTAAGAAGAAAAATAGCCAAATTATTACTAATAATAATTATAATAACGCCATTAATAATTATAAACAAAACAAAAATACTAAATGCACCACTTTATGTTACAAATTTAAAATATACAAACGTTTTAGATTCTATGTTTGAAATAAATTTTAATAACAAAGAAGCTAAAAAAACAATCGACTACCTAAAAAATAATAATAAAATTAATGATGAGACAGATGATTATATTTTAAAAATACATAATTTGGGATATAACAATAACGTTGTTAAATATGTAATTAAAAATTTAAGCAAAAGCGAAATAACTGACTTTTTATCTAGAAAATATAATAAAGATTTTGAAAAGTATATAAGTTGTAAGTTATTTTCATATAAAAAATATGAAAGATATTTATCGTATGAAAATAAACATAAAGATTTAAGTATAGATGATATTGTAACTAGAATAGAATTAAATTTAGATAAAACTTATTATTATGATAGTGTATTAATAAAAAATCCTAATGCAATTGATACACTTGCCAATAAATATTTAGAAATTCCTGAAGATTATGAACCAACAGATTTAGTTGATATGGATGACAGTTATGCCAATAATACATATGGTCAAAAGCAACTTCGAAAAGAAGCATATGAAAAATTTGTTCAAATGTGTGAAGCATCTAGAAAGGACGGAGTTAATTTCTATGCGGAATCCGCTTATCGTAGCTATGAATATCAAAAAAATATTTATAATAATTACGTATATAATAATGGACAAGATGAAGCAGATAAATATGCTGCAAAACCTGGATTTTCAGAACATGAACTTGGTCTTACTATAGATTTAGCTAACATATGGACTATAACAACTAAAGGTGAAGAATATAAATGGATTTCTAAAAATGCTCATAAATATGGATATATTATTAGATATAAAAAAGAATGGGAAGATGTAACTGGGTATGCTGCTGAAAGCTGGCATATAAGATATGTTGGTATAAAAAATGCAACTGCCATTCATAAACTAAATATTCCATACGAAGAATACTATATTAAATATATTGCAAATAAAAAATAAAGATTAATTAGTCTTTATTTTTTTATTTAATAACCTCATATATCATATTAATTTCATCTATATTTGTATTTTTTATAGTAAAAGCATCCATTAATTTTGTTGTATCTACAAAATTATTACTTACAACATATCCTAGTATTTCATTTTTTTTAATTCTATCGTTTACTTTCTTATTTAAGATAATACCAACTCCATAATTTATTACATCATTCTTAGTCTTTCTTCCAGCACCTAAGTTATTTGCAAATTCAGCTAATGATATAGAATCAATATCTACTAAGTAACCCTCTTTATCACTTATTATTTCATATTTATTTTTGCATATATCTATATCTAAAACATTTCCACCTTGATATTTTACAAGTTCTAAAAATTTATTATAACCTTCTTTATTATTAAGTTTTTCAGTAACTAAATCAAGTGCCTCATCAACACTTATATTTTTACCTAAAGATACCATATAGGTTGCAATAACTAAACATAATTTAGTAAATCTCTCTTCTCCTTTACCCTTTAATGTATTGATTGCCTCCCTTACTTCTAAACCATTTCCTATTGTTTTTCCTATTGGATAATCCATATTAGTAATTAAAGCAATAACCTGTTTACCAAATCTTTTACCTATTTTAATCATTATTTCAGATAATTTTTTTGCATCATCTATATTCTTCATAAATGCGCCTTTACCAACTTTTACATCAAGTACTATCTTATCTGCACCAGATGCTAATTTTTTACTCATTATACTAGATGCAATTAATGGAATAGATTCTGTTGTACCTGTAACATCTCTAAGTGCATATATTTTCTTATCAGCTGGAACTAAATTGCCTGTTTGACTTACAAGAGCTACACCAATATCATTTACTTGTTTTATAAAGTTGTTCATATCAACATTTGTATTAAATCCCTTTATAGATTCTAGTTTATCAATAGTACCACCTGTAAAACCAAGCCCTCTTCCACTCATTTTAGCAACTGGCACACCGCATGCTGCAACTAAAGGAGCTACTACAAGTGTAGTTTTATCACCAATTCCTCCTGTAGAATGTTTATCAACTTTTATACCATTAATTAAAGATAAATCTATCTTATCACCACTATTTAGCATAATTTCAGTTAAATTATATATTTCATTATCAGTCATCCCATTTATTACTATTGCCATTAAAAGTGCACTCATTTGATAATCTTTAATCGTATTATTTACATATCCTTCTACTGCATATTTAATTTCTTCATAAGATAGTTCTAATTTATTCTTCTTTTTAGTTATTATTTCAATAATATTCACACTATCACCCCATTATATACAAAATAAAAATCTAAATCTACTATTATATACTCTATTTTATCATAAGTTTATAAAATTTAACAACAGAATCATTACTAAATAAAAATTCAAGATTACTATAATCTTGAATTAATATATTGTATAAATCTCTTTGGATTTTCATTTATTCTTTTACTTATTTCCCTATTCTTCCTAGATTCACTAATAAATTCCCATTCCTCATTTTTTATAGTTATATAATAAGGTTCCTCCCCTTCTGCTACTGCATTTATATCCCTACCTAAAAGATAATCTGGAGTAGTATCCAGTTTTTCAACTAAATCAATAAAAGTTTCTAAATTAGGAGTCCTAGTACCTTTTTCATAACAACATATTGAAACCTTAGTTACATTTATCATATCAGCTAATTTTTGTTGTGTAAGGTTCTTAGATTTTCTTAATTCTTTTACTCTTTGACCAAAAAACAATCTAATCACCTCTCATTAACTCATGGTAAAATTATAGTAAAACTGGAAATATAAATGTCTAAAGTTAACTAATTAGGAACTTTTATTTTTATTTGTTAAAAATGTTACTTTTTCCGCTATTACTTCCGTTACATAACGCTTACTATCGTCTACATCATAGCTTCTTGTTTGAATCCTACCTTTTATACCAAGTAAGTCACCTTTTCTACAATATTCCGTAGTGTTTTCTGCTATACCTGTCCATAAAGTACAATCAATAAAGTCTGTTTCATATTCCCCATCTGAATTTTTATAACTTCTAGGCACAGCTAGTGTTATATTAGTTACCTTTTTCCCCTTTTCTGTCTCTCTTAATTCTGGATTTTTTACCAATCTTCCAACTATAACAATTTGATTTAACATAATCATTTCTCCTTTCAACATCATATTACATAAAAATATATTTTTGTTCAAAGTTAAATAATTACATTTTATTATTATATTTGCTTTAAAAATACAATTTTATACATAATAAAAACAGAAATTATTTATCAATAACAATTTCTGTTTTTTATTTTTTACAAATTTTCTGAAAATTATTTTTAAGTAAGTTATTTAATTCAACTGCATACTCAAGTGGCAATTCCTCTCTAAATACTTCTATAAAACCAATTATAGATAATTCTATGGCTTTTTCTTCATCAAGACCTCTACTCATTAAATAAAATAAATTATCTTCATTTAATTTTGATACCGTAGCTTCATGTTCTATTGTAGATGAATTATTTTTACATATATTAGTCGGAATTGTATCACTTTTTGATTTTTCATCTAATAAAATAGTATCACATTTTATTGTGGAATAAGAATTTAACGCAGATTCTTCAATACTGACAGTTCCTCTATAACTAGCATTACCACCATTTCTTGCGATTGACTTTGCAATTATAGAACTATGTGTATTTTTACCTAAATGAATCATTTTTGCACCTGTATCTTGTATCTGATTATTATCAGCCATTGCGATTGATATACAATTTCCTTTTGAATTATCTCCTTTTAATATACATGCTGGATATTTCATATTAACTTTAGAACCAATATTACCATCTATCCATTCCATAAGTCCCCCATCATCAACTATTGCTCTTTTAGTTACAAGATTATAAACATTATCTGACCAATTTTGAATAGTAGTATATCTACATTTAGCGTTCTTTCCTACAAATATTTCCACAACTGCTGCATGAAGTGAATCTGTTGTATAAGTAGGAGCTGTACATCCTTCTATATAATGAAGTTCTGATTCATCATCTACTATTATAAGTGTTCTTTCAAATTGCCCCATATCTTTAGTGTTTATTCTAAAATAACTTTGAAGTGGTCTATCAAGTTTAGTATGAGGAGGTACATAAATAAAAGTTCCTCCACTCCAAACCGCACCATTTAATGCTGTAAATTTGTTTTCATCATATTTTACTAATGTTCCAAAATATTTCTTAAATAATTCTGGATATTTTTTAAGTGCTGTATCAGTATCTAAAAATATAATATTTTTATCCTCTAATTCTTTTATCATATTATGATATATTGCTTCACTATCATACTGAACACCAAGACCATCAAGATATTCTTTTTCTTGATCAATTAAACCAATATTATCAAATGTATTTTTTATATCAGTATCTACTTTATTCCAAGAGTTTTGAATCTTGCTATCCACTTTTCTATAATATGTAATATCATCAAAATTAATATTTATTTCTGGTCCAAATGAAGGAAATTCTTTATTTTTAAATTCAATATATGATTTGACCCTTAAATCTCTCATCCAATCTGGCTCATTTTTTATTTTTGATATTTCTATTACTTTTTCTTTATTTAAACCTTTATCAAATTTTATCTCCTTCACTTAAATCACCACCATTATTCACTTTTTTCAATTAAATCTTTTATTCCTGATATACCTAAAGTAGCACATTTTTTTCTTGCTGGTTGTCTATATATATCATCATATGCATTTAGATCTTTTATTAAATCTTTATCATATTCTTTTTCATCAATCATATTCTCGTAATTTTCTATTATTTTAAGTGCTTCTTCTTTTGTCTTTCCAATTAATAACCCTATAGATATAGACATAGAAGAAGTTGCGATTGCGCAAGCTTCCCCATCAAATCTAATATCTTTTATTATCCCATCTTCTACCTTTAACTCTATATCAAAGTTATCAATACATGAAGAATTATTTTTATTTTCTCTTAAATATGAATTATCATTTAGAAGTCCTTTATTAAGCGGTTTTTCATAGTTTTCAAGTATTAAAGCTCTTTTAAAATTACTTTCCATTTTATACACCCAAACTTTCTACTAATATGTTTTCATTTTTTAGTGCATTTATTAATTTATCTGCATCTTCTTTTGTATTATAAAAATATATACTTACTCTACATGTATTTTTTATTCCAAGCTCATCTTCTAATTTTTTAGCACAATGACTACCACTACGAACACATATATTATATTTATCTAAATAAATTGCTGTATCTTGCGCAAATACATCTTTTACATTAAATGTTACTATAGATCCTTCTACATTTTCATTATAAACCTTTATATGAGGTATCTTTTTAAGTTCCTTAATTATATATTCCTTTAACGTATCACATGTTTCCTCAATATTATCTATTCCTATTTTATTAATATAATCAATCGCAGAGCCAAATCCTATTACACCTGCAATATTTTGAGTACCTGCTTCTAACCTATATGGTAATTCCTTATATTCAATCATATCTTTGCTTGTAAAAGATATATTCATTCCACCACCAAATTTAGTTGGAATTACTTCATTTAGTAAATTATATTTCCCATAAAGCACTCCTACTCCTGTTGGACCAAGCATTTTATGTGCAGAAAAAGCTAAAAAATCTATATCTAAATCTTGTACATCAACTTTAGTATGTCCAACACTTTGCGCCCCATCAACTACAACTAATATTCCCTTATTATGTGCATACTCTACAATTTCTTTTATAGGTCTTATATCTCCAATTACATTAGTAATATGCGCGATTGATATTACTTTTGTCTTATCAGTTATACTTTTTATAACATTATCTAAAGTTACTGTATGGTTTTCTGTAAGTGGTATATAATTTACTTTTATTTTCTTTTCATTTGAAAGTTCATACCAAGGAAGTATATTAGAAGCATGTTCACTTTTAGTAACAAGAACTTCATCATTTTCTTTTAATTTATACTTAAAATATCCATATACTATCATATTTAAAGAATCTGTAGATCCACTTGTAAAAACTATTTCATCATTTCTTCTAGCATTTATAAATTCTTTTATTTTATTTCTTACACCTTCATAAGCTTCATTTACTTTTAAACTTATCTTATAATCACCTCTATGTGCATTAGATGAATAATTAGAATAATAATCACATATAGAATCAATTACACATTTTGGTTTTAGTGTTGTCGCACCATTATCAAAATAAACAATATCTTTATTTAACATTGGAAAATCATTTTTATAATTCATTGTCTCACCTCCAATACTTATTTATAATATCTATTAAATTTTGAGTTAAAGATTCATACTTATAAAAACTATCTAATAAAAATCCATTTATTAATAAATTATAACTTAATTTCTCATCTAATCCTCTTGAGCTTAAATAAAATAATGTATCATTATCAAATTTACCTATATAAGCCCCATGTGATGCTTCTACATCATATTCATCTATATATAAATTAGGCTTTATTTTAGAATTATTTTCTCCCATAGTAATTATTTTATTATCTTGTATCAATTTACTTTTTTTACAACCTTTTTTTATATATCCATTATTAGTTATTATTATCTTACTATCATTATTTGTTACACCATGTATATTTGTCTTACTTATCGTATTACTTTTGTTGTGGAAAACATTAACTATATATTCATTTTCTTCTGATGATATGGATGATACATTTAGTAATACTTTACTATTTTCACCATTAATATTTATATCAATAGTTCTTTTAACGCTTTTAGAATCATCAAATATATCTATTTCAATATTACTATTTTCTAAAATATTAAATATATATTTTGTCTTTGTATCACTTTGATTAATTTCTACAATTTTAGTATTGGTATTATCTAGAACATTAAATTCTACCTCTGAATTATTATTAGAAGTTATTATATAATTTTTTCCATTATCCAAATTTAATTTATAAAATGAATCTTCTAGTACTATTTTATTCATTTTGTTCTTTATCACTTACGATACTTGCTGAAGTTTTATATGAATCATAACCTTCTTTTTCAACTTTTAATGCTAAATCGTAAGTCCCACTTTCCTTTATATTTCCACCAATCATAACATGTACAAAATCGGGTTTAATATATTCCAATATTCTTGGATAATGCGTAATAATAAGTACAGAAGCATCATTATGTTCCCTTAAATAAGATACTACATTTTCTGATACCACTTTTAAACTATCAACATCAAGACCTGAATCTATTTCATCAAGTATAATTAATTTAGGTTCAAGTATCTTCATTTGAAGAATTTCGTTTTTCTTCTTTTCTCCACCAGAGAAACCTTTATTTATACTTCTATGTATCATATCAGGTTTCATCTTCAAATCAGTTTGAGCATTTTCAACTTTTTTTATAAATTCATATAATGAAATATTTTTATCTTCTTTATTTGTAACAACAGTTCTTAAAAAATCTGCAGTTGTTACACCATCTATTTCACAAGGAAGCTGATTTGCTAAAAATATTCCTTTATTTGCTATTTTATCTGTGGATAAGTTTCTTATGTTTTCACCATTAAAAGTAATATCTCCTTTTTCAACAGTATATCTTTTGTCATTTAATATAACTCTAGATAAAGTACTTTTACCTGTTCCATTTGGTCCCATTATTGCATGAACTTCACCTTTAGATATATGTATATTAAAGTTTTCTAATATATTCTTATTGTCTATTTTCACATGTAAATTTTTAATATCTAACATGTTATCACCTCAAACAATTATATTTTATCACAAAATTGTATATTTTTTTGAAATATTTTGTTAAAATCATAATAGGATGGTGATTTAATTATGGATTGTATTTTTTGTAAAATAATAAATAATGAAATTCCTTCATATACAATATATGAAGATGATGTCGTAAAAGTTTTTTTAGATATTGAACCTATGGCACCAGGTCATACATTAATAATACCTAAAAAGCATTATAAAAATCTAGAAGATATTGATATGGAAACTCTTACTCATATTAATAAAGTTGCTAAAGATATGTACAAATTATTAAAGGAGAAGTTAAATATTGATGGAATTAGTATAGTTCAGAATAATGGATGTGTACAAGATGTACTTCATTATCACATGCATTTAAAACCATATTATAATGAAAATAACGGTATTAACGTAGAAGAAGTATTTAATATATTAAAAAACTAAAAGTACAGAATTTTCTGTACTTTTAATATTTATTTTTCATTTAATATAATGTACATAATAAAAAAGTTCTATAGAACTTTTTTAGCAAACAAATGCACTTAATATAATAGCTAATAATATATAAAGTACTATTATAGTAACGTAACCACATCCACGTCCTTGTGTTTGTGTGCAAGTTGTTTGAGAACATGTATTTGTACAGCTCATGTGTATTAACCTCCTAATCTAATAATTTTATATATATGCACCTATTATTATTACTAATAATATGAATAGTACTAGTATGATACCAGCACCTGTTCCGTATGAGTGTCCCATTTTCATTCCTCCTTTTTTTCTATTCACATTATTTTATGGTAAACATGCAAATAATGTGATTATATTTTCGAAATTATTGTTTTTATTCAATAATTTTGTTATTATATAATTGTATATTTTTAAGGAGGATGAGGAAATGAGAAAAAAAATATTACTATTTAGTACACTTATTTTAAGTATAGGATTAATAACTGGATGTGGAAATTCAAAATTAAAAAATGGTGAAGAAATAACTTTTACTGTTAATGGAAAAAATGTAACAGCAGATTCTTTCTATAAAGAATTAAAAAATAAATATGGAAGCAATGTAATGATAGATATGATTGATAAGAAAATACTTGACACAGTATATAAAGATGATGAGGAAATTGAAAAACAAGCTAGTAATCAAATAGAATCATTAAAAACACAATATGCTGATACATGGGAAGAAACACTTAAGGGTGCAGGATATGAAGATGAAAATGATTTAAAGGAATACTTTATATTGAATCTTCAAAGAGATAAAGCAATAGAAAATTATATAAAAGATAATATAAAAGATGATGAAATTAAAGAATATTATAATAAAAATACTGTTGGAGACATTAGTGCTAAACATATACTAATATCAGTAAAAACTGATGAAAATCAAGAAGGTCTATCTGATGAAGATGCTAAAAAGAAAGCAGAAGAACTTATAAAGAAACTTGATGATGGTGAAGACTTTGATAAATTAGCAAAGGAAAATTCTACAGATAAGGGTTCTGCTGAAAAAGGCGGAGATTTAGGTTTCTTTAATAAAGGTGATATGGTTGAAGAATTTGAAAAAGCTGCTTATGATTTAAAAGTAAATGAATATACTAAAAGTCCTGTTAAAACTAGCTATGGTTATCATATAATTCTTAAAACAGGAGAAAAAGAAAAACCAAAGTTAAAAACTGTAAAAAATAATATAATTGAAACAATGGTACAAGAAAAATTAGAAGATGATCCAACTATAAAAGTTACAGCACTTGATGAACTTAGAAAATCCTATAATCTAAAATTTAAAGACTCAAAATTAAAAAGTATGTACAAAGAATATATTGAAACATCACTTGAACAAGCAAAAGAGTCTAATAATGCACAATAAAAGATTACAAATTGTAATCTTTTTTATTTAATTATAATTAAATCCTTTTTGATATAACTTTTGTTTAATAATATTATCAAGTTCATAACCTGAATATTTTTTTGAATATTTCTTATACAATTTATCATATTCCTTTTTAAACTGATTTTGATCATTAAGACTTTTATTATCTAAAATAGATAAAATATCTCTTCTTTCAAACCCTCTTTGTGTAAAATAAATTAAAATTTTACTTTTAAGTACAGAGCCACTATAACCTTTACTTTGTTTAATTTTTTTATCTATTAAACTATTTAAAATATTAATAACATCACTATTATCAATTTTTGAAAAGCCTTCATCTATTTCACAGGTTGTAAAACCTAATTTTATTAATTCATCTCTTATTTTATTTGGACCATATTTACTAATATTAAGTTTATCATATATGTATGAATTAATATATTTTTTATTATCAATATACCCTTCATCTTTTAATTTTTTTATTGTAAATTCTATAAAATTATTATCTATATTTTTGCCACTTAAATATTTTCTTATTTCTTTCTCACATCTAATTTTTACACTTATATACTTAAGTGCTATATAATATGAAGAATAGTTATTATTATCTTTTTCTATTTCATTTAATTGTTCTTCATTTATATCTTTCTTTATTAATAAATTATATTTGATAATTATATCATCGTATAAATCTATATTATTTCCATTTTCAAGGTACAATCTATATTTATTTGTGGAAATTTTCTTATATTTTTTTATTTGCACTTAAAATACCTCCTACATCATTATAAATTTGTAAGAAAAAAAACTTAATCCCTTTTAACATGTATTAAGTTTTCTGCTATTTCTTCTAAAGCTTTTCCTATATTCTTTTTACTATGATAATCTCTATCATTCATTTGATAATGATTTGTTTCCTTCATTTGATGAGACCTTTTTGCTACAACATATACAAGTTCATACTTTGAAGGAATTATATTTAAAATCTTATCAATTGATACATGCATTTATATCACACTCCCTATTTTTATATTATATTAAAAAAATTTTTAATACAACAAAATACCTATTTTTTGACATTTTTTTTACAAACTAACTTAATTTTATTCCTTCATCAAGTACTTCTATTTCCTCTAATTTTTTCATAATTTTATCATATTCTGTTCTAACACTAATACTATTTTCCTTATTATATTTATCAATAATAGATAAATAATTTAAACATTCTTTCCTATTTTCAAAGCCTCTTGATAATAGATTTAAAAAGGAATTGCCATCACCATTTATAAAACAAGTTAATAGTTCTTCACTTGTTGTATGTATGAACAAATCATGTAACGATCTATCTTCTAATGTACACATATCATTACTACTATCAAAATAATAATCATCTTCTAACTCTTCATTTTCAAAAACATCTGTTGAAAGTGTTACTATATACTTTTTTAATGATATATTAAGTTTACTTCCATATTCATTCCCTGATTCATCATAAAAGACAATACCATCGTCATATGACTGACTATTAAAATCATATCTTTTACACATGATATCAAGAACAGAATAGCATAAATCAAATAATGAGTCCATATTATTTTCTATGTTTTTAGTATTGCTAATTATACTATTTTTATCAATATCATAGTAAAAGAACTTAGGCATATTATGTGTAATTTCTTCAATACTAAGTTCAGAAAATAATTTAATTGATGTTGTAGGATCTATATTTGCACCCATTTTATTAAAAAAATTATAATATTTATCTAACAACATCATTATTATAGTCTTATATTTGATATCTAAATTAGAATTATTTTCAATTGCATTATTTAACTCTACTGGAACTTGACCATTCATATCATCATTCTCCTAAAATACTTATAGAATTATTATACCACTTATAAAAATAAATATAAAGATATAAAGAAAAAAATTCCACATGGAATTTTTAAAATTTATTGCAACAATCATCTATATTTGTACAAACATTTTCTTCAGAGCAAGTATATTCTGGCATATATGTATGTTTATAAATATGATTATTAACAACTCTTGTATGAATTGGACAAATATGTACTACTTCATGAACAAAATCTTTTTGAACACATTTTTCAATTGGTGTTTCGTATACTGGATCTGCACAACATTTTTCTTCACTTATTACAGGACAGCAAGAATTATTATTTTGAGAAAACATATTGTTGCCCATAAAATTATTAAACATAATTAAAATCCCCCTTATCTATTACTAGAATATGAGAGATTAAAACTTTTGAATAGTTAGTTTTCCTAATTATTAATATAGTATTCTGTAAATTTATACTAGTGTTCTAACAATATAATAGTATAAAGTTTATAAATAACTTATTAGGAAATTATTTACTCTAAAAAGGGAGTTTAAATGACCCATTGTTAAACATCTTCATCATTTTTTTACTTTGTTCAAACTGAGTTAAAAGTTTATTAACATCTTGAACGGTTCTTCCAGAACCTTTTGCTATTCTTATTTTTCTATTTGCCTTTATTATAGCTGGATTTCTTCTTTCCTCAGTAGTCATAGATAATATCATTGCTTCTATACGAGCAATATCTTTTGGATCAATATTTATATTATTTAGACCCATTTTTTTTGCTCCTGGTAATAATTTTAATAAACTCTCAATTGAACCCATTTTCTTTATTTGCTTAAATTGAACAAGAAAATCCTCTAAATCAAATTTTCCATTCTTCATTTTTTTATACGTATTTTCTACTTCATCTTCATCTATAACTGATTCTACCTTTTCAACCAAAGATAAAATATCTCCCATACCTAAAATTCTGTCTACCATTCTCTTTGGATCAAATTCCTCTAAACCATCTAATTTTTCTGATGTACCAATAAACTTAATAGGAACATTTGTTAAATGTCTTGCAGATAATGCAACTCCTCCTCTTGTATCACCATCTAATTTTGTTAAAATTGTACCTGTTAATGGTAATTTTTCATTAAAACCTTCTATTACATTAATAGCATCTTGTCCTATCATACTATCAAGTACTAAAAGTATTTCATGTGGATTAAATTCATTTTTAAGAGACTCTAATTCATTCATTAAATTTTCATCAATATGAAGTCTTCCAGCAGTATCTATTAATATATAATCCAAATTATTTTCTTTTGCATAATCTATAGAATTTCTAACTATATCATTTGGATTTTTTAACCCTTCCTCATATACAGGAATATTTAAACTTTTTCCAATTGTTTTAAGTTGATCAATAGCGGCTGGTCTATATACATCACAAGCAACAAATAAAGGTTTCTTGTTATACTTCTTTCTAAGAAAATTACCAAGTTTACCAATAGTTGTAGTTTTACCTGAACCTTGAAGTCCTATAAGCATTAATATCGTTGGATTTTTACTAGTTTCAATACTTACCTTATCTGTTCCAAGTAAAGAAAGTAATTCATCTTTCAATATTTTTAAAAATACTTCACTAGGCTTTAAACTTTTTCTTACTTCCTCTCCTAAAGCTTTTTCCTTAACATTATTAGTAAATTCTTTTACAACCTTATAATTAACATCTGCTTCAAGAAGAGCAAGTCTAACCTCTCTTAATACATCGCTTATATTATCCTCTGTTATCGTTGCATATCCTTTAATTTTATGCATTGCAGATTCTAATCTATCACTTAAATTCTCAAACATAAAGACACCTTAACTTTCTATAATTTTTTCTAACTCTTTTTTTATTTTTTCATCATTTATAAGATCCTTAATCATTTTTAATTTATTATTTTTCTCTAATAATTTTAATTTAAGTTCATAATCATATAATTTTTCACATGATATCTTTATTTGCTTATGAACAGCATTCCTACTTACACCTAAATTATCAGCTATTTCACTTAAACTTAAATTATTAAAATAATAAGACTCAAAATAGTTTTTTTGAGAATCAGATAATAATTCTCCATAATAATCATATAACATAATTAAATTATTTATTTCATTCATAACTATACCATTTCCTTAAATAACCCATATATATATTTTTCTATATCAAATACCTGTATATCGTCCATTTTTTCTCCAAGACCAATATATTTTACTGGAATATTAACTTCCTCTTTAATTGCAAGAACAATTCCACCTTTTGCAGTACCATCAAGTTTTGTTAACACAATACCAGTTATATTTGTAATTTCTTTAAACTTTTTAGCCTGACTTATACCATTTTGTCCTGTTGTTGCATCTATTACAAGAAGAGTATCGGATGGAGCATTAGGTACTAGATTCCCTATTACCTTATTTATCTTCTCTAATTCCTTCATAAGATTAACCTTATTTTGAAGTCTTCCAGCAGTATCTATTAAAACAACATCATAACTTTCTTCATTTGCTTCCTGTAATGCTTTATATATAACACTAGATGGATCAGAGTTTTCTTCACCTTTTACTACTTTTACACCTATTTTTTCACCCCATAAATTTAGTTGCTCTATTGCACCTGCTCTAAAAGTATCACCCGCAACTAACATAACTTTTTTTCCTAAATCTTTTTCTCTTTTTGCAAGTTTTGCAATAGATGTTGTTTTACCTACACCATTTACACCAACAAATAATATTACAGTTGGTCCATTTTCATTATAATTTATCTTATTTACAAGTATTTCATCATTAACATATATAATGAAAAGTTCATCAACTATTAATTCCTTTAACATTTCTGGATCATCAATTTTCTCATTTTTAGCTCTTGTGACTAATCTATCCATAAAAGACATTACGGTATTTACCCCAATATCAGCCATAATTAATATTTCTTCTAATTCTTCAAAATACTCAGAATTTACTTTTTTATATTTTTTATTTAATGAATTTAATTTATCAGAAAATTCCTTTCTTGTTTTTTCTAATCCCTTATCATACTTTTCTTTACTTTTATCTTCTTTATTAACAATGTTCTTTAGTTTATCAAAAAATCCCACTATATCACCTCGCATAATTATAAATATTATAGAAAAAAAGAAAGTAGTAATCTTTCCTAAGCAGAAACTACATATCCATATAATATCAAAATAAATATTAATATTGCAAATACTAAAATCAATATATCAACCCATATACTAAATGCTGCTTCTTTAGTTAAATTTGCATTTTTTTCTTTAACTAATTCATTTTTCTTTGCATTATTAACACTTTTTTTATCATTAGACTGTTTTGCTTTTTTTACAGTAGTTTTAGAATTATCTATTTTCTTTTTATTTGAACTAGTTTTACCAGTAGTCTTTTTAACTGGTTCCTTTTTTGCTACCTTACTATTAGATTTAGTATTCTTTTTATTTACAGTAGTTTGCTTTTTAGTATTTGACTTTGCTTTTTCTTCTGCCATATAATCAGCTCCTTATATAATCATACTAACATTATATATAATTTTTCTAAAATAATCCATAATATAAAAGAAAAAAGACATATTTTTTATTAAATATGTCTTCCTTTTTTCATTGTTTCTTTCTTATAGTCAACATAGACTCTCATAATTTCTTCATCTTTATATGAACCACTTTTAAAACATTCTTCTTTTTCTTCATCACTTAAAATTGCATATCTTTTATCGTTAAAGAAAGCTCTCTTTTCTTTCTCACTTTGCAATAAATTTGTATATAAATCCTCATATGATTTTTTTGCTCTTTCTGGAATATCTTTCTTTTCTATAACAGATGTTTTAAGTTCTAATATAGTAAGTTCATTTTTTACAGAATTAATTTGATTACGAATTTTAGAAATTTCTTCTTTTTCAGAATATGAAGGAAATAATGATTCCATATATGATATTCTTTCCTCCAATATTCTTTTTTCATTAGTTAATTCATTTATTCTTTCCTTCATAGTAACATATTTTGAATATACATTTTGTATATTACCTTTACCATCATTTGATTTTGTCATAATATCTGCGGTTGTTCTATTTTTTAAATCAGAAGGTGTATATGAATTAAAATCTAATTCTTTAATCGCATTTATCATATCCATATTTTTCTTTTTAGAACTTAAATCGTTATAAAACTTATCTCTAGCATATTCAATCATTTCTATTCTTTCATCAACATGCTCATCTACTTTTTTAGTATTATCATTTGAAGCTGCTATATTTGCAACTGCATTTATCAAAACCCCACGTTTATTATTGGTTAATCCTGTATTATTTTTAATAAAAGTTAATAATTTTTGTTCTTTAGTTTTATTTCCTATTATCTTTTCTAAAGATGGATTAATCATTTGAATTGTAGATAAACTTGTCTTTTCATCCTCATTTAAAAATTCTAATATGATATTTCTAATATCTACTTTTTCTATATTTTCACTTTCAACTGACTTAGATTCTTTTATTTCAGTTTTAGATTCCATAACAATTTCCTGCATTTTGTTAAATAATAATTCACATTTATTATCAGCAGAATAATTATTATTTTTCATAAAATGTGCTAAAGCAGTTCTATATTCATCATTATCCATTATTTTCTCTAAATATGGATCCATTTTACGCATTGTGTCCATATTATAGTCTTCTCCAACATAATCAGCTATTAATGAAATAAGATCATCATAAGAAATAATTTCTTCTTTAGTTTCTATTTGTTCTGGTTCTTTAGTATAATCAACTAATGATTCCATTTTATTTAATAAAGATTCATATCTTTCACTTTTATCTAAAAGAAGATTATTACATATAAAAGCTCTTAATTCTCTTTTTTTATTTTCATCTTTCTCTATAACTTTTAATAATGGATTTATATTAGCCATTGTATCATAATTAAAAGCATCATCTAAAAATCTTTCTATCATTGTTAAAAGATTATCATCTATAATTTCTTCTTTTAACTTATCAGTATCTTTATACATCAATTTCATCCAGTCAGCATCACTAAGTATCTTTCCATTATTTTTATTATTAATATTTTTTTTATGTGAAAAACTATTAAACATAAAAAATTCCCCCTTTTTTCTAATGACTCATATATTATCATAAATGCTTTTTAATGTCAAATTATTGCAAAATATACAAAATAATAGTATAATTAGATACGTTAATCTTATTATTTAACTTTAATACTAAATGAAAGGAGATTTTAATGAAAATTTTTGATAATAGTATAGATACTAAGGTTTTTGCACTTGGTGGTCTTGGGGAAGTAGGAAAAAACATGTATTGTGTAATGCATGGTAATGAATTAATTATTATTGATAGCGGCGTATTATTCCCTGAAGAAACTTTACTTGGAATTGACTATGTTATTCCTGACTTTAATTTTTTGAAGAAAAATGAAAATAAAATAAAAGGATTATTTATAACACATGGTCATGAAGATCATATAGGAAGTATTAACTTTTTACTTCAAACAGTTAATATACCTATGATATATGCTCCTAAACAAGCTGCAAACCTTATAAAAAAGAAACTAGCAGATAGAAATATTAGATATGATAATATCGAAATATTCGATGAAAAAAGTAAATATAAATTTAAAAATTTTGAAATAGAATTCATATCTACAACACATTCTATACCTGATAGTTATAGTATAGTTATTAATACGCCAAATGGTACAGTAGTTACAACAGGAGATTTTAAATTTGATCTTACTCCAATAGGACCAATGGCTAATTTGCAAAAAATGGCCAGAATAGGAGAAAAAGGAGTAACATTATTACTTAGTGATAGTACAAATGCACTAAATCCTGGGATGTCTTTAAGTGAATCTAGAGTAGATGCTACTTTGAGTGATTTATTTCAAAGACAAACAAGTAGAATAATAGTTGCAACATTTGCATCAAATGTATATAGATTAAAACATATAATAGAAAATTGTAAAAGAAACAACAGAAAAGTTGCTTTATTTGGAAGAAGTATGGAAACTCAAATAGAAATTGCAATTGCATCTGGATATATAAAAGATACAAAGATTTTTGTAACACCTGAAGAAGCAAATAATATGAAACCTGAAGAAGTATGTCTTTTATGTACTGGATCACAAGGAGAACCACTTGCAGCACTTTCTAGAATAGCAAATGGTACTGATAGAAAGATTAAAATATCACCTACAGATACAGTTATATTTTCTTCATCTCCTATTCCAGGAAATGCACAAGCAATTGCAAATACTTTAAATAAACTTGCACTTCAAGGTGTAAAAACATACACAAATACATCTTTAAATGAAATCCATTCATCAGGACATGGTAATCAAGAAGAATTAAAATTAATGATTAGATTAATGAAACCAAAGTATTTTATGCCAGTACATGGTGAATATAGAATGCTAAAAGCTCATGCTAATCTAGCTATTGATTGTGATATTCCTAAAGAAAATGTATTTGTAATGCAAAATGGTGATGTTTTATCTATTTTAAATGGTAAAGTAAGAAAGGATAAAGGATTTCCTTGCTATGATATATATGTTGATGGTAATAGAATTGGTGACATTGGAAATGTTGTAATAAAAGATAGAAAGATAATGGCAAATGATGGCATATTAGTTGTTATTTGTAATATCGACCTAAATAAAAAACAGTTACTTGGTAAGGTTAATATAACAACTAGAGGCTTTGTTCTTGTAAATGAAAATGAAGAATTATTAAAACAAATAGAATTAAAAGCATATAATGTTATAATTAAAGAACTTAAGAATAAAAAATTCAATTATTCTGAATTAAAGAATCAAATTATAAATGAAATAGGACCATTTATTATGGAGAAAACAGGTAGAAAACCTATTGTTCTTCCTGTTATTATGGATATAAAAAATAACGATTAATTAATCGTTATTTTTCTTTTTAAATATATCTCTTAATTTCTTTTTTGTTTTTTCTTCTTCTTTTGAGCTAATATCTATTTTTTCTTTTGGTTTGTCGTTATTTTTTTCCTTAATATTATCTTTTGTTGAAACATTTATTTCCTTAGGTTTTGGTTTTGGAAGTGTATCTTTCCTTGATAGATTTAATTTACCTTTCTTATCATAACCAGTTGCTTTGACAGTAATTTCATCCCCAACTTTAACTACATCAGATGGTTTACCAACCCTTTCATGTGCAAGTTGTGAAACATGTACTAATCCTTCACAACCTTCCCACAACTCTACGAAGCATCCAAAATCAAGTACATCTACGACTTTACCTTTATATACTTTTCCAATTTCAACCTCTCTAGCTACATTCTCAATCATTTTTCTTGTAGTTTCTATTACATCTTTATCCATATGATAAATTGTTACTGTGCCATCATCAGCTAAATCAACTTTAACAGCATTTATATCATTTACACTTGTAACATTACTTGCCTCTAATATAATTTTAGTAATCATATCTCCACCTTTACCAATAACATCTTTAATCTTATCTGGATTAATTTTAAATATTACAGTTTTAGGTGCATATTTTGATACTTCTTTTCTTGGTTCTTTTATTTGGGCTTCCATTACATCAAGTATCTTCATTCTTGCTTCTTTAGCTTGATCTAATGCCTCTTTTAATATTTGTTTAGTTATACCCTTAATTTTTATATCCATTTGAAGAGAACATATTCCTTTTCTTGTTCCTCCAACCTTAAAGTCCATATCTCCTAAATGATCTTCCATACCTTGTATATCAGTAAGTATTGTATAATCTTTTCCATCTTTTGATGTTATAAGTCCCATTGCTATACCCGCAACTGGAGCTTTAATTGGAACTCCAGCAGCCATCAAGCTCATACATCCAGCACATATTGTTGCTTGTGAAGATGAACCATTTGATTCAAGTATTTCAGATACTACTCTAACTGTATATGGAAATTCCTCTTCTGAAGGCATAACTTGTTTTAAACATCTTTCTCCAAGTGCACCATGGCCTATTTCTCTTCTACCTGGTGAACCATATCTACCTGTTTCACCAACAGAAAATTGTGGAAAATTATAATGTAACATAAAATGTTTTTCAGCTTCTAAACTAATTCCATCAAGCATTTGATATTCATTAAGTGCTCCTAGTGTAGTAACTGCAAGCGCTTGTGTTTCTCCTCTTGTAAATAATGCACTACCATGAGTTCTTGGTAATAAATCAATTTGTGCATCTAGAGCTCTTATTTCATTCATTGCTCTTCCGTCTGATCTTGTTTTTTCATTTACTGTAATTGCCCTAAATATATCATATTCTATTGATTCAAGCACTAATTTTACCTTTGTTATTAATAAATTCAACTCTTCTTTATCTAAGTCATTATTTTCTTCTTCATATTTAGCTATAACATCTTTTTTTACATTATCTATTGCTTCATATTTTGCTAATTTTTCCTTAATTCTCATAGCAGAATCTAATTTTTCTGAAGCTAATTCTTTTATTTCTTCTCTTAATTCTTCAGGTATTTCTAGATGTTCATATTCCATTTTTTCTTGACCAATTTCATCTATTATAGTTTTTTGAAATTCACATAATTCCTTAACTGCTTCATGCCCAAACATCAATGCTTCAAGCATATCTTCCTCTGAAACCTCTTTAGAGCCCGCTTCAACCATGTTTATTGCATTAATAGTACCTGCGACTGTTAAATCAATATCAGACTCTTCTAACTCAGCTGGTGTAGGATTAATAATAAATTCTCCATTAATTCTACCTACTTTTACACCCGCGATTGGTCCATCAAATGGTATTTTTGATATACAAGTTGAAAGTGATGATCCAAACATAGCAGCTAACTCTGGGGAATTATCTGTATCAACTGATAATACCGTATTAACAACTTGTACCTCATTTCTAAAATCTTCTGGAAACATTGGTCTCATTGGTCTATCAATCATTCTTGCAGCTAGTGTCGCAGCATCTGTTGGTCTTCCTTCCCTTTTAATAAATCCACCAGGTATTTTCCCTACTGAGTATAATTTCTCTTGATATAATACCATAAGAGGAAAAAAGTCAGATAAAATATTTGCGTTATCAGATACAACAACTGTTGATAAAATAACTGTATCTCCATATCTAATTAAAACCGAACCATGTGCCTGCTTTGCAAGTTCACCATGTTCTACTATTAATTTTCTTCCTCTAAAATCTAATTCAAATACTTTCTTAGCCATATAAATCTCCCTTTACTAAAATTTATTGTATCATATTTTTTAGTTTTTTTAAATCTTTACTTTATATTTATCTTACTAATTTTGTATGTATATTTATTAATATAAGTCATCACTATAATATCCGTTTAAATTACAAAAATAAAAAGCACTAATGTGCTTATTTTCTTAATCCTAATCTTTGAATTAAAGTTCTATACCTATTAATATCTGTTTTCTTCAAATATTCAAGTAAATTACGACGTTTACCTACTTTAGTTAATAAACCTCTTTTTGAATGAAAATCATGAATATTAACTTTTAAATGTTCAGTTAATATTTGAATTTCTTTTGTAAGAATTGCTATTTGAACTTCAGGAGAACCTGTATCCCCCTCATGAGTAGCATATTCTTTTATGATATCTTTTTTTTGTGAACTAACTAATGCCATTTTCTTTTCCTCCTAACTAATATTTGCCTAATACCTAGTATATGGCCGGAAAAAAATCCATATACCACGTAAAAGGTAGTGCACTAATAATATACATTAATTTTATAATTTAATCAAGTATAAAACTAAAATATTATTACATTTTTTTCATATGGAGATAAAATTTTCTTTAATTCTTTTTTTACATTTACATCATCTTTCATCTTTATAATTCTATTTCCATAAGCATCATCTATCATATTAACATCTAATGTATTTGTTATTAAGTTAATCGTATTATAATTTAACTCTTCTGAATATCTATCAATAATACTTCTAAATGAATCTATATCTATATCATTAGATATTTTATATATTTTATTTTTAAATTTCGATAATTCATTAACATCTGTAATTGAAAGAGCAACAAATAATACTGCTTCATATTTATCATCATCTAAATTAAAAATGTAATCATCTGTTATAAATTCAGTAAATAAACTTACTCTATTCATACAATTACTCATAAAACTTTCTTTTAAATTTTCGGTAGTATTAGATAAATCATCTAATAAAAGCATATATTTTCTAGATATTTTTGAAAGATCATGTTTATAAAGATCATAACCAAACTTTTTTAACTTCTTAAATACATTCATATATTGTTTTAATAAAAAGAAAACTACATAATCTGCTTCATCAATATCTACATCAAAAACATTTGTAACTGGATAATCAATAATTGCAGAAATAGAATCTAATATATTATCAAAATCATCTGATGAAACAATATAGTTATTTTGAAGTAATTCGTCTAAAAGTTCTGCAAAATCTTTTTTATAAAAATCATTATGTAAATAACATAATACTAAGAATACTCTAATAATAGCATCTATATTATCATCATCTATAACATCACTATTATTGATACACATATTATAAAATAAATTAGAATTTAATCCTCTTAATTCCACAATATCCTTTAACATACCAATAAATGCGCCTTCTGATATATTAGTTTTCTCTATAATTTCATATAACTCACTTTTTTTCATATTTACCCCCAAAAAATAATTTTATTAGTATTATATACTAAATCATTAAAAAATCAAATAAAAACTTTATATGGTTTTATAATATCTATATTATTTTTATCCACAATATAAATTGCTAATGCTTTGTTCTTATAAACAAAACAAAATTTATCATAATTATATATATTTTTAAGCTTACTACCATTTTTTATTTTTTTAAATAAAAAATCATCTACTTCGATATTTGGTAAATCTAAAACATCTTTTATACTAATAAGTTTAGAATCTTTAGATAAATCAGAAATTTTTATTGCATTAGAAATAGTAAATTTACCTTGTTTCGTTCTAACTAGTGAAGACATTGTACCAGATATACCAAGTTTTTTACATATATCTCTAATTAAACTCCTAATATATGTCCCTTTTGAAACATTACATTTAAAAGAAAACTTTGTTACATCATCATAATAACATATATCTCCCATTAATTTTATTTCATTAACATATACTTCTTTTATAGGAAGTTTAACATCCTTATTCTCTCTTGCATACTCATATAGTTTTTTTCCATTAACTTTAACTGCACTATATTTAGGTACCTCCATAATATATTTACCTAAAAATGAGTTTAATACACTTTCTATCTCTTCTTTTGTAACCTTTCTTGGTATTTCTTTTTTTAATACATTTCCAGTAATATCAAGAGTATCTGTGTCTATACCTAGTGTTACTTCAGCAATATATTCCTTATCATAAGCAGTTATCTCTGTAGATATTTTTAATGCTTTATTGACCGCTAATACTAAAACACCAGTAGCATCTGGATCAAGTGTTCCCATATGTCCTATCTTTCTTGTATTTAACTTAGAAATTGCAATATTAACAACATCCCTACTTGTCATACCTTTTTCTTTATTTATTATTACTATTCCATCCATAATTTCACCATCCATTATAATAGAAAAAAATTCTAATAAAAACTTATATTAGAATTTTTATTTTGCTCTTACTGAGGACATATAATTATTAACCTTAACTGCCCAAGCACCACTTTCAGCATATTTAGAATTCATTGCCTCAGGTGTAGTTAATCCTTTTGCATAATAGTTATCTGCTAAATTATCTATAAAACCTCTTATACCATCATCTAGTGTTGGATAAGATCTATAACCACCTTTACAATTAGGACTTCCCTTTTGTCCTCCAACATTATTACAACTTGTAACTAACGCACTACAAGTCCATTTACATCCTGTTTCCAAAAGCATTATACTAATTGCTAAATAAGGGTCTACTCCTCTTTGAAGAGAATATGATGCAAATAGTTCACCTTTACCTGTCATTGTAGAAGTTAATGAACGATTTAACTTGGCAGATAATTCTTCCATTGTCATGCCTTCATATACAACAATTCTCTCATGAACATTATCATTTTTATTATATTCAGCTATATCATCCAACACCCTAATTTCTTTTTTTTCTTTATTTATAGAAGCGTCAACCTTTGACGTTCCATTAATATCTACATTCGATAAAAAACATGAAAATGCACTCAAACTAACAATTGAACAAACAAATGTTATAATTACTTTTTCATTTATTAACCGAAATATTTTCATTAGTTTCACCTCATTCGTTTTTAGCGAAAACATCTAAATGATATCATAATTTGATAAAAGAGTCAAATTAATCCTAACCCCTTACTTTAACTATAACCATTAATATAGCAATAGCTATAGTAATAAGTATTATTGATAAAACAATTATATTTGAAAAACCAGAATCAGTTAATGTCTTTATTTTATAATCCCCTATAACCATATTATATTGATTTAACTTTTCCTTAACCTTTTTATCTATTGATATATAATCTTGTTCTATTTCCTCAAGTTCACTTTTAGTTTCAAATAAAATAGGACCATCATATTCATTAGATATTACAAAATCTAAAATACTATCTAATAGCTCCCCATTAGAAAACTTAATACATTTTATATTTTTATTAAATATACTAAACCATTCACCTAAACTTGTAATCTGATTTTCTTTCTCCAAAACTGAGATATTTAAACATAATCCTATATAGTTTGTTGCATCGTTTTCATTGAATCCAAAATCTTTAATAAGTAATTTTCTTGAATATACTAATATATCAGATATTTGGTTATAATTACATCCAAACATTGAATCATCTGAATTTGAAGGCATATTTTCTATACATACCACAATCTTATTTGCTGCTAATGTAGCTATTCCAGTAACTATATTTAAGAAATACTTTTTTTGTTCTTCTATTGTAGACCATTCAAATAAATCAAGTGATAAATTTGATGCATTTATATTAACCATTTTCACATTGTTATTTATTAAAGTTCTTACCTTTGAATTTAAATTTTTTAAATTTGATAAATCTATACTAACGCTGGGTATATGAAAAATAATATTACCTCTATATGATTTTAATATATTAGAAATATCAAAATCTTTTCCATCTGATTTAATTCTTAATTCTGTATTATTTGCCCTTAACTTAGTTGACATTTCACATCTTTCTTCATAATTTCCTTGAATTAAATAATTTGCTTTATAAGATATACCAATTTGATTTATCAAATCCATTATAACAACTCCCTACTACTATAATATAATTATAACTTAAATATCAAAATTAGAAAAGATGAATAAGAAAAAAAAGTATAAATTTTATACTTTTTAATCCTATTCTTCATTATGTATTTCTTTTATAATATTTTCTATTTTGTTTCCATAATCTATAGATTCATCAAAAATAAAATTTAAAGAAGGAATTTTTCTCATTTCAAGTTTTCTTTTTATTAATTCTGATCTAATAAATCCAGTTGCATTATTTAAATCATGTATACATTTTTCCTTATTACTATCATTTAATACCGTAAAATATACTTTTGCATATGATAAATCACTAGATAAATCTATATGTGTTATAGTAACAAATTTTATATCTTCATCTTTTATTTCAGTCATTAATATTTCACTTATTTCTTTTATAAGTAAATTAGCGAGTCTTTCTGTTTTTATACTCATATTAATACCTCATTTTTTATCTTTCTATTTCTACCATTTCATATACTTCAATAACATCATTTTCTTTTATATCATCAAAATTTTTAAGAGTTATTCCACATTCAAACCCTTTCTTAACTTCCTTTGCTTGATCTTTTTCTTTTTGTATCGTATTAATTTCACCATCATAAATAACTACACCATCGCGTATTAATCTTGCTTTTGAGTCAATCTTAATTATACCATCAGTTACCATACAACCCGCTATTGTACCAACCTTAGAAAATTTAAATAATTTTCTAACTTCTGCTTCTCCTATTACCTTCTCTTCATACTCTGGATCAAGCATACCTTTCATAGCAGATTCCATATCTTCAACAAGTTTATATATTATATTATACAATCTAATATCAACACCATATTCTTTTGCAAAATCTAAAGTCTTAGAATTAGGTCTAACATTAAATCCAATTATAATTGCATCAGAAGCATTAGCTAGAACGATATCACTTTCAGTAATAATTCCAACACCACTTCTAATTACCTTTATTTTTACATCTTCAACTTCTATTTTAGCTAATGCATTTTTTACTGCCTCTTCAGTCCCCTTAACATCTGTTTTAAGTACAATATTAATTTGCTTAATACCAGACTGTATTTTACTAAATAAATCATCTAATGATACAGGAGTATTAGTTTTACTATTTTTTAATTTTTCTTGTTCTTTTCTATTTTCTGCAATTGTCCTTGCTTCTTTCTCTGTTTCGTATGCCATAAATCTATCTCCTGAAGATGGAACTTCATTTAAGCCAGTTATTTCAACAGGAGTAGATGGCATAGCCTCAACAACTTCTCTTCCAAAATCATCTTTTAAAGTTCTAACCTTACCGTAAGTAGTTCCAACAACTATTGGATCACCTAGTCTTAAAGTTCCATTTTGTACTAGTAATGTTACTGTTGATCCTACATTCTTATCTAATTTTGATTCTATAACAGTTCCGCTAGCATATCTATTTGGATTAGCTTTTAATTCTTTCATTTCAGAAACCAATTGAATACTATCTAAAAGTTCATTAATTCCTTCTCCAGTTTTTGCAGATATTTTTACATATATAGTATCTCCACCCCATTCATCTGGAGTTAAATCATGAGCGGCCATCTCTGTCATTATCTTTTCTGGATCTGCACCTGGTTTATCTATCTTATTTATAGCAACTATTATAGGTACTCCAGCTGCTTTAGCATGATCTATAGCTTCTTCTGTTTGAGGCATAACACCATCATCAGCTGCTACTATTATAATAACTATATCAGTAACTGCTGCACCTCTTGCTCTCATTTCTGTAAATGCTGCATGTCCTGGAGTATCTATAAAGGTAATTTTTTTACCATTTTTTTCTATTTGATACGCCCCGATATGTTGAGTTATTCCTCCAAATTCACCATTTGTTATATGACTATTTCTTATATAGTCTAACAGACTAGTTTTCCCATGATCTACATGTCCCATTATAGTTACAACTGCTGGTCTTTCTTCTAAATCTTTTGGGTCATCATTTATCTCAAATTTTTCAAAATTTGTTTTATCTTGTGACTCAAAACTTTTTACTATCTTATCATAATCAACCGCTATCATTTCAGTATCATCAAATGAAATTTGATTATTCATACTAGCCATTATACCTAAATTCATTAATTTTTTTATAATATCTGTAACTGGAACATTAAGTTCCTTAGCAAGATCATTTACAGTCATTCCATCTTTATATATAATTATATTCTTATCTTGTGACGCCTCATTTTGAGTTAATTTTTCTTTATTTTTATACATTTCTTTTCTTTTAGCATTTATATCTTCTTTAGCTACTTGACTCTTCTTTTTTAATTTCTGTTTTTTTATTGTATCATCAAACTTTAAATTAGAAGAACTTGCTAAAATTTCAGCTTTATCTTCTAACTCTTCTTCTAAATCATAATCTTTTTCATCCGTAACTTCATCTAAATATACTGTTTCTTCTTCGCTTTCTGAATTAATTACAAGAACATTATCCAAATCAATTACTTGATCTTCTGTAAGAATATCCTCCTCATTACTTATTTCAAAACCTAACTCTTTTGCCTTTTTAATTACTTCATCAACAGACATATTAATATCTAATGCATATTCTTTTACACTCATCATAAGTAATCACCTCTTTCTTTTTTATTCATTACTATTTATTATATTCTCAATATCATCATATATTTTATCTTCAATATTTTTTTCAAACATTTTATCTAAAATTTTTGTTTTCTTTGCCTTTTCTAAAACATTAATATCTTTTTTTATATATACTCCTCTACCATTTGCTTTACCTGTTTTATCAACAAAAATATCACCCATATTATTTTTAACTATTCTAATTAAGTTTTTCTTTTCTAATTTTTCTTTTGTTACAACACATGTTCTTAACGGTATTTTTCTATTTTTCATATTTTCACCTATGCTTCGTAATATTTATATATATTTATTCCCTCTTCTTGAACCTTTGAAGGTGTTTTTACATCAATTCTACATTTTGTAAGTCTTGCTGCCAATTTCACATTTTGACCTCTTTTACCAATTGCTAATGATAAATTATCTCCATCAGCAACTGCTAATACTTGTTTACCTTTATCATCTAAAATATATACCTCTAAATCTTTAGCTGGACTAAGTGCATTTTTAACAAATGTTACTATATCCTTATCATATTTAACAACATCTATCTTTTCACCATTTAATTCTTTTGAAATACTATTTATTCTAACACCTTTTTCACCTATACATGCACCAACAGCATCAACTTTTTCATTTTCTGAATATACTGCAATCTTGCTTCTGCTACCAGCATCTCTTGCAACACTATAAAGTATTACTATACCCTCATTCAACTCTGGTATTTCATTTTCTAAAAGTCTTTTTACAAAACCATAATGACTTCTTGAAAGTAATATTACAGGACCACCTTTTTGTCCTAGTTCTATTTTTACTACATAAACTTTTATTTTTGAACCCATTGTAAGTTCTTCACCTGGAATTATTTCAGTTTTAGGTAATATACCATTTACTCTACCTAAATCAACATAATAATTTTGTTTATCTTCTCTTGCTAATGTACCTATTAATAATTCCCCTTCTTTATCTTGAAATTCATTCATTATACTTTCTCTTTCAGCTTCACGAATTTTTTGTGTAAAAACCTGTTTACAAGTTGATGTAGCTATTCTACCAAAATCTCTTGGAGTTACTTCTTCTTCTATTACATCTCCAACTTTAAAGCCCTTTTTATCATCTAATTCTTCTAATAAAATTTGTGAATCTTCATCATCTTCCATATTAATTTCATCTACTACTACTTTCCTTGAAAAAACTTTTATATCTCCTGTTTCTCTATTAAGATTAACTACTGAGTTTGTAGCGCCACCAAAATTCTTTTTATAAGCCGCATTTAGACCATCTTCTATGTATCCAAATATTTCATCCTCAGTTATTCCTTTTTCTTTTGCTAAAACTTTTACAGCTCTTATTAATTCTTCTTTATTCATACTATTCTCCTCCTTTTGAACAAACATCTAAAACATAGCTTTCTTCTATTAAATCTTCTTTATCTAATATAGGATTAATTATATTAGTTGCAAGTACACATGTATCGATATCTACATAAGGTTTTTTATCAATAACTATAACAAGATTTTTTACACCATTTTCTTCTTCAAAATAAACATCAACTAATTTAATGTTATTTTCATCTAGTGGTTTAATAACTAGCTCCTTAATTTTTTCTATCATTATATACCTCCAAATTGTATAATAAAGAGTGAGGATTAACCTCACTCTAAAGATGTCAAAACAATTATAACATAAAATATGAAAATTTGTACATATTTATTTTATAATTCACTTATTATAATTTACGTGATATAATTAATATGGAATATAGGTGAAAAATATGAAAAATAAATTAATTAAAAACTGTTTTATGTTCTTATTCTATTTTATTTATGAAATAATTCCATTATCTATTTTGTCATTATTAAATATAGATACAAATAATTGGAGTAACGTAACCAAAAATATATATTTAATATCAACTAGTCTTATTTATTTAATATTTGTAATTATAGTATATAAAGATGAATTACGTATTGATCTTTCAAACTTTAAAAAAAATGGGTTAAATTTATTCATAAAATTTTTACCCATATATATAATTGGAATTCTTGCTATGGGAATATCTAACTCCATTTTGTATAAAATTACTGGTATTGAAATGTCAAATAATGAACAAAGTGTTAGAGAGTATATAAAATTATTCCCTATATATATGAGTTTTTCAACGGTAATATATGCCCCAATAGTAGAAGAAATAACATTTAGAAAAACTTTTAAAAATATAATTAACAATAAATATTTATTTATTATTATTAGTGGAATAATATTTGGTTTGATACATATAACATCAGATAGTAGTAATTTCAATGATTTTTTATTATCTATTCCATATATGCTTATGGGTATAGATCTAGCCTTTATTTATTATAAAAGCAATAATATTTTTACCACTATAACTATTCATTCATTTCATAACTTTATTTTATTATTATTTCAGTTTATAGGAGGATAAATATGAAAAAAAATATAGAAATAGAAGAAGATATTTTTGATGAAGAAGAAAAAGAATCTAGTATATTAAGAAAAATATTTTTTATTTTAATATTAACTATAGTTATATTAATAATATATTCAAGATATATTGCTACATCTGGTTTAATTATAAAAGAGTATAATGTTAAAAATAATAATTTACCTGAATCCTTTAACGGTTTAAAAATAGCTCATTTTTCTGATTTCCATTATGGTAGAACTACAAATATAAACAATCTTAAATACTTAGTTAAACAAATAAATTTAAGTAAACCTGATATAATATTCTTTACAGGTGATTTTATAGATAAAGATGTAAAAATTAATGAAAAAGATTTAAATAATATAAAATTAGAACTTAATAAATTAGAATCTACATATGGAAAATATTATGTTTTTGGAAATCATGATTTAAAGTTTGAAGAAAGTGCATCTATTTTTAATGAATCTAACTTTATAGATCTAAATGATAAATATGATATTATATGTAATAGTAATAATGATAAAATACTAATATCTGGATTATCATATAATAGTAATTATGAATTCTTAAAAGATATAAATATGAGTGAGATGCCTAAATATAAAATTAATATAATGCATAAACCTGATGCATATGATGATATCAGTAATTATAATTTTAATTTAATACTTGCTGGGCATTCACATAATGGACAAATTACACTTCCATTTTATGGTGCGATATACACTCCAAATGGAGCAAAAAAATATTATAAGCCTTATTATAAATTAAATGAAACAGATATGTACATATCAAGTGGAATTGGAACATCTAGTTTTAATTATAGATTATTTAATAGACCATCATTTAATTTTTATAGAATAACAGTAAAATAGTAATTAAAATTAATTACTATTTTTTATAGGTAATTTTATAACTACTTTTGTCCATTTGCCATATTCAGTATAATAATTTATCATTCCAGAGTGACTATCTATAACTTCTTTACTAAAACATACTCCAAGACCTGTTCCATCTTGTTTTGTAGTATAAAATGGTTTATACATTTCTTTTAAAGTATTATTATCAATACCTATACCATTATCTTTCAATGTAATAACGAAAAAACCTTCATCTATTTCACACGAAATATTTATAATTCCATTTGATATATTCTTCTCTTTTATTGCTTCCATAGAATTTTTAATCAAATTAAGAAAAACCTGCTTTAATCTTTTATAGTCACCATTTATATATACTTCATCATCTACACCACTAAAATTTATTTTTATACCACTAGATTTTACATAATTTTTAAATCCATCATATGTATCCTCTATTAACATTTCAATATCCATTTCTTCTTTATTTATTTCTATCTTTGAAAAATTTAAAAAATCTTTTAATAACTCTAATGTTCTATTTATTTCCTCCTTTAATATTTCTATATATTTAGTACTTTTTTTAACATCATTAACATCAAACATATCTAAATAACCCTTACATACTGCGATTGGATTCTTAATTTCATGAGTTATCTTAAATATTGAATCATTAATAACCTTTTCTTTCTTTAATTTTTTTATATTCATATTTAAATCCATTATAGATTCTCCTATATTAAATAAATATAAAATAAGTATAGCAATAATTGCAAATAATAAACTATCTAAAATAGTAAGTTCTCCTATATATAAGTATGATATTAATATCTTTACTATAGTAAAATTAATTACTATCTTTATAATGTTTTTATTTCCAAAATTAAGCTTTGTTAATAAATAATATAATATATATTCAGATAAAAGATAAACTATACTAAAATTAAAATAACTATAATAAGTGCCTATTATTAAAATAGATAATAATATAACCATATACTTTCTATCTTTTATTATAGCTATAAGCAAAGGAATATTTATTAAATTTATATTATAAGCTGAAATATCATTAGCATACTTAATATATAGATATAAAGAAGTAATCAAAGCTAAATCCAAATATAGATTTTTTTTCTTATCCTTTTTATAACTATGTTCACCTAAATAAATTATATAACACATGAGTGGAAATAATATTAATATCGTGTTTAAAATCATATTATCGATCATATTTTCCCTCCTTTTACCTTATTCTACATAATGTGACAGAAAAAATTTGTCGAAAAAAGAAAAAAACGATATTTCTATCGTTTTAATTCATCTATATATTTTAATAAAGCTTTTGCATTTGGTCCTAATATTATCTTTAATTGATTATCTATTTCAACTATTCCTTTAGCACCAAGCTTTTGAATAGCATCTTTATTTACCTTACTTACATCTTTTAATGTAACTTTAAATCTAGACATATTTACTTCCATAGAAAGAATATTATCCTTTCCTCCCAAATAATCAACTAATTTATTAGCCTCTATATGAAAATCTTTTTTATTAGCTTTTAATACAATAATAACAATAAATAATAGAATTGCTAATATTATTAAATACTGATAACTAATACTCATTTTTATCACCTATTATAATTATACTATATTTTAATAAAAAAACAAGCAAATACCTACACTTTTAATACATCTTCGAATATCCTATAATAGAAAATATAATAAAGGGGTGGAATACATTATGTGTAAAAACAATTGTAACTGTATTAGTGATATATTAAAAGTTATTTATCTATTACAAAAAAATGCTGATAGAGAAGAAGATTGTATTGAAAGTTGTGACAAACCAAGTTTAGGTCAATTCTCATGTATATTCTATAATACACGACCAGTAATGCTATATACTTGTATGAGTAATGGTGTTACTCCTTGGAGTGCCCCAACTCAAAGAGTTGCAGATCCTGCTGCTACATCTTCAGTATTTAGAGTTGAAAAAATAGATAATTGCTGTGCAACATTTAGGGTTTTAATAGCAAATGAAGATGGTACTTACACTGCTACTGAATCATTCTTTACAATGAACTTAGAATGTATTTGTAGTATCAGATGTTTGGGAGATACATTCATAGAAAACGTTTAATTTAAAAAATCTATTTGAGTTATCTTACTTACATCTATTAGTTCATCATCTATTGTTATAAGACTATTATTGGTTCTTCCAATAATAGTTTTTTTTAATGTATCTCCATTGTTCATAATAATAGACACATCTGCTCTATAAACATAATTTGGAGAATTAAAAATATCTTTTATTTGCTTATTTACATTATTTCCTCTATTATCATCATAATCTATATTACTAATATTTTCATCTATTTTATTTAAAACAGTTTGTTTTTGATTTTTACTATTAGACTTTACTTTACCTTTATATAAACCAGGTAATATTTTTTTCATATTTTCCTCCTTTTTATAAATTTTATGCCTTTATTGACAAATATTTACCAAATATTTGATTATAATAAAAATGGTGAAGAATATGAATAATATTAAAGATAAATATAATTTAAAAATATTAATACCACTTTTTATATTTACTTTTATAAGTATAATAACAATATATAGTGCTCAAGACTTATTATCATCCTCATATAATAATTTATATATTAAACAGATATTATGGTATATACTAGGCTACATATGTATAATCTATTTTTATAATACAAAAAATGACTTTATATACAAATATTCAAATATTTTATATATATTTGGAATTATATCACTAATACTAGTATTAATATTTGGAACTGAATCAAATGGTGCTAAATGTTGGTTTACAATCCCTGGTATAGGATCTATTCAACCTAGTGAATTTATGAAAATATTTTTAATACTTATTTTGGCTAAAGAGTTAGATAATAACAATAATAAATATGAAAGAACTCTAAAAAGTGAATTTTTTATTATTTTTAAATGCTTTATTTTAACCTTAATACCATCTATACTTACTTTTTTAGAACCTGATACTGGAATAGTATTTATATATTTTTCAATATTATTAGTAATGCTTTTTGTTTTTGGAATAAGATATAGATGGTTTTTAATATTAGGATTATTCCTAATTATATTCATAGGTGGATTTTTAATATTATTTTTTAATTATCAAGATACATTTATTAATATATTTGGAACTAATTTTTTCTATAGAATGGATAGATTACTTGATTGGTCAAACGGTTCTGGAATGCAGTTAACTAATGCACTCGCTTCTACTGGTAGTGCAGGTTTAACTGGATATGGATTATCTAATACACCAATATATTTCCCTGAACCTCAGACAGATTTTATATTTTCGGTTTTTGCTAGTAATTTCGGTTTTTTAGGTTCTACTGCTTTAATCCTTGTAATTATTTACTTTGATATGCAAATTATAAAAGTTGGTATTAAAGGATCAAATCAAAGTAAATACATAGTAGCAGGTATTGCTGCGATATTATTATTTCAACAAATTCAAAACATTGGAATGAATATAGGTTTACTCCCAATAACAGGTATAACACTTCCTTTTATTAGTTATGGAGGTTCTAGCCTAATTAGTTATATGGTATTAATAGGTATAATAATAAATATACAAAGAAAAAAAGCTCCTAGGAACTTTTAGATAACTCATAAACATACTGCTTTTTAGAATAATTAGATAATGCAGAAACTAAACTCTTAAAGCCATTATCAACCTTTATACTATCCGCAGATTTAATATTTAAGAATGGTTTGTAATCAATATAAATAACTCTGCTTATTTCATTTTGCTTAGATAAATCCTTAATATATTCAAAAATCTGTTTCTTCTTATTCTTTGCTTGATAGAAATTTCTACCAAACATAATATAATCATCTTCTTCTTTCATATTCATAGATAATTCAGTTGTTAATACAGCTTTATCATCCCATGAATAATCTGAAAAAAATGATAATAATACCTTATCAGAATCACTATTTTCTAATAATATTCGTAAACTTTCATAAAAATCTGGCATTATATTTTGCCTAGAATAATACCCCTCACCTTTATCATAACACTCTTCTAATCTTAACATTATTAATACTACTTTATCCACAACAAAATCCTCCTATAACAATAATACCATAATAATTTATTTTTTCTAGTATTTTATTAAAAAAACACGTTTTTTTTAATAATAACTAAAAATTTATATATATAAAAGGTATACAAAACTGTATACCTTTTTATATTTACTCTGGAATTATATTTTTATTTGAAATAGTTATTACAGGTCTAACTTCTTTTTTAGTATTAGAATAAACCCAACTATTTTTACTACTTGAACTATATCCATTTAATACAGAAGTTGATGATTTACTAACAAATTTAGCTAAATTCTTAACGTTTGTAAGATCAGTTATCTCACCATATGGATTGTGTTCTTGAGTAACAAATACAGAATTCATAAGCCAGAAATCACTATCTCCATATAACCAAGATAAATCCTCACTATTTTTAGATAATAAATTGTTATATTCATTCTCTGTTAATAATCTTACTTTATAACTATTAAACTTACCAGATTGACATATACCTTCCTTGGATAAAGAACCACCATAAGATGCTACATAAAGACCAGACGCATCATCACATACTTCATTATCACGTAATATTGGTAAATTAAGTGTATTCTTATTTATAAAATCTCCATTTATATATTTATTAATTAAAGAATCACTCCATTTATATATATCATCCTTTGATGAAGTATGACCCATTTTAGAACTAATAGTTCCTGAGTCTGCAAGCAATGTAAGTATTTGCTCATCATCACTATTTTCAGTATCTACAACGTGCCAATTAATTCCAGCATATGTAAGTTCTTCGCCAACTTCATACAAATTAGATTCAGCATTTGTATCCTCTGCTAAAGGTTCTGGTTGATATTCTTCAATATCTAACAATGTAACTGTATTGATAAATGTCTTAGCAGTCTCTTGTCTTGGCATATCTAAAACTATTTTCAAATACCTAGTCTCACCAGGATTAATTAAATCATTTTCCAAAGAAACATTTTTAAGTTCACCATTTTGGTAGAACCAACCTGAATTATATTCATCAAATTCATTAAAATTTAAACCCTCTGGAATACTTTCATTTATTACCTTAACATATCCTGCTTTAGTTGAAGTATTCTCTATTTTAATTCCATAATAAACTCTAGCTGTTGCTCTTAAACTATTCTTAACACTTAATACAACCTTATTTTGATTATCATAATTATATGTATTTTGAATATCATTATAATTTAAATCTATTTTTGTAATATATTTGCTTATATCAAAACCAAATGATTTTCTAGATATTAATCCTATATCCATATTTTCTACAGATTCTATATCCCTTGTTACTTTTATACCGTCAGATTCATCAGGAGTTCTTTTATTACTAATTTCCAAAAGTCCTTCACTTATTTTATATGCATCTGAATCTATAGATACATCCTCTGTCGCATATCTTAAAGTTAAATCATATAATTCACTATTATAATCTAATCTTATCTTATATCTACCTACTTCTAAATCCTTAAATTTATATTTACCATTTTCATCTGTTATTGAATCAGCAACCTTTGATAGATTATTATCATTATCAAGTTTATAAAGAGTTACTGGCATATCAGGAATTGGAGTTTCCCCTTCATCCTTTATTCCATTTTCATTTATATCTACAAATGACATACCAGAAATATTCCTACTTACTACCCTTGTTTCTAACATATTAGACTCATTTTGACTATATGTTTCAGAAGCACCAACAAATGAATTAATATATTTATCAGAATAATTATTATTTTCTGGTTTAATTGATAAAACAATATCATCCATATAAGAATCTGCATTTATTGAAATACCTGTTATCTTTATAGCAGTTGCATCAACATATTCATCTACAATATTACATTCGTTAAATTCATTATTTTTATTAAATACTTCATTTTCTAATGTATTATATGGAGAAGTTGAACAATATACCTTTGCTTTTGACATTGAATTTGGAAGAGTTACCTTAACCTTATAAGAACCTTCGAATGTTGAACCATTCTTATCACCTGAACTTGGTAATATATCAACTATACTATAATTATCAACATTATTTCCTGTATTATTATATCCTCCAAGTAAATAACTAAATTCTGAATTTTTTTCAACAACTGAACCAGCACTACCAACCTTTTGAGATACTATAACATTTTGAATTCCAGTAGCATATATAGTAAAACTATCAGATAAACTACCAAAATAACTTGTATCAGTTTCATTATTAATATTTATAGCTACAACTGTACTTGTAACAGTTACAGGAACACCACTACCTTTAATATTTGGTTTAACAGTTGCTTTAAAATTAATATCACTAATCTTCATATTTGGTTTTGTATATGGCATTGTATATACTAATGTAGTTACTCCACCATCTTCAGATACTTCAGGATTTCCTAACTTCTTATCTGGAATATAAGTAAGTTCTTTTGGAATTTTTACATAAATTTTTAAATTATTTATATACCAAACATCATCAGCACCAACATTTTGATTATCATCAGTTATATTTGTTTTAACATTGTAATTAATAGTTTCACCTTTATTAGCATTATAATGAACTTTAACTGTTCCATCAGTATTTTTATTAGTTACAGTTATTGTTTGTCTTGATGTAAAATTAACTATTTTTATAGAGTCACCCCAAGGACTATCTGTATCAATACTAGATACATCATTTCCAGCATAAACTGTTTTCATATAATTATCTGGACTTGTTATACTATTATTATCAGAAGTTATTCTTGGAGCATAATATGAAACATTAGAATCATAGTCTGATGATGTTGCTAATGCAGTAATTTGATATGATTGTGTTAAATCAGATACATTTCTAACTCTTAAACCTACCTCTACTGTAACAATAGTAGAATCTGGTAATTTTACACCATCCTTAGTTTGAATAACTATTTTAGTTATAGGTATTTCACTATCATCTACCTTAGCTTCACTTATTTTATTAAATGAACCTTCAAAATCAGAATTTGCATCTATACATGGTCCACCATATAAATTCATTACTTGATCTACTGAATAATTAGATAAATTCTTATTAACAGTAGCACATGCATTTTTAATACTTTCTGTATCTTCACTATTTAACCTACTATCCAAAGAACTATCATCATAATTTTTTGCAACATAATTTGCGTTATTATAATCACCTGATATAAATTTAACCTCAAAGTCATCTTGTGATAATTGTGAACCATCTGGACTTTCAACAGTAATATTTATATCTTTATCACCATATTGCATAACTCTAAATGCATTTGGGTCTACCTTTATAATCTCTTTTAAACCTTGATCAGATAAAGTCTTCTTATAATTAAATGTAGTCTTATAAACAAGATTTGATCCTTTAGATGTAGCACCCTTACCATTTGACTCAGGAGATAACTTGTTACCACCCATATCAAAGAATTCACCAATTAAAGAATAATCTATAACTTCATAATACTTATTAGTTAAAACACTTTCAGAAGTTTTAATATTTACAGTATTCTCATTAGTATCTATAAATGTAGATGGAGATACTGCCATTCTAACATTTATATCATTTTTACCATCTTCTTTTGTTCTTCCTGAAAAAACAGAGATTGCATAACTACCAATATAATTATAATTAGATGGTATGCTTGTATTATTTGCATTTATTGTTGCTGATTTATAAGTTAAATTAAAATCAGATATATTTAATACATAATTATTTTCATCTTTTTGAGTAAGAGTTACATTACCAGGAAACTTAGTTTTTTTAGCTGATTCAACTGAAGAAACACTGTATGGACTTTCAAATACCATGGCTGCTATATCACCGGTAGCATCAGGTCCATAAGTTCTAGTCCATCCATCTTCAAAAGCTAATGTTCCACCATCATTTGTTATAGTTATAGGGATTTCTAATGAACTATCTTTTGGAGCTGCTAGACCTTTTATACCTGTTTTTTCATTACCACTCATATATAATTTTAAAACAGATGTTAAATACCTACCTACAACATTATTATATGTTGCCCTTTGAAATTCTTCAGTTGGGCTTGATAATATTGCTTCAATATTTGCAGTTGATGAAGAAACTGCAGTAGGCATATAATTTATAAATCCTGACATATTACTTACTGTACTATATTTTTCATCACTTTCACTATCATATTCATAATTATATGTATCACCAGATACATTTCCTAAAGTTACTACATAATTAGGATCTGTATTTGTACTTTCTTGTATTTCAAATTTTGGTTTAATCAAAGTACCATTAGGAGCACCAAGAACATAAATAGTAATATCTTTACTAAAAGAACCATATGTATCAATTCCATCAAAAGTAAAAACTCTGCTAGATTCGCCGCCCTTTGAATCTTTATCAAAAGCTACATATTTGGCAACATCTTCTGGTATTGTAATTTTAATATTAACTTTTCTCTCTTCAAAATCATTTCCTGGATTCTTACCAGTAATTTCAAAATTAAAATGATAAGTTAATTCATCAAAAGATCTAACTATTCTATTCTTTGAATTATTATCCTTACCAGGTGTATAACCTTCTATTACTGAATAAGAATTAGAATCATTATAATCTAAACCATCACTATCATCAAAACCAGAAGTACCTGTATCAATTCCAGTCATCTTAATATTCTTAATTGCTACATCATTATTCGCAGCAAATACACCAAGTGTAACACCAAAAATAATGAATCCAACTGAAACTACTACTAAAAAAGATATTAATAATATTTTATTTCTCTTATTCATCATAACGTCTCCTATTTTATATAAAAATTATAACATCAACTTATTCATTTTTCAAGTAGTTTAACAACTAATTATACACATTATACATGAAATGATTAACTCTAAATATAATTCTAAAATTATATAATTAAAAATTATGAGTTCTTACTCATAATTTTTAATAATTTATCTTCTGATAAATCTGTTACTTCTTCTATAGTTTTTATATCTATTTCTTTTTCTATCATTCTTTTTGCTATTTCTATTTTCGCATCTTCTTTTCCTTCACTATACTCTTCATCCTTTAATGCCCACTCTTTATCATAAGCTTCCCCTATTTCTCTATCAAAACTTACTTTTTCTGCCTCATCTATAAACTTTTCCACTATCTCATCTCCCAACTTTTTAATTGATAATAATTTCCCTATATTTGGTTCTACCAAAGCTATCATATACTTTTCAAAATCATTTAATTTTTCTGTACCTTCAGTATACCACTTTTTCATTAAATTTGGAAGATAGATATTTATAACTACTAACTTATTTGTTAATGCCAAGCCTTCTTCATTCTGTAATACATATATATCTATTATTTTCTTATTTCCTTTAAATGCAAAATTATTTATATTAAATGTATATGAATTAAAATATTCATATTTTTTCTTTCCTACAGTCATTTTTGTACTAAAATTTCTAAACGTATATTCTAAATTCCTATTTAATATTTTCTCTGAACTATTATTGTTCATTTCTATCCCTATTAATGTATCATCTATTAACGCTAAATAATCACATCTTTCTGACTTTGTATTTTCTTTTTCCTTATCTAATTCATTTTTATATAATACTATTTTTTCTAACAATTCCTCATAACTTATATCTAAAAAATACGATAAAAATTTAACAGAATACTCTATTCTATTAGAATTTTGAAATATTGCCTTAAACATACTATCAGATACTATAGATAATTTTTCTCCCTCTTTTCTTTTATTCAATTCTATTTTATTTTCTTTTACTATATCATAATCATATAATTCACTTTTATTATAATTTCTTAATAAAAACATCTATACCTCCTTACTCAAAACAATAATACTAAATAGATTTTTATTAATCAAATTATAAAAAATACATTTTTATTATACTTAAATTACTAAAACTACTTTTTTCCATAACTTTTTATTAATTTCTTACCATTTTAAAATTCCAATATTCAAAAATAAAAAGGAATAAAATTTTATTCCCTATTCAAAATCATAACTCCATGTTATCTTTTTTACTTTTCCATGCTTATATTCTATATTCATTCTTGCTATATTACTTCTTTCGTCTCCTACAATCGCATCCCTATTTACATATGCTAATTCTTTCTTATTTCTTATTCCAAAATATATATTATCCTTTATACTACTATCATTTAGTGAATTAAAAGAATAATTCCCATATATATATGTCCCTGTTTTATTTTCTACTTTATACTTCTTTATTACTTTTGATATTTTATCATTTACTCTTACTTTCCTACTAACCTTATACTTGTCACTTGTTATTTCTACTTTTACAAGCATATAATCTGAATAATTTTCTTTTAATGTTAAAATAATTCCATCATAATATAATTCTTTATAACTATATATATCCTTACTTACATTTTTTTCCTTCTTTGGTTTTCCCATTTCTTTTCTTACTACTTTTTCACTATCACTATACTTTAATTTATCTACCGTTAAATCTGATATTGAAAAAATAGTTTTATCATTTGTTTTTAGTCTTACCTTACTATAATTACCAAAGTTTTCTGAAATTAGAAGTAAAACTGAAAGTACTATTATTATAATTATTAATATTAATAGTACCCTCTTACTTTTTTTTATATCTATTTTATTTAAACTTTCCTTTGACATATCTAGGTTCCCCTCTTTATTTCGTTTTATTTTTTAATATCATTAATCCTGTTATTATTGCTGCGATTATTGCTATTACAAGTCCATACCTTATTACTGTTTGTCCTGTTTGAATATTTACTATTAGTTCTGCACTTGCTGAATTTTTTACTTCTATTCTTTCAGTTTTTGATTTATTTACTATTATTGAATTACCATACACATTTCCACTCTCATCTACAAAGAATGTTGCTATATTTGGATTCTTTGTAAGCTCTTTCCCTGGGGCTGCTTTTGTTTCTATTATTCTATATTGACCTGGTGATAAATAATATACTACTGCTGTTCCATTTTTTGTTGTTATTGTTGTATTTTCTGTCTTATCATCTACTTTATAGAATGGTACTCCCTCTTCTGCTTGTTTTCTTAAATTTTCTATTTCCTTATTTATCTTTTCACTATCATCATCATCTATATTTTCTAAATTCTTCAAATCATCATCCAATGATACTGTTACATCATGATATTTTTTATTATCATCTAACTTTTGTAACTTAAATTCCGCACCATCTAATAATTGATTAAACTCATCATATTTATAAAATTGGAATGGAGTTGGTTTATTTATAAATTTATAATATGTTGAATGAGCATAAGCATCATTTTCATCTATTGTTACCATTGTAAATCTATCTTCATCCTTCTTTGGTAGTGAATGCCCTTCTGGTGCTTTTACCTCTTCTATTATATAACAATGACCATATTCTAAATATTGTATTAATGCTACTCCCTCTTGTATTTCTATCTTCTTACCATCTTTTGTTACTGTTGATTCATCCGCAAAATCTGCCCAGCTATCTAACCATGTTCCTAGGGATGTTTCATATGTTAATTTCGTTAAATCTCCATTAGGATCTATATCACTACACTTTTCATCTTCTCTATCTTTACATGTCCTTACTGTATCTGTATCCTTTGTTTCTCTATTTTCATAAATTCCATCTCTAATTGTTTTTAACTTCAATAACTCTTTTGGTTGATTTTTAGCACTTAAATTTGGATCACATGTCTTTCCTTCATATATCTTAAATTCTGCTCCTGATAATAAATTTCCCTTATTATCATATTTCTTTATTAATAACGATGTTGGTTTATTTGGAACATCTACTGATTCTACATCTACTGTATCTGTTACAGTTTTAAATGTTGTTTCTGCATTCCTTCCAAGTGGTAATGTATAATTTTTAGGTGCTACTGTCTCTAATAACACATAATTATAACCACCTTGTAAATACCTCATTACTAATATACCTTTATATGGATGTAACTCTGTTATATACTTTGTACCAGCTTCTACATCTGTATCACTCATTTTTCTATATACTTCTACTCCAGCAAGTCCTTCTGCATCCTCTGTATCCTCTTCATCGCCTCTTATAACTCCTCTATCATAGAACTTCATAAGCGTCATTCCTGCTTTTTCTCTTTCCTCATCACTATTATAATCTCCTGGATGACACTCTTCTCCTTTTTTACATCTATATAGTTTAAATGTCGTTGTTTCATCTGGTATTAAATAATTATACTTAGCATCCCTTTTCTCAAATCTTACCCTTGTTGGTTTATCCTCTATTAAATTTGTTGTTGACCCTTTTGATGTATCTCCTGATTGACATGGTACATTAAATTCTGCTGTTGTTGGTGTTGACTCCGTATTCTCTTTTACATATACAGAATCTTCTGGAACTGCTACTTCCTCCATTACATACTTGTTTCCTCTACACAAATTTGTTATCTTTATATGTCCTCCACATGCATGAAGTTCCGTTCCATCCGCATCACTTGAATCTGAATATACATACCTATACTCACTATAACTATCTTCAGTTAAACATGAACCATGATCTCCTACTTTCTTAAGAGTTAAATACTTACCATTCGCATCCTTTAACTTAAACGTTATCCTATCAAAGTCACTTCGCTCTTTATCATTTACAAAGTCTACAATATCAGATTGATCATATCCAGTATTACTACTTGAATCATAATAATAGAAATCCTTTTTAGTAAACATTATTTCTGTTGGTTTATTTGTTAATTCTACCACAGCTTTAGCACCAGTTCCACTAGGACAAGAAGTCGCATTATCATTCGAACATTGCGTTATATTAAATATATGTCCATCACCTGTATTATTATCATTTTTATAATCTGGATAATAATAACCTATACATTTATTATAATCAGAACTACTGTCACATACCTTTGTATCCTTTTCTCTTATACTATATTGTGTGTCCCATGGTAAATGATATATAGTTATCTTTCTTTCATCATTTAAATGTAATCCCGTTACCTGTTCACCCTGAGGTGCGTCTACTCTTTGACCATCAACATATTCATAAACACCCTCTGCAGTTTTAACAAATGATAAAGGATTTGATCGACCTAATACATATACATTAAATTCTATTTGCTTTAACTCTTCAGTTGTTAAATTCTCAAATGTTGTTTCCTTTGTTGTTCCATCAGGCATTACTAAAGTTATCATTGTTTTATCAGATGCCTCTCTGTTATCATTTGATGTTTTCTTTGTAAACTCTATTACTGTTGGAATATTTACAAATGTATTTGTAGAAGTTTTTGGCGCAAACGTAGTTGATGTACCAACATTTATAGTATTAGTATTATTAAACGCATGATATTGAGCAGGTTTTACTTCCTCAACAGTATAAGTTCCCTGAGGTAAACCTTTTATACATACTTCACCATTACTTGTTGCACCATTAGTATTTGTATTTCCAGCCTCTAACACATCAGTATTACCTGTTTTACTATATTGATAGCAAGTTTTTGTCGTACCTGCTGCATCTGTTGTAGATACAGTGCCACTTACTTTTATATAATTTCCACTTGCATCTTTTACTTTAAATTGAGCACCATTTATTGGTGTATTTCCATCTTCTGTTGTTTTATACCAGTTTAATACAAGTGAATAATCTCTAAAAGTTGTAAAAATACCTTTAGCTGTCGTCACAGATGCACAATTTGTTGCAAAATTTGTTGAACCATTTACACCAACAGCATTTGTACCATATGGCATCAAAACAGGGGTTACAGCTACTTCTCCATCAGCAGCTGCCCATCCTTCTGGAGCTTCCGTTTCCCGTACATTTACGGAACCAGTATTGGTCCCAGCAAAGAAATAAGCAAAACCATTACTTTCTGTTTTACCACCAAGCACATTTGATGTATTATGCTGTATAGCTCCAGGAAGGTTTGTTTCGAACAGTGCTCCTGCCAATTCAACACCAGTAACTGCATCAATTTTTTTAACTGCAAAACAATAATATTTTTTTATATTATCAACAGGTTCTGGTTTTGGAAATTTTGATACATCTGGGCAACTACCTGTATATTCCAGTAATTGATCTGCTGTTATTTCATGGGTTCTAGTAAGATCTTCGCTATCATTATTATAATATAGAGTATTAGAATTTGCAACTTCCTTAACAGTATATTTAATATAATCTGGAAGATTACAAATTACAGTATTCCCAGCGGGATCCGTTATACCATCTCCACCAGTGTCGAAAACTTGAGTACCTGCTGTATATGTATTACCCGTTCTTTCATAATAAAGTGTACTATCATCTTTAGATTGTCCATAATATACTTTAAATGTTGCACCACCTACTGGTGTATTTGGATCTTCCGTATCCTGTTTGTGTACTAAAAGTGCATATTTTTTACGTTTGTTATAAAATTTTATCTCTGCTGGTTTCGATCTAGTCCCAGCTACTACAGCCTGGCATTCTTTACTAGCACCATCTGAATTGGAAGTAAATTCATAAATTTGATTTGATGCTTCTTTTACATAATAAGTGGCACCGTTAGTTAAACCATCTTGAAATTTAACAAGGCCGCTTGTTGGATCTGTTTGTCCTTCATCAATTACATTTCCCGTACAGTCTGCACCATCATATACTGTAAAAGTTATTCCACCAATTTTTTTATTTGGTTCATCTTTATCTATTTTTTTTGCTTTTATTACCCCTTCTGCATCCTTTGGATAATTAAATTTTACTCTTCCTTGACCAGTTTGAGACGTTACATATTTGTTCATTGTAACATCAAATATAATGTAGTCATCAGTGCGGGCAGCAACTTTTAATGTAATTGTAGCATCATTAGGACCCGCTGGTGTAAGACCTACAATAGATTCAACACAACCCAAAACTACATAACTATAGGAATCATCATCAAATTTAACGGTATATGTTGTCTTATCAACCGTTGTAGTAAGTGTCTCTTTTGATAAGTTTATTATAAAATCTCTATAACCATAATCACCCCCAGAAGGCATAGTAACATAATTATTACTATTACTAAATTTATTATATGCATGTAATTTTGCACAAGATTTTGCAACGCCAGCGTCACATTCATCCTTCCATATATTTAATGAAGTCTTCCCTCTACCAATATAATCGACATGAATTCCTCCTATCGTAAATACCGTACCAACAGGAATACCCTTTGATGAGCTTGCGTCTAAGGTATATTGAGCTTTTAAATCTTCGTTTTCCACAGCGTGAGCAACATTAGTAAATAAGAAATTTGGAAAAATAGTACTTTTATTAATTTTTACATATATATTTTTTATCAAAACTGGAGATATATTAAGTGTTATAGTCCCTGCTCTGTTATTATATTCAAAGCCATTTTTTTCAACCTTAAGAGATTTATTATTTAGATAAATAGAAATATCAGATTTTGATATACTCATACCTCTTTTATATTTTTTAATTGAAAATGTAGTTTCTGTATCATATCCATTGATTTTTATATTTTTTGTCTTGTTAAAAAATCTATTTACTGTTATATCTACATTTAAATTTCTTATTTTTCTATCACTAGTTTTTGATAATATTTGAAATTGAACTGGTGTATTAACAGGAACATTTTCTTGGGATGTATTATAATATTTTTCTGGTATTGAGACAGTCAATTTATTCTCGTCAAATTTTGCATCAGTAATTTCAATTCCATTCACATTATTGTAAGCAAAGGCATAATCAAGGATTTTTGAAGTAGTAATTTTGTTTATACAGTCTACATTACCCACATAAAACCTTCCTTTTTTAGTTAAATTAATCTCAAAATTTTCACTTAATAAAGTATCATATTTTTTATCACCAATTTTAATATTTTTGTATTCATTACTTGTCATTGTATACATTATTTTTAGTTTCTTTACTGAGTTATTAGCAGTTTGAACATTTTCATTGTTACCATCATTAACCACCATAAATATAATAAAAACTAGTATAAAAACTGAAAATAATGCAAACAAAATATTTCTTATTTTTTTATTCATTTTATATACCTCCTAAAAATTTTTAAATGGATCTAAATTTAAATTATTATCATAGTCTTTCAGATATTCATTTTTTATTACATCTTTAGGAATTATTTTAATTTGAATGCCTGAAATATTTTCATTTTTATTTCCACTAATTGCATCTTTCCCACAAGTCCACTCTAACCATTTATCTTTTTTATTATATGTTCTATAGCATATTTGATATTTTTTATCTATTTTTGTATCAGGAGAAAATCTTATCGCGCTGAAATTTTGATTTTTCATTTTTTGACTATTGCTTAAACGACTAAGCCATCCATTCTTTTTATTATAAACAGTATAACTAAATGAACCTTTACTAAACATTCCAATCTTAAATTCAATATTCTTTATATTATATGATTTTTTTATATTTCCACTAGTCATTCCATTTTTTGACCATCTACTCCAACCATCTTCATTAGTATACGTCCTATAATATACATTAAATATACCAGCTTGTTGCATACCATCATTTTTTAAATTATTAAATACTAAAACTAAAAATATGATAATAACAAAACTTATAAATACTCCTATAAAAATTTTTTTATTTTTAGAATATTTTATTTTCATAATATCATCCTCTACTATATAACTATAATAATTGTACTACATATTTTGTAAAAATAAAATACTAATCCATTATTTTTATACAAAAATTTCATTTTATACTTTAAAATTTTAAGTACATATAAATATTTTCTCTAGATTTAATATCTTTTCACAATTATATTTTCAAATTCTAAACAATTAAATAATATTATATAAAATTATATAATTATATATAATAAAAAGTATAATAATTAATCACATAATAACTTCGTAATTAACTATTACACTTTTATATTATCAAATATATTAACGAAAAAATTAATTTTTCATAAAATATCCTGTTTTAATAAATTTTAATAAGTTTTTTTGATTTTATAGATTTTTCTGAAATATTACTTACATTTAACATGCCCATAACTCTAGGATTTGTACTTACTATTATTACATCTTCATTAGGCGATTTCCACATTTCGTCAAAATTTGAAGGGAAGTATACAAAAGTTGATTTTATTATTTTATTTCCTTTATCATCTTGTGCATAAATATAAATACATTTGTCCATCTTTACAGTTGTAGCGCATATTAATATACTATTTGAAATATCATTACCTTCTGAATCATATGCTCTAATTTTTCCATAATATTTTAAATATTTATAATTGTCAACAACATCATTAATTTCGTCACGTGGAAAATTTAAATTCATGTAGTCATTTTCAATAATAAGTTTTAGATTGCTATTATTTTCTTCAAGCGCCGGATTTAATAAATCAGCAATATTTTCATCACCAGTTACATTATATGTGTTATTATCAAATGTTATCTGTTTAATATCATAATTTGCGTAATCTTCTGGCATTGGCATTACTGGTGCATTTAGATATGGATCTTCAGTAGTTGCTGGTGCTTCCGTTGTAACTGGAGCACTAGTTGTTACTGGATTTTGAACTGTAACATTAGGTTTTTCTATTACATATGATGTTGGTGTTTCTGTTGTTTGTTTTTCATTTTCAATACTTTTTACTTTTATATATCTTTTCTTACTTGTTTTATTTCCTGCTTTATCTTTTACTGTATATGTTATTACATATTCTCCAGCATTATTGAATGTAACACTTTTATTATTTTTTATTTTTTTAGCTATTGTTTTATAATTTGTATTTCCTTTTTTTACTGTTACATTTATTTTTTTTGTTATATTTCCATCTTTATTATCTTTTGCTGTTACTTTTGGTATTTTTATGCTTTTTCCTTCTACAGTTGTCATTTTTGTTTTACCTTTAAATTTTAATACTGGTTTTTTCTTATCTTTCTTTGCTGCTTCTGTTTTTATTATTCCATCTTCCATTTTACTTACTGGTGCATTTGTTGTTGCTAATACTAATGCTGTTGCTCCTATTAATGCTCCTTTTTTTAGATAATATTTACTACCTTTTTTTTCAATAGATAAGTCTATTATTTTTCCCTTTTCTTTCTTTTTTATTTGTTGTACTGCTTCTTTTAAACTCTCTAATATTTCTTTTTTCATTTTAGAGGTCTCCTTTCTTATCATGCTTTATTTTAGTTATCTACTTGTAAATGTCAATAGTTTTTTTACCATTTTTTGGTAAAAATACTATTTTAATCTAAGTATCAAATTTATAATTATTACTGCATATACTAAAACTATTATAGTTAGTATAAATATGTCAGCAAAACCAGCTTTTTTTAAATCTTTATTTGGTTTTAATTCTAAATTTTTTTCTTGTTTTATTTCTTCCTTTTTTTCTTCTTGTTTTGCTTCTTTATTTTCTTCTATTTGATTTGATAATCCATTTTTATTAATTGCAAATCTTACTCTAGTTATATATGATTGTTTTGCTCTTAATATTTTTTCTTCACCATATACTTTTCCTTTTAATCTTGCTGCTTCTACATATAGTAATATATTATTAAAGCTATTATTTATTACTTCTTCAAAATTAACTTTTTCAGTTATCTTTTGACTTTCTAATTTTTTTCCTGTTACATCATATTTTGTTAGATCGTTTGTAAATTCAGTATTATTTTTTATACAATCAACGGCTTCATTTATTGTATTTCCTGTTACTATTCCAATTGCCCTTTCTTCATCTATTAATTTCGTTTCTGGATTTATAGCAAATGTACTTAATATTTGATCTAGTTTACTAACATCCTTTTCATCAATTATCTTTTTTATATCATTTAATGTTTTTGTACTTTCTTCTTCATCAAGTATTTCTTCTGTTTCAACTGTTTCTGGTGTTTCTTGTTTTTTTGATTCTTGCATTTGTAAAAATTCTTCTACTTTTGAATAATCAACTGTATCATTTTCTATTTGATCAATAGTTACAACTTGTTTATTCTTTAATATTACATTATTATTTGATGTATCTATTCCATATATATATTTATATTTATCTCTATTATTTGGATCTGAAAAATATTTTTGAATTCTATTTAGTACATCTTGATATCCATTTGCCATTTTATATCCTCCTCTATTATATATTGTATTATAACATATATAATAAAAAAAAAATAGTTTTCTCCTAAAAAAAGTTTTTATTTTTTAAGATAATTCTATTTTTTATTTGAATTTTAATAAGTTAATGTTAAACTTTTATCTTTTATTGAACTTTTTGTTAATGGATATCTATAATAGTAATACATAGCTCTTGGCTCTTCAATCTTTCTTATTATGTAATTTTCATCTCGAACACTTGAATCATATTGTTTAACAAAGTCTTCTTCTTTTACAATATTAAGATAAAGAACTCTTAGTGCTTTATTTTTATTCTCATCCTGTGCATATATGTATATATTATAATAACCATCAGTATTTACTTGTTTTTTTACATCTGGATATATAACTATACTTTCAAATATACTATTATCATCTTCGTCATATGCAAACACCTCACCTAATATGCATAATTCCTTATAATTATCTATTATATCATCCATATCATTTTCTGAAATTGTTACCATATAGAAATCAAAGGATTTCATTAAATCTATTTTTTCAGAGTTATTTTCTTGTGCTTCTTCAATTAATTTAAAAAATTCTGGATCATTTGTAACTTTATAATAACTAGGACCTGCTTTAATAGTTTTGATATCATAATTTTTATATTCTTCTGGCGTTGGGATTACTAATGTATCTGGATATGGATCTTCAGTAGTTGCTGGTGCTTCTGTTGTTACTGGTGCTTCTGTTGTTACTGGAGTTTGAGTTGTAACATTAGGTTTTTCTATTACATATGATGTTGGTGTTTCTGTTGTTTGTTTTTCATTTTCAATACTTTTTACTTTTATATATCTTTTCTTACTTGTTTTATTTCCTGCTTTATCTTTTACTGTATATGTTATTACATATTCTCCAGCATTATTGAATGTAACACTTTTATTATTTTTTATTTTTTTAGCTATTGTTTTATAATTTGTATTTCCTTTTTTTACTGTTACATTTATTTTTTTTGTTATATTTCCATCTTTATTATCTTTTGCTGTTACTTTTGGTATTTTTATGCTTTTTCCTTCTACAGTTGTCATTTTTGTTTTACCTTTAAATTTTAATACTGGTTTTTTCTTATCTTTCTTTGCTGCTTCTGTTTTTATTATTCCATCTTCCATTTTACTTACTGGTGCATTTGTTGTTGCTAATACTAATGCTGTTGCTCCTATTAATGCTCCTTTTTTTAGATAATATTTACTACCTTTTTTTTCAATAGATAAGTCTATTATTTTTCCCTTTTCTTTCTTTTTTATTTGTTGTACTGCTTCTTTTAAACTCTCTAATATTTCTTTTTTCATTTTAGGAGTCTCCTTTCTTATGTGCTTAGTTATATTTTAGTTTATCTTTTATAATTGTCAATAGTTTTTATATAAAGAAAAGATGAACTATATATAATCATAGTTCATCTTTAATATATTTAAATAGTTGTTAAACTAATTATTTATTTTGCATGTTATATCCACCACTTATTTGTGATTGACCCATTTGTACTAATCTACGAGTTATTTCACCACCTACAGAACCATTAGCTCTTGCAGTAGCATCAGCACCTAATTTAACACCAAATTCATTAGCTATTTCATATTTCATTCTTTCGATAGCTTGTTTTGATTCAGGTGTAACTAATTTATTACTTGATCCACTTGTCATTTATTTTCACCTCCTATACATTAATAGAATGTGAAAAATTTAACATATCATACGTTTTATTATATGGTAATTAGTGGAAAAGAGAGAATTAAATTCTCTCTTCTTCAAATTCATTACTAATAGTTTTATTTGTATTAGTAGTTGTAGTATCTCCTTGAAGTACATTTATTATTCCATTCATTTTTTGTTGAACTCCATTTAATTGTTCTTCTAATTGACTACCTTTTTCTACCAATTCATCTTTTTCTTTTTTAAGTGATAGTGTTTCTTTTTGTTTTTCAAACAAATCAAATTTTGTTTTTGATAATTCTTCTTCTAATGCTTCTATTTGTTGTTGTTGTTTAGTATAAACATTTAAAAGCAATGGTTCTACTTCTTTTTTAAATTTTTCTTTATACTTTTGTGTAGAATCACTTCCTACTTCTATATTTTCAATAACATCTTGTTTTTCTTCACTTACAATATTATTTACTGGATTCATATTAGTACTAACATCTGGTTTTGAATTAAACATAACATTATCAACATGCTTATTTCTTGCTTGAAGTTCTTCAAAAGTTGGTATTTCTATTGTTTTATTTAAGATATCATCTTTTTCATTTGTTTGACTTTGATTTAATATAAAATCTGCTGGTGTATTTACAGCTGGTTCAACATTTAAATTATTAATTTTATTTACCATAACTGGTTCTTCTTTAGTTTCCTCATATTTACTAGCTAAAGTATCTGCAAATTTTTTTGAAACTAAAAGTTTTTTAGGTCTTCTAACAGAAACTTCTTCATTAGAAAATTTTAAATCACATTTTAAATTTTCTGGAATTTTTTCATTTATATCTCTTGCTAAAGTTTTCATTACATCTTTTATTTCATTCCATTCATCATTAGTTTGTATTTCCTTGTATGAATAAATTCCATTTTCTAAAACAACACCTGTTGAATATATTTTTATCATTTGGTTATCATTAATTTCACCATATGTATATGTAATATAGTTATTATTGTTTGATAATTTATATTTTGCTAGTATTTGAGCTTCCTCTCTTATTCCTTCTTCATTAATTATATAAAATTTAACCTTATTGTCCATAAATAACACCTCTTTACTATAATAAAAATTATATCATATATTAATTTTTTTAGCAACAAAATATTTACATCCATAAGCACAACTATTACTAATATAGTTTTTTAAATTACTTATTTTATTTATATCTTTTGCTTTTTTGTTATTATCTTCGTAAAAACCTTTTAATCTAAGTTTATCATAAGCCCAGTCACCAACAACATAATCAAAATCATAAAAGTAATCTGTACACTTATCAATAAACTCACTTTGTACAAAGCCACCTTTATAATCTTCTATAATTTCATATTTAATTTCATTTATACAAACTATATTTTTCATATATACTCTCCTACATATGATTTTATTATAACATATTATTTATTTAGAACCAATTGGTATCGATAATATATTTGAATCTTTAGACAATTGTCCATTACTATAATATTCAGGAACCGTTCCTTGAACTATTTTAATAGCTATTGGAACATTATTTATAACTTTAATTCTTTCAGTTTGAAATGGAATTATAACTTCTTCAGTTACTTCAATTTTTGCATAAATCTCAACAATAGCACTATTTATTCCATAGTTATTAACACTAGTTTCTATACTACTAACTACATTACCAACTAAATTAAGCTTTACAGGAACTTTTGGTCCTAAATTTGATAATAATACATTATTAGTTATTATTCCCATTGGTATTTCTGATATAACACCATTTTTTAATTTTTTTAAATCATAATCTTCAGCATTTAAAAAAGTTAGATTATCTATTTTTCCAGTTTCTATTTTTTTTAAATTATCACTTACTATAGAAGCTGTTTTAGATAATACTTTATTTACTATAACAGGATTAAAATCAATAGTTTGTATTTCACCTGAATTATTTTGAATAACATCAAAAATGTCGTCTTCTTTTAATATATTTAAAACATCGTCATTAACAGAGTCATTTATTATAAATATTGCCATTTTTTTACAATCTATTTTAGCTTGTTTCATTAAAACTGGAAATGCTTTTTTACCGCAATAATTTAAAAATAACATTACAAAGATTATTATAAGTATAATAATGATTGAAATTTTTGTTGAAATTTTAATTTTTTTTCTAGATTTTAATTTTATTTTTTTCATATATGCACCTAGTTAAATATATGAAAAAAAAGAAAATTATATAATTTTCTAACTAATCAAATATTTGTTTATTAAAATTATTCCCATAATAACTAATATAACTGTAACTATAAATATGAGAATTTTAATAAATAAATTTGTTCTTTTTACTTCATCCTTCATACTATTTATACTTTCAAAGTCTTTTGCATCAAACATAAATGTATCTGTGCTATATTCCGTAGAATCTTCATTGTTATCTACTTTTTTTATATTTAAAGACGTTTTAGTATTATCTATTGGTTTTGTAACTATAGTATCTCCACTAGGTTTTAAGTCTTCAAATAAATCTAAAGCTAAATCCGTTGTATTTACATTAGTTAATGTATTCATTATATTAAGTAATTGTTTTTCTTCTTTTACTAAATCTTGATATACTTTTCTGGTTTTAGCAAGTTCTTCTTCTATTTGTTTATTTGTTTTTAAATTATAATGTTCTCTTTTTCTTTTTTCATTTGCTTCTTCTATAATATCTCTTTTATTTTTTGCTTCTTTTAAAACCTCATTTATATCATATAATTTTTTTGGATAATCATCTTCAAATTTAGGTAAATCAGAGTATATATTAGGATCAATCTTTACATCTTTTTTTACCTTTTTATCTTTTCTTTCCATATCTATTATTTCTTTTATTTTTGATATATCTATTTCATTAGAATCATCTATGACAACCATATTTGAATAATTTGTATTTGAATATAAATCTTCATACAATTCTTTATTTTTTTTTGAACGGCTTAAAGTATTATTATCATTAATATTATTATACCTGTCCATACGAGACATCATGATTATCACCTACTTTAATAAATAATAACATATTTTTTAATTTTTTTAAATATTTTTATTTATATTTAACTTTATTAATAGTATAATTAATTATATGGAGGTATTTGTATGAGGTATAAAGTTAATAAGGATAAATGCATAGGATGTGGAATGTGCGTTGGAATAACAAATGGTACTGTATTTGATTTTGATGAAGATGATAATCTTGCAAAGGCAAACAATGATGAAATTAATGATGAAACTAAAGATTTAGCAATTGAAGCATGTAATTCTTGTCCTGTTGGAGCAATTGAAAAGGAAAATTAAGATTTTAAAAACATCGAAAGATGTTTTTTATTTATTAGTATAATTATATAATTGTTTTATTTCTTTTGAAGTTAATTTTCTATATTTACCAGATGTTAAACCATTCAAAGTTATAAATGCATAAGATTCTCTTTTTAATTTAATAACTTTATAACCAACTTCTTCAAATATTTTTTTAATTTCATGATTTTTACCTTCATGTATAACAATTTCAACAATACATGTATTACTTTTTTTATCTAATGATTTTAATTTTATTTTATCAACAGTATATTTAGTTTTATCAATAATAAGACCTTGTTTTATTTTTTTTATTGAATAACCATCTATTATACCTTTTAATTTTGCTATATAAGTCTTTTGTATTTTATTTTTAGGATGCATCATTAAGTTTGCAAATTCTCCATCATTTGTAATTAATATTATACCGCTTGTATCATAATCTAATCTACCTACTGGATACAATCTTTTATTCGAATCAAAAAAATCAATGACAGTCTTTCTACCTTTATCATCTTTTGTACTACTTATTACACCTCTTGGTTTATATAATGCATAATATTCTTTATCTTGTTTTGATATAGCATTACCATCCACTATTATTTCATCCTTATTTGATACTTTAACACCAAGAGTAGATGTAATAACCCCGTTAACTAAAACTTTATTATTTTTTATATACTCTTCTGCTTTTCTTCTAGAGCAAAAACCAGAATCCGCGATTGCTTTTTGTAATCTAATCACATTAACACCTTCAAACTAAATGAAAGTATAACATGTTTTACTAAATTAATCAAAATTATTTTGTTTTAACATAAATAGGTTCTTTATGTACACTTTTATTTTTATAAAAAACTTCTATATATCCTACTTCATTATTATCGCTTTTTATATTTTTATATTCTATAACATTTATATTTATATTATCTCTTTCATTATTAGTCATAGGATAGTAATAGTTATTTTTTACATATAATTTATTTTTATATTTTTTAGATTTAATTTTTATTTTATCTTTATTTATTATTAAATAATTTTTATAATTTGAAAAACCATATTCATATAATTTCTTATGAGTATCAAAATCATTTTTATCATTAAATGTTACTACAATCAAATTCATATTTTTCTTGGTCGCACTAGTTACTAAAGTTCTTTTAGATTTGATAGTATAACCTGTTTTACCACCATTTGCATATTTATATGTAAATAATAATTTATTTTTATTTGTCCAAGAATATGTTTTTATATCTGTTTTAACAACTATCTTTTTTGTACTATCAATTATTCTAAAATCATATAGATTATTTGCATATTTCATTAGTAAAGCCATATCATAACATGTTGAATAGTTACCTGTTTCATCATCATCTAAACCACTTGAATTGTTAAAAATAGTGTTAGTCATTCCTATTTCTTTTGCTTTTTTATTCATAAGAGTGATAAATTTTTCATGACCACCTAAATAATCTTCAATAGCAAGTGCTGCATCATTGCCACTTCTAAGAAGAAGTCCATAAACCAAATTCCTTAGACTAATTTTTTCACCTACTGAAACATATATACCAGAACCATGTGATTTTAAAACACTATCATTTATAGTAATAATATTATCTAATTTACCTGATTCTATAGCAAGAACTGCTGTCATTATTTTTGTTGTACTTGCTATTAAATGTTTTTCTGATATATTTTTAGAATACAATATTCTCTTTGAATCTTCATCCATTAGTATTGCATTATTACTTGGAACTGATATGGCAAGTGTATTTAAGGGAAATAAAAAAATCATAATTATAAAAATAATAATCTTTTTCATATTAGTTACCTCAAAATAATATATGCTATAAATATATAAAAAAGAATATAGTTTTAATTCTATATTCAATTATCCTACATATATGCCATGTAATTTTTCTATATCAGCATTGCTTAATGGATCTAATTGCCATTCATCATTAACTTTTGTTAAAGTAAATTCTATTGTATATTTTACTGTATCTTTTACTTTTTCCATCTCTTTTATTTTATATTCCATGAATTTATCTTTATCATAATCAGATGTATTATTTTGTAACTCATCTTTAGCACCATCTATTGCGTCCTTAGCTCCATCTTTTATATCTTCAGCTGTATCTTCTGCTGCATTTTTAATATCATTTGCTGTTTCAGACATTGTAGTATCAGAATCTTTTTTAAATTCATCAAGATGTTCATTCAAATATGTATTAGAATTCTTAAGTGAAGATGCATAATCATAAACTGTTATTTCAACTTCAACAACAGCATTATCATCTTCAACTATTTCATCTTTTATTTCATATTCCATATTTTTGTACTGATTTAGCATTAGTGTTTTATATCTTTCTTTTTGATCACTATCAGTTATTTCTGAATCTATTGTTTCATCAAGTTGAGCAATAATATCTGTGTTTTGGTTTTTATATTTATCTAAAAACTCTGAAACTTTTTGTTTTGGTGTTACTGCTTTACCTAATGTACATGCTGACATTAATACTACAAGTAATGCTATTACTATTTTTTTCATATTTTTCCTCCTTCTTTTAATAATTTGGAAAAATATTATTTTTTTATGCAAAAATACATAAAAAATTTTTTTATGTATTTATTAAATTATTTTTTTATTTTTTTATTTATTATAAATAGTGCAAAAAGAATTAATACTATAGATGAAATTATAAGAAGATAATTTATTCTATTTTGTCCTGTGGATATGTTTATAATAAGTTCCGCACTTGCTTGTGCTCCTTCACCAACAGTAATCTTTCTATTTATAATTGCTGTATCACCAATAACATATCCATTTTCATTTACTACAAATTCTGCATGGGTTTCACTTATCTTTGGAAGCACAAATCCTTCTGGTGCTTCTATTTCTACAATTCTATATTTTGATTTTGCACTCATATCAACAAATGTTGCTATACCATTTTTAGGAGTGAAAACAAATAAATCACTTTTACCTGTAGAATCAATAGTATATGTATTATCTTTATCATTATATAATAGTGGCACATCTTCATATTTTGCCTTTTTAGTATTGTATTTTTGTAATTTAAATTTACCAGAACTTATGTAATTTCCATCCTCATCAATTTTATAAAAATTAAACATAGCTTTTTTATTAATTATTGATTTTATTACTTTAGGAGCACTATCCCTAGTAACATTTACATCTATTTGTGTCCATTCAATATCTTGTGAAATAACATAATCATTATCTCCTGTGCTAACCTCTTTTAGCCAATATTGTCCAGCTGGTAAATACAATATTTTTGCTTTTCCATTTGTTGTTATTACTTGAATTGGAGTTCCTGTTTGACCATTCGCATATTCATAGTTACCAGTTGCTTCATTTTTTATTAGAATTATTTGATTAGCTTTATTTGAATCATATAATTCAAATGAAACTTTGTCTAACAATTCTCCTTTATCTCCACTTTTAATTATTTCTACTTCTGTAGTAAAATTTTTTACTGTTACAGTTGCATTAGTTGTTTTGTCATATGCATTTGTAGTATAGTTATATACCCATAAATCAGAGTTACTATCTATCTTTATTTTTGTTTCTCTATCAGATTGAGATCCTTGCAAACTAAACGGATATGGAACATTGATTTCTGTTAATATATACTCTCCTTCTGGAAGCAATGCTACATTATATAAATTTGTATTAGCATTATAAAGATCTGTTATTGTTCCAACATCTGAATATCTATAAATACCTTCTATTAAATTAAATTTTAATGGTTGTCCATTTAATGTTCTAATTTGAAAAGTTGCACCATTTACAGGTTCATTATTAATACCGTTAATTTTATTAATTGAAATTTGTTTAGGTTTATTTTCAACTACTAAACTATAGTATATTTTATTTTCTTCAATTTTTTGAACATTACCTAAATCACTATATACATTTTTAACTAATGCTTTATTACCATCAATAGAAAATTCAACTCTAAATTGTCCTATTGGTTCATATCCTTTTGGAACTTCAACTTCCTCAAATAAGTATTCACCTGATTTATTTATTGACACTTCAACAGTTTGAGCTTGACTTGTTAAATCTATTTCTTTTAAATATTCCTTAGTTGCGCAGTTGCTTCCAGAACATTTATATAGTTTAAATTTTGAACCTTTTAATACTTCTTTTGTTACAGCATCTACTTTTGATATTTTAAATATACCTGATTCAGTTTTAACTTTGAATGACTTCTTCTTTGTAATTGAATAATCACCCATAACAACATCTTGTGCAAGTCCTTTTGAAATTGTTTGTCCATCTTTAGTCTTCTCAAATCTAAACCATCTAAACTCTGTACTACCTTCTGTTGTATTTCCCTTTACTAATTTGGCATTTATTTCTTTTTCACCATTTATTTCTTTTGTAGATGATACAACAACTTCATTATTAGAATCTTTATTTGATATTGTTAAAGATGCAGTATTATCTGTAGTTATATTATATTTTCCAATATTTATTTTTTCTGAAACATATTTACTACTAGCATCACTCCATTTTAGTGTATATGTTTTACCAAATGATTTTGGAGTTTTTGTATCTGTAGCTAACTCCTCTGCATCGTCTAATATATTTTTATAGGCTGTTTTAAGTCCAGAATTTTTTTCAACTAGCAAATTATGTGGGCTATTAGTTGGATTAGATTTGTTTGGTGTATATTCATAATTTGTTCTTGCACCCGCGACTACTTCCCATATCAATATTTGTGTTGCAAATACTTTTCTACATGCAGCATGATCTGTACATGTACCAACTTGATTACTATTACCAGTTAAAAACTTTAAATTTCCTTCACCATTTTGATATCCACTAGCTAAAATATTTTTTAATACTGTTTGCTGAGTTTCAGTCATATCTTTACCATCTGAATTTGGTAAATCAGCAAATCCTTTATGTAATTCTAATGTTGCATCTGCATATACTTCTTTCCCTACATGCAAACAATATCCATGATATTTTTTCTTTGAATCTTCTCCCTCAACTATATGAACGGTTTTATATCGTTTTCCATTTAATTCATGAATTGTTAGTTTATAGTTACCACTTACTGGCATTCCACTATCTAAAATTTGAGCACTTGGTAAAGATGATATTATATCACTAATAGGCATTTTCATGAGTCTATATTTCCAAGTTTCTGCGGATGTTGAAGTAACAGGAATTAATAAAACTACTATAAATGTTAAAAATTTAACTAATATCTTTTTCATTTTAATTCCTCCTACTATTCAGTTTCTTCCTCTATTGGTTTATCTAATGATGGATCATAATTTGTTATTTGTATACCTTCAAGTAGATTTGCTGTTGTTTCCATTATTTTTAAATCTTGAGCTGCAACAAAATTAACAAAATCTCCACCACTGTCTGTTTTTAAATCTAAAACTATACTCATATAATATTTTTCATCTGGAAGTATATATGTTATAGCATAATTATTATAATATAAGAAGCCTCCTGATTCATACCAACCGTCATTTTCTGGAATTGATGGATCAAATGTCATACCATCTGGTATAGTTTCTATTATAGATCCAATTGTACCTGGGAAATATTTAGAATTTTCTATTTCAAATTTATAAGTTACTCTAAATGATGTATTTTTTAAGTTTTTAACATCAATTTTTACTTTTGTCTCGTTATTATAATCATATGATTGAGTTCCTCTATTTGAATTAACTATTACATTAGTTATATATTTTTTAATATTTACATCAAAATTTTGCCTTATTCTTAAACCTAGATTAATATATTCTTGTTTAATATTATCATTATTAACAGTTACTATATTAGATATAGCAGAACATGTACCCGCTACCATATCAGCATCTGAATCATTTTCTGTTAAATCACCCAAAGTATCATCAACTTTATTTTTATTTGTTACTGTATATTTATCACAATCAAATGTATATTTAACATAATAATTTCCTTGTTCTAAACCTTTAAATTTATAATTTCCATTTTTATCAGTAACTGTATCTGATACTTTTTTATCATTTTCACTTATAGCTTGTAAAGGCGTATTTTTTTCAAAATCATCTTTAGATAACTTATATAATTCAACTACTATATCACTTAATTTATTTTCCCCTGTACCATATATTCCATCATAATTATAATCCTCAAATGCAAAACCTGAAATTTGTCTATTGTAAACTGATGAATATGAAATATTAGATGCATAAGGGACTTTATCTTGAGGAGTGTCAGGACATCCACCTTCAATACCAGGATCACAGTTAACAGTATGATGATGTATTACATAAAAATTGTTATAATACTCATCTCCTTCTTCATTGCCTGATGTAGTCATTATTAGATTAATTCCATTTGGACTAGCAAAATAACTTGCATTTGGTATGGTTGTATTTTTATCAGTCGTTATTTTTATTGCAGTAACACCTGTTATATCAGTAGTATAATTTGTCCATAAAGTCCACTTATTTGAGTTTGTTTGACTAAGTTCATTATTTATTATAGTCTTTGAACTATCTTTTGTATAATAAACATTATAACCAGTTGGAAGATTCTCAGCAAGTTTAACAGATAATGCACCTTTAAAGTCAGAACCATCACTAATAGAATCTCCTGTATATGGTAATATTTTAATAATTTCTAAATTTGCATCTTCTCCAGAAATATTAGATACTCTCATGTTATATGTCATAACCTGATTTCTTTCAAAATAAGTTGGAGTAACCTTACCTAATGTACCAATGATTTTTGTATTCATAAGAGTTAAATCTTTAGTATTAGTTCTATATGAAACTGGTGTATTAGAATTATATGTTGTTACCGCATCTATATTAGGTTTTAATGTTGCATCAACTATTGATTTAACAGTAACATTTTTTTCACTAGATAAACTAATATCTACATATGCATGTAATACTAGTTTTGGAATAATTCCACCCTGATCTCCATATTTTATTTCATCTTCTGTATATTCATATATTAATTCATTATATAAACCATCTTGAGTTTTGTTAGTTGAAATTGGAGTTTTATCACCTTTCTCAATAGATAATTCAAGTTCAACTGGCAAATAAACCGCTACCGTTGCTTTTGTAAATGTTGCATTCATATCTGACTTATATAAAATAGGTGTTATATTTATTGATATAGGATCATTTAAACCAGAATATATTGTTGTTTTTTCACTATCATTGTTATCTTTTACAACTATATCATCAATTTGTGATCTAAATGGTGTTACTAATAAAGTATTACCATATTTATTTGATGGTGAATCTTCACTAGTTATTTCCTTTGTATCTTTATTATATACTGTTTTAGCATAATTTAAATCACTGCTTTGTTCAGATACAGATTTATATTCAACTTCTGATAAGTAATAAGCTGAATCTTTAAATACTGTTTCTGCTCTAGACATAACTGCCGCAGTTTCATTAATTATATTAAGATCTGATTTAACTTGCCCTCTTAATCTTATAGTTGTTGTAGTACCTGGATAATAATCTTCTTTAAAATCAAATTTAAATAGCATTATTTCTCCATTATTTGCATCTATTACTTCTGATATTGAATCATACCAAGTTATAGAATTAGCTTTTTCTTCAATACAAGGGCCTCCATAATAATTCATTAACTGATCTTTTGTTAAATTTGTTACACTACTTGGACAATAAGAAGGTTTATTTGATTTAACTTGGAAATTTGATGGAGTCCATGTACCAACACCATATTTAACTTCAAAATCAGGATTAGTAATATTTTGTTTTTCATCAGAAGATGTCATTTCTGCATAATAATCCTTTGTTTCATCACTTATATTACCAACATCTACTAATTTAATAATATCATTATCAACTTTAATATAATTAGTTAAACCATTTTCCAAAGTATCCCCAGATGTATATGTGATTGTATCTTGTATATAAAAGTTTTCATTATAATTATATGATGCTTTTCCAGGATCTGTAAATTTTATATCCTCATTAGCACCTACGGTAATATTAGATTCATCAATAAAATCAATTTTACTTAAATATTTACCAACGAATTTTTCATAATTATCAATAACAGATAGTGTAGATAATTCACTTCCATTTTGTTTTGCTTTAAATGTCAAAGTAACATCCTGGTTTCCTTTTTTAGTAGAAATTAGAGATATTACTTTAGTAGATATATATGTTACAGAATTTTCTTCAGATTCTTCAACACCTTCATTTAAATTAACCTGATTTGAATTATATTTTAAATTAGTATATTTTAATTTAATTGTATCTCCATTGCTTTCGTAACCTAAATTTCCATTATTATTAGTATATGAAACAGGTAGATTTTGAACAGTATAAGATTTTTCATCATAATTAACGGTTTCAAAAACTCGTATATCAGTTTCTCTATCTTTGCTTATTTCTAAATCAGCATTAAATGATGATGGTATTGATGCACCTTTTATTCCTTTTTCTCCTTCATTTGGAATATATAATAAAAGCCCAATTGGAATTGTTGTATCTCCTGAATCTTTTTTCATTGTTCCTTCATATAATTTTATTGATAATCTATCTTTTGCACTAACTGTAACAGAATCTACATTTAATGCAGTTATAGAATTAAATTCAGTTGTATCAGTTTTTTCTTTTATTTTTATTGTTGGAGTTATTTTTGTTCCATTACTTGAATTTATTTGTTTTATATAAATATTTAAAGTATTTTCAGTACCATATGATGCATTGCTATAGTCTAATTGATAGTGTGTTATATTATTTTCATCAGATACTTTTGAAGCAGCAGTTTCTGAATCTAATCCACTTGAAATTTTTACATCTAAATTACTAGGAAGAGCAACATCTACTGTTACAAATCTTCCTGAAGGATTACCCATTGTAGAAGTATCTTTAAAAGCTAAATTATAATTAATAGTATATTTTATACTATCAAAGTTTCTAACTACCTTATTACCAGCAGAACTATCGTTTCCTGCAGTATCGTCACTATCAAAAGGAAGAGTTCCATCTTGTATTGTAACTGAAGCGTTTTCTATTTTAATTTTATCTGCAAATTCATCATCTGCTGCACTTGCAAAATTATATATTAAAAAAGATACTAAAAATAATAGAGCTAAAGCTATCAAATATTTATAATTTTTTTTAATAAATTCTATTATTGTATTCATATAGAAATCCTCCATATTATATATAATATTAAACCATTTTTTTAATAAAAAATCAATTATATAATAAAAAAATTATGGATTGTTACTCATAATTTTTTTATTTTCCATCAAATTTAAAATTTCTTTTAATTTTTTTAACTTATTATCGTTATTTTTTATAATATTTAATATCTTATTATATATTTTTTCCTCATCGTCTAGTTTTTCATTATATAATTCATAAAATATATATTTTAGTTTTATTTTTTCATTATTTTGATGCATTTCACTAATTTTTTTTCTAACGTAATTTTCTGTATCTAATTCCTCTCTTGTTAAAAAGCGTACTTTATTTGAACTTTTATTCTTAATTTTATAATCAATTATGGAATATTTCATAAGTCTAACACACTCTAATACTTCATTTTCTTCATCAATGCTTAAATTACTTTTCATATAAGTATTTCCATCCGAATCAAATTCAATTGCAACTGTACTAGTTTCAGAAGAGAATAAACATGCATATCTTATTAAATTTACAGAGTTTGGAGTATATACCTCAGTTTTATCAAATATATTTAATAAATGATCTTTTGATATTATTACATTACTAAATTTTAAATCATATAATGTATCATTATCAACCTTATATACTGGTATTTTTAAAATAAATTCAGGAACATCTTCTTCTCTCCATTCATAAAATTCATATAAGTTATTTTTGTTAAAATTTAATGTAATATCATAAATATAATTCATCTTTTCCTCCTTTTGTAAAGATAACTATTGATATAATTAGTAAACCAAAAATTACATTTATACATTCTATACGTCTACTAATAAATTTTACATAATCTAAAAAATTATACCCTAAAGATAGTAAATTTAAATAAATAATTATATAAGAAAAACCAATAACAGTAAGTCCAAAACCAAATAAAAATAATAAAAATCTAAATGACAAAAAAACATCACCTACATAATTGTATTTATTATTTTTAGAAAATATTATATAATTATAATAAGAGGTGATTGAAATGTTATTACTAGAATATATAATTTTAGGAATTATTCAAGGGTTTACTGAACCACTACCAATTTCATCTAGTGGACATTTAAAAATTTTTAAATCTATATTTAATAATGAAGTTTTAAGTGATATGAATTTTGAAATAATTGCTAATTTTGGATCACTTATTGCTATATTAATACTTTTTAGAAAAGAAATATTAAATATAATAAAAGACTTTTTTTATTATATTAAAACAAAAAATAAAAAATATAAGGTTAATTATAATTATGCATGGTTAATAGTAATAGGAACTATTCCCGCAGCAGTATGTGGTTTAATTGCTAAAGATTTTATTGAAAAATATTTCACAACAAAATTAGTAGGTTTAATGCTTATAATAACAGCTATTTTATTATTTATGATAAAAGATATAAAAGGTGAAAAAGAAAAAAAGGATATAAGTTATAAGGACGCAATTAAAATAGGTTTATTCCAAGTAATTGCACTTCTTCCTGGAATAAGTAGAAGTGGTGCAACAATTGTTGGAGGTATGAAATCTAATTTAAAAAGGGACATAGCTCTTAACTATTCTTTTATGTTATATATTCCAGTAAGTATTGCAAGTATGATACTGGGTATTAGTGATTTAATGAATATGAGCAATTTAAATGAATTACTTATACCATATTTAGTTAGTATGATAGTTACAGGAATTGTTACTTATTATTCCGCTAAATTATTTATTGATATTATGAAAAAAGGAAAACTTATATATTTTTCCATATACTGTATTATTGTTGGATTAATCGTATTTATTATGTTTTAATCACTTTTTTTATCTAATTCAACACTATTTATATTATTAAACCTTTTTGTTATTTTATCTGTAGTAGTATGTATATCTTCCACATCTTTACTTACAGTTTGAATACTTCTTGATAATTTATCCCATCTATCTTTATATCTAGAAAACTCAATAGATAATTTAGATAATTCTTCTTGAATAACTTTTGTATATTTATCTCTTTCAATATTTTTAATTATTACTTGTATTGTTGTAAGTGTACTCATAAGAGTAGTAGGAGATGTTATCCATACTCTTTTTTTATATGCGTATTCTATAATATCATTATGATAGGCATTGAGTTCAGCAAATATTGCTTCTGCAGGCAAGAACATTATTGCCTGATTACTTGTTACACCAGGTATTATATATTTATTTGCAATGGCATCTATATGTTTTTTTACGTCATTTTTAAATAATTTTGCTGCAGTTTCTCTATCTGAAGAGCTAAATTTTTTATCAACCATTATTCTATAATTTTCAAGAGGAAACTTTGAATCTATTGCAACTACTCCAAGAGGTTCCGGTGCAAATAATACTGCATCTGCTATTGTACCATTATCAAATGAATATTGAAGTTTATATATTGAATCATTTTTACTTCCAAAAACACTTGATAATATATGATTTAAATTTACCTCACCATATATTCCACGACTCTTTTTATCAGTCAATATTCCTTGAAGTGATACTATATCGTTTGATAAACTATCTATTTTCTTCTGCGCTTCATCTATTTTACTAAGTCTCTCTAATACATTATTAAAAGTCTTATTAGTCTTTTCAAAATTTTGATCTAATCTTTCATTTACTTTATCATTTATTAGATTTAATCTAAATTCTATTTTTTCATTTAAATTATTAAAATCATTATTTAAATTTCTATTTATATTTTCTCTAAATTCTCCAAGTTCCTTGGTTATACTATTCTCTACTCTACCAAGTCTTTCCGTTATATTTCCTTCATTTATATTTTTAAATAAACTTATCGTAACTAGTATTATTATTAATACTAATAATCCTATGATTATATACTCCATTACTTCCTCCTATTTTATAAATTTATTTATAACTTTAGATGCTAAATACGCAAGTATAAGCATAACTATTATTTGTGCTATTACATATGGATCTGATATACTTTCTAAAAAACTCTTACCAATAAATCCCCAAAAGTATACCATTGGTATTTTTCCAACCATAAGAGCTGAAAAATATTTTTTTTGATCTATATCAGATAAACCTGCACCTATATTAACTGCAAATGCTGGTGTAAATGGCATAGCAATTAAAAGAACTAAATTAGTATATGATATTTTTCCTATATATTTTTTAAACTTCATTACATTTGGTTTAGATCCATATCTTTTATCAAATTTTTCTCTTAATTTTCTAGAGCAAAAAAACGAAATCATACATCCAATCACGGTAGCAATCCAAGAGACAATAAAACCAAACAATGAACCAAATGATATTACATTAATTGCTATAAAAACTGAAAGGGGTAATACCGGAATTATTGATTCAAGAATTATTAAGATAAAACCTGATAATATTCCAAAAGATGTCATTAAATTAGTTAAATACTCTATTATTTGTGATATATATTGTTCCATATAATCCTCCATTGTTATTATAACCATATATTAAAAAAAAATAAAGTTTTAACTTTATTTATTTAAAAAATAAATGTAAACATATATCTTCCATCTATGATATATATTTATCGTATCCACCTATTACATCAACTACATCATACCCTAATATTTCTAATAATTCACAACATTTTTTACTCTTATACCCTGAAGTACAATATATATAATATGTTTCATTTTTATTTAAATATTTACTATGTAAATCAAGTAAAGTATCCATATCAATATTTTTTGCATTATATATATGCCCCTTTAAATATAATTTTTTGCTTCTTATATCAATTATATTAAAGTTAGGTCTTAAATCAGTAGGATTTATTTTTTTCATATTATTCACCAATATATAATATGAAAAAAGAAAAAATTGGTTATATCTTGTGAAAAATTAACCAATTTATTCTTCAAAGAAGAAATCATCAAAAAAGTCATCATAATCATCTTCTTTAGAAGTGCTAGTATCATCTTTATCATCGTTAATATTATTATCTGAAACACCAGCATGAGTTTTAATAGTTTCATCGTTATTTGGAGTTTCCTTGATATTAAATGATTCAAAGTCTAACATATTACTAGGAATAATATTATCTTCTGTCTTTTTAGTTATTTCTTTTTCTTTTTCCTTATCTATATTTTCAATAGAACTAGGTAATGGAAGTTCATTTTTTATATTTTCATCATTTTTTAAAGTAGTATCTGTTTCCTGAATAACTGAAGATGTTTTTTCCTTTTCTTTTTGTTTTTCTTTTTCTTCTTCTTTTTCTAGTCTTGCTATTTCAGCATCTATTTCTTTTATCATTTTATCTATATCAAAATTAGATGGATTAGGATTTGGCATTCCTGGGAATGGTGGAAATGGCATACTTGGCATTACTCCACCATTATTTGATGAATCATTATTTTCTATATTTTTTAACATTTCTTGTTTTTTATTTCTAACAAACTCTTTTATATCAAATGTTTTAATTTCAGTCATTTCTCTCTCTGGATAAATAACATTTTTTCCATAATGATCTACACCTTTTCCAAAACCAAAGTCTGTCTCAAAATCTTTCTTTAATTTTCCTCTAAATGGTGGACATCTATGTTTTATTAAAACAATCTCATCATCTTTCATTCTTTGAAGTTCTGATATAGTAACAAGTGGTCTTGTTTCTTCTTTTTTATCTTTACCAACTTTAACAAGTTTATCACCACATAGTTTACTAATTTCTTCAAGAGCAGATAATTCACCTGTTAATAAGTATATTAAGTTCCCACAGTTACCACGAATTGTTTCAGCATCATGATCACCATATACTTCTTTTATTTGTGCAAAGTTTTGTATTATAAATAAAAATCTTATTCTTCTTGAACGTGCTGCAGTTACCATTGTAGTTATATCTTTAAATTTAGGCATATTAGCAAACTCATCTAGTAGGAAATTTACTCTAACTGGAAGAGCACCGCCATGTTTATGCGCAACGCTTATTAGTGATTCATAACACTGCTTAACAAATATAGTAGCAAGTGAATGATATGTTGTTTTCTCATCTTGTATTATCATAAATACTGCGGTTGGTCTTTCACCTATTGTATCCATCTCAAAATCATTTTTAGAAAGCATCTCTGATAGATTTTTAGTAACAGCTAATGTCTTAACTTTTTGTTTTAAAACTGATACTATACCACCTTTTGTCTCATTTGGAGCATTTACAGTTCCAAGAGCATTAACACACGCTGGTGATGCAGGATCTTTAGCATTAAAATATTCTTTTAAATAATTTGATGCACCATATCTATCTTCTCCAGTTGTCATCATTAAATTAACACTATTTATATTTATTTCTTCAGGTTTTGCATCTTCAAACATAGCAAGAGAAAGACCTGTTAGATAACTAGCTGCAGAATCTTGCCAAAATGGATCTTGTGCTTTACCATCAACAACTATATTAGATGACAAATCATCTAAAAGTTCATTTGCTTTATCAAAGTTACCTTCTTTTTGAAATTTATATGGTAAATGATATGGATTCCAACAATTACCTTTTTGAGGATCACGAAAATTTAATATTATAATATCGTAACCTAATTCTCTTAAAAGTCCAGAGTTATCTTCATATATCTCGCCTTTTGGATCTGATACAATCATTGACTCTTTTGCTTTCATAAGCATCTTCATAGTTGGATTAATTATTCCTGCTGTTTTACCTGAACCTGTAGCACCAAGTACTAATGTATGACTTTCACCGTTATCAACATACGCAGCATCTTTATCATAAACAAGTGGTACTCCACCATATTTAGACTCTTTATCTACAAATGGAACTCTTTCTACTCCTTTTGAGTTTTTTATTTCTTCTGCTTTAGCCCATCTAGAATAACCATCTTCTTTTTTTTCACTTACATATCCAAAACCTTTTTCTCTAGTAAAAAAATATGATGATGTTGAAGTAAATAAAAATGCTATAGAAAAAAACCAAAATAATAATGTAGAAATTATATACCTAGGAGTAAAAGCCAAAAATGGATTAAGTCCCCAAGGTGTTCCTTCTTGAACTATAAATGATACGTTCAAAATACATACTGCTACTAAATAAAGCATAAAGAATGCAACACATACAAAAGCAATAACATCCTTTTTTTCTGCTCTAAACTTTAATTTCATAATATTCACCTTTTTTCATTTATTATTATATCAAAAAGATAAGTATTTTTGAATACTTATTTTACTCGCAATATTTTTACAATTTGAGATATCGTATGACCTGAACTTGTTATTCCTGGAATTCTAATAGAAGCTGTCGAACCAGCATTATATACTTTTAAAATACCATTTGAGTATCCTGCATAAATTTCAACATGCCCTTGATATATTAGTATATCTCCTGGTTGTAGATTGTTTTTATTTACTTCAGGAAATTTCCAAGAATTTGCATAAAAGGTTCTATCATTTTGCTGATAACCACAAAAATTATCATATCCTGCATCACATAAAACCCAAGAAACATATGAAGAACAATCTATTGTTTTTGTTCTATAATTTGGTACAACTATACCTGATTGAGAATAATAATATGAATTTTGTGCTATATATTTTTTTATTTTTATAGCACTTGGAATTATTTTATTAGATCCACCAGTAGTACCAGAAACAGTTGATGTTGATGGTGCATTTGCATCTTTATATTTTTTATATATAGATTTTGCTGAAGATATTCTGCTATCGATATGTGGAACACCTGGTTTTTCAAATCCCTTACAAAATAATGTAGTAGCAGAAGCTATATCATCTTCAGAACTAGCATTATACCATGATTTATACCAAGATTCATTTTTATGACCACTTAATTCTTTAATTAAATACTCCATTTGCATTTGCAAATCACCTATACTAGTTTTCTTTCTTTTAGCATAATTATATAATGATTGTTTTCTAGTATAATATGTCCACTGTGCAAGTCCATAACCTATAGAATCATTTATAAAAGTTTTTGAAGATAATTTCCCACTATCAACATTTTCAGTATATGTTTTACTTAATTTATAATCTTGGCTTCCATCATCGCCTTGTTTCCTATATGATATTAAGCCAGACTCTGCATTTAAGTTTCCCATTGCTGCTGCCGTTGCCTCTTTAGAATAACCTAAATTTCTAAAATACCACCATATTTTATCAATATCACTATCACCAGTTAATACTGAAGAATTACAAGCAACAAATAAATTAATTGGATCTACTGAAACTCCATTATCACTACCATCATCACTTCTGTATTCAAAATGAAGATGAGGCTCTTTTGAATCTCCTGTATTTCCTATTTTTCCTATTATATCTCCCTTTTGAACTTTATCTCCTACTTTTGGTTGTCCACTATTTTCTTTTAAATGCATATATACACTAATAAATTCATATTTATTACCATCTACCATTATTGAATGTTTTATTCTTACCCACGCACCATAACTACTTGTACAATTTGGATCAGAATTAGTATTACAACTATTATTAGGTTCAGATGATATAACCTTACCACTCGCAATGGCATATACATTATCTCCTTCATTATTTCCTGTAGTTTCTTTATTTATATCAACCCCATTATGCATAACACCATTTCTTATTCCGTATGGATATGGTTCGCTAAACGAAACTTGTCTATTAGCTGGTATATCTACAGGAACTCTAAGTTCTGATACCAAATCCTCTGGTATACCTCCTGAACATGCAGGATTATAAGATTCTGCTGGTTTTTCTGTTTGTCCATAAACACTTGTATACCAACTAGCATGATCATATATTTCATTAATAATATTATCTATTTCTCTATCTAAAGATAAACCTTCTAAACCTTTAAGATATGGTTTAAACTCTGGCATTTTTTTAATATAAAAACTAGATAAATAACCTTTAAATTTTTCCTCATCATAACGTTTCGAATATACAGTTAAATAAATTTGTTCTTGACCATTCTCATCTACCCCATATTCCATACTTGAAATACTTTTTAAACCCATAGAATATGTTTCTAATTGTCTAGATAAAGCAGTATATACTGAATCACCTGCAGTTATAAAAGTTGGTCCAAATACAAAATTGAATGCGCTTTTAAATAAATCTATTGAGTTTTGAAGTGGATTTGCAGACATTAACATTCCTATTAAAGCATCTTTAGTATTTTCCAAATCACTTGTTAATATCTCTCCATATCTCCTTTTAAATTCATCTAAAGTTATTCTTTCTCCCTGATTTGATCCCTCAAGCATTCCTGAATTAAGCATTCTAAGTCTCAATATCATACCTTGTGTATATTGATTATTTTTATTATACTGACTAACAATATCTTTAAAAATTTGTTTAGAATTATCACTATCATCTAATTGAGAATAATCCGTTGTATAATCATTTCTTGTTTCAGAATAATATAAAGCACTCATAACTAAAGGAAGATTAAGTTCTCCTGCACTTTTATTATATAAATACTCCATTTCTTCATAAAAAGCTTCTTCCGTTGTCTTATATCCAAGACCAGAATATAAGTTACCTGCTTTTTCTGCTGTTTTAACCGTACCATTTAAAAATTCTGCAAATTTATCCAAACTATCTATTACTGGACTCATAATAAAATAAAAGACCATTATTATCATAAATATAATTCCAATAGTTAAGAAAAAATATAATTTCCAATGTTTTAATACTTTTTTTATCTGATTGGGAGGAGTTACATCATTTCCCTTAAATACAGATGATGATGTTTTACCTGGAGAAGACAAAGCATTCTTTTTCATATCAGCTGCTTCTTTTTTTATTTTATCTCCTGTTTTAGATAATTTATCACTAGCCTGCTTTGTTTTATCACCAGCCTTTTCAAGGCCTTTACTAGTTTTATCTACACCTTTTCCTGCAAGCTCAGTTCCTTTACCTAATGCACTAACTCCTCCACCTGCTAGTTTACCTGCACCGCTTACAACTGAGCCAAGTGGAGCACCAATATATGGAATAGCTGATAAGGCAGATCCAGCAGCTGATGAAGCAGAGCTTATACCTTTCCCTGCACTTTGTAATCCTTTTCCGGCAGTTTGCATTCCTTTTCCAGCAAGCTGACCACCTTTTCCAGCGCCTTTCATTGCTGATCCTGCTGCTTTACCAGCATTACCTACACCTTTTGTAACATTTCCAGCAGTATTAACAGTATCTGCAGCTTTTTCGGTCGCAGATTTAGTTTCTTTTTTTTGTTGAGATTGTGGATTAACTTTAGTATAAGGTTCTTCATAGGGCTCATCATAAGATTCTTCTTCTAATGTTTCTTCTTCTAAAATCTCCTCATTTTCATCCATAATCTCACCACCTAACTTCTATTTTTTTAATATTTTATAGTCCACCTTTTGACCCAAATGAATCAAGTTCTGATTCTGTTGCAATTACACTTATTTGCATACGTTTATTACCACATACGAATAACGCATCACCTTGATTATATCTTTTAATATTTTCTTTTTCATTATCATTTAAGTCAATTAATTTACTTAAATCTTCTACAGCCTGTTTTCTAAGACCCATTACTAAATAATAAGATGAATTATCAAATATTGCTTTACCTTGCATTAACACATCTGGTGCTGCAAAATCACTAGGTTGTTGTGTTATTACTATTGTTCCAGTATTATATTTACGAGCACGTCTTTGAACATTTGCTAAGAAATCAGCACCTAAAGTATTATTATTGCCTAATAAAGTATGAGCCTCATCTACCATAAGAACTGTATTAATTGATGTATCTAAACACAAACTCCATGCATGTTTTAATATATTGAAGAATAATGCATTTTTTATATTTTTTTCAGCATTCATAAGTTCTCTTATATTAAATACTATAAAATTTGATTTTGGGGCTATTGTAGTATGGCCATCAAAATAATGTTCTAAACCACCAAAAGTAAGTGGTCTAACTTTTAACTCAAGTCTTTCCATTATATCTCTTTCACGAGTAGCTTCACCATATGATAAAATTCTTCCTCTTATTGTTTTATACACATCACTAAATGTTGGAAAATCCTCTGATGATAATTCCGAAAAGTTTGTATTAACATTTATATTAAATCTCTGATATGTTTCTACTACTACCTCATTAAATAAAGTAAGTACGTCTTCTTCTATAGATGGATCATAATATCTCATAAATGCTTTTAATGTTTGAAGTGTTTTTGTTAAAACTGCATATCCTACACCTCTAGAAGATTCTTCATCATCTGAATCTGGAACTATTTCAAGTGGATTTATCATTCCAAATTCTCCACCTCTACCTAAATCTATAAAATCACCATCATATAATCTAGCCATAGGTTCAAGTTCACCTTCTGGGTCTATTGCAACTATTTTATAATTATTTCTTATATGTGATCTTAATAATAGTTTTGCTGCGGTTGACTTACCTGATCCAGATGTACCAAGTATAATCATATTTGCATTATTTCTATTATATTCTTTCTTTATCTGATACAAAAATTGATTAAATAGTATAATACCTCCAGAAAAGTCCACTCCAAGAAGACATGATAATCCTTGATCTTTAATACTATCAAAAATAAATGGATACATTGCTGCAAGTGTTGGTGATGGAATTGGAGTACCTATTCTATCTTCAATATCTTGCTTATCAAATATAGGTAAACATGATTTTAGAACTTTTTCCTGTTCAAATCTAAGAGGTATAGCTCTCATTTCCATTGCTTCTAAAACTGATTTTATTTGTAATTTTCTTTTTTCTAGCTCATCTTTTGTATCTGCGGTAATCATTATATGAAGTTGAAAATCAAACACCTTAGATTGGTTTGTTGTAATAACTTTAATAAAATTTTCAAGTGATTCATAATCTTGTCTTATTCTCTCTTGAAGAGTTGGATCATTTTCATGTTGATATTTATCTTTTAATTCTATAAGTTGTTTATTTAACATTTTAGATACCATTTCAAAACCAACAGGAATGTGTTTTGCTACTATTTTAACACCTGTTACACCTGTTGTTAGATTTGCTAAATAACCATGATTAATATATTTTGGATAGGAAATAACAGTTAATATAGTTGCATACTTATCACTTATAAAAAATTCATTTGCATTAAATGTCATTCCTTTTGGTGCTACTTCTTTTTTTAAACTCATTATGAAATCACCGTCCTATTTTCAGTTTTTACCCCACCATTTAAAAAGTTATCAAGAATCATTCTTAAATCCTCATTTGATGTTTGAGAAGCAATTAAACCACAAGATGCAAGACCATTAATAAGTGTTCTAACTGTTTTCTGAAGCAAATCATTATCACTTTCCTTAAATAAAATATAATATTCTGTATCAACAACATTATTATTGATAAAAAATTCTGCTTTATTTATATCATCTATTATTAATTTTCTAAGAACAGGATTAGCTGTATCATTTAATTGTAACTGTAACTGTGATATATATAAATTAATATCTACAGGTCTATCAGCTACTATAAGCCAAAATTCAAAATCAATAAGATTGTAAAATGTCTTTAAAGACTCAATAATATTATTCTGTGACATTTCATCTAATATAAAGATATTTTTAGGCTGTATTTTTACACCTGATACCATTTTCTTATCATCTAAATATATAATATTATTTGTAATCGATTTTACTGTTATCCAATTTTCTGTAAAAGCACTATTTGTATTCATCTGTATAGCACCAACCTTTCCATTTATAATTTCTTCTTCCATAAAAGAAACTTATCATTTCTTTAATAACTGTAAGTATATTATGATAATTAGGAACTGGAATAACTAAAAATGAACATGTTAAACCAGGAGCCAAACATATTATTGATGTTGATAAACTCTCTGGAGATATTACTACCAGTAATATTATTGAAACTAGTATTCCAACTCCAAATAATATTAAATCAAACCAGGTAAATATATTAAATATTAAATTACCATTTTTTGAATTAGCAGGTATTAAATAATTCACTATATATCACACTCCTTTTTATTAATCATTTAAATTTGAATCTATAATCCTAGAATATACATCACTATATTCACGTTTCAATTCTTCAAGTTCATTTCTTTCATCAGCTGTTAAGAAATCCTTATCTTGTAATTCTTTTATTCTATCACTTATTCTAGTTAATCTTTCCTGTAGACTAACATTAGAAGCTTTTCTTTGAGGTTGTTCAATAGGTTCAATTCTTGGTGGTGTTGATGAATCTGTATTTGACGTTTGAGTATTAGAATTACTACGTGGGATATAAATTCCACTATCTGTTTGAGTTAAATTTGAATCTTGTGCCCATGTAGGTAAATCCTGACTACTTCTTTGATTTACATTATTATAACCACCTTGAGAATATGAATTATTTGCATTTTGAATTAAGGATTCATTTGGTCTATTTGTACTTGAATGAGAATTTTGGTTTGAATTTAGATTTTGTCTATTTGTACTTGAAGAATTTTGATTTGAATTTAGATTTTGTCTATTTGTATCTGGAGAAGGAGTTTGGGTATAATCATTACTTGGACCAACATATTGATTCTTATATCCACTGCTACCCTTTGATGCCATAGAAGCATTTTTTTTGTTAATAATATTAGAAGCTTCCATATACCTATCAATTACAGATTTTTCTTTATCACTAGATTGATTATATGAAGCATCATACATCTTCTTTGCATACTCAACTTGTTGCTCAGCAGCACTCAAATTTTGTTTTATTCCTTTAACACTTATTTTTCCATTTTCTATCAATTTATCGCCTAAACCTGTTGAAGATGCAATATTTAATATATTATCTAAATTACCGCTTATACTTCTTGCAGCTGAAGTTGATATTTCCCCATTAGAAACCATTTGATTTAATCTATTTGCAAATTCTCTATGAGTAATATTTCCACTGCTAAAATCATCTTCTAAATTTTCTAATTTTTGTTTTAATTGAATAGATTTTGTATTATCTCTTGCATCTAATAATTTTTCAGATATTTTATCAGCACTTGTTTTCATTTTTTCAGCTGTCATTTTATTTTTATTAGCTACATTTAGTTTTCTTATATTTTCTTTAGTATTACCATTTAATGTTGAATTACTTAAACTTCTATCAAATCTACTTTGAGTATCTGCCAAATTCTGTATTTCATGATTTTCTGGATCTATTCCCATTTTACTATATAATTTATCTGTAGCTTGTTGTTCTTTAATTTCAGCTGCTGATATTTTACTTAATTGAGCCTGTGACGAACTACTAAATGCTTTTGCACCAGAAACAATACCTTTACCATATGAACCTGCTTTCATGCCGGCACCTATAGTGCTTCCTGCTCTTCCAAGACCAGATTTAATAGCTGACGGAGCATTTCTAACTCCTTTTTCAAGTGAAGTTTGAGCATTTCTTAACTTTCTTTTTAAATCCTCTTTTGCTGTACCATTTCTCAAAGATTCTATCATATTTGGAATGGATTTTGCACCACCTACTGCTGCTTTTCCTGCTCCTAAAGCTGCTGCACCTAAAGCACCTCCGCCTAAAGCCAAAGCTGCTCCACCGGCACCTCTCACAGCACCCCAAGCTCTTTGTGCAAGTCCTCCAACTGCTGCCATACTACCAAGTCTACCTGCAATTCCACCTTTTTGTGAAATACTAACACCAAATATTCTTTCTATTAATTTTGTAGATTCATTAACAAACATTAATAAGCCCATAATAATTAATAATTTAGCAAGCCAGTCCCATGAATTCTTAAAATTATCATCAATAAATGATGGAAGTATACTCATAATATATATCATAAGAGCTAAAGCTGCGATTCTAATAAATATGCTTACTGCTGTACTTCCAACCTCTTTAAACCACTTTTTAAGAATGTCATCCCCAGCATAAATATATGCAATTACTATCATTGGTGAAATCAATTCTAAAAATGTCATTTTTATTAATCTTACAGCCGTATCTATACAAAATAAAACTAAAAAATATACAATTAAACCACCAGAAACTATTGCTATTAACCATTCAAATTCAAGAACATATTCTTCATCATCTTCAGAACCATCTGTTTTTTCATTTATACTTTTTCCTACTTGTTTTATTTTACTTATATCCTTTTCTACCATTTTTGAATAATTATTTGCTAACGTTTCAGATGACGTTTCAATATTATCAGAAGATGGATATAGTACCGCTGATATTGCTGTACCAGCTAATATTTGTCCACCTCCACTTTTTTCTGCTAAATTTTCTCCTTGATTAATTTGTACTCCTACTAAAACTTTTTCAATCAAATTATTATCTAAAACCTGTGTTTGAAATTTATAAAAATAATTAAAAAGAAACGGAATAGCAACTATTAAACACATTGATATAACTGATCTTTTAATAACAGAAGTAAAACCTTTTTTTGAATCAAAAAGAAGATCTGGATTAATTATTGATTCTATAGCCTTTACTGCAAAGGCAAATAACATTATAACACTAACTAAAACATAGATGTTTTGTGAAAAACTTTGTACTTCCTCCGTTGTTAATAATCTTGTTGAGGCAAGATCATAAAATAATCCATATAATTTTGGAATCAAAGGATATAATACAGAACAAATTGTAATAGCTAATGATCTAAAAAAATTAGTTAACAATTAAATCACTCCCCACTTATTATACATTTCAGTAATGACACATCACTCGAACTTTCATCTGTACTAAATGATGAAAGAAAAATGTTAATTAATGTTGGTATAAGAAATAAAAGTATTACTGCTAATAATCTTCTTGGAAATTTTTTCCAACATTCTTTAATCTTTACTTCATCACCAGCTATTACTGCTTTACTGAAATCAAGAACACCAAACAATATAGTTAAAACTGGTGCAATAATAAGTGCCAAAATCCATAAATCATGAAGTATTGATACATCTGAACATTTTAACTTATATGGTTTAAATTTTACGCTAATTGTACCAACTTTTCCCTTATTTAATTTATATTTTACTTGTTCCAAAGAATCTTGTAAATCTGACATTGTTTTATTGTATTTTTCTGTGAGCTGTGCATATTCTTCTTTGCCCATAATATTTTCTAAACACGCAGTTTTAGCAGTTGTATCTTGAATATTTTCGCAGCTATTAAATGCAGTAATGCATTTGCTATAAGATTCAGAACTAGATTTACAAGCTGATGTTGAAGTTGAATTTTCATTCATGCATAAAACTTCACATCTGTTGGCATTTAAAGAATTTATATCTTCAACTAAAGATTCTTCTAATTCTTCATTTTCATATAGTTTGCTTATACTTTTTGACCCTTTTCTTGGTAACTTAGCAAATTCATATATTTCATCATATTTAGTGCCACCAAATCTCTTTGCTATATCTCTTAAATCTGAATTTTGTTCAAAAACAGAAACATAATTATTTGCTTGTTTTGAATAATTAGCATAAGTTACTCTAGCTCCCCAGCAATCTTCAGACATATTTTTATCCATTGCTTCCTTAGAAACATTACCATATCTAGAAGATATATATGATGTAAAATTTTCAACGTTATAATTATCTTTATCAATATATTTTTTATAATCTGAACCGCAAGCTTGCTTTAATGATTTTTCTACCCTATCAAATGTAGAGTTAATGTTATTTATCGTATTTTTTAAATATATCTTATATGTTTCCTCATATGAATTTTTCGTTGCTGAATCTACTTTAGAAGAATATAAAGGCATTATTGTTACTGTATCTAATGGTTTACTTTTAAGTTGATCTATAAATTTGCTTTCACTTGATTTTTTTAAAGTTTTATTTATCACGTAACTAGAAAAATCAACATATTTAGGACACTTATTATCTGCTATTACTTCTTTATTAAAGCCATTATCTTTAAAATTAGAAGCCTTACCATCTTTAACAACTTTTAGATTATATTCAGATCCCCCACTTGTAGTGCTATATATAACTTCAGTATATTTTGCATTTTCATAAGGATACAAATATCTACAAGTTATTTCTTGTGCTGCATATGTATTATTAATATTTATAAAAAATGAAATAAATAATATTATCATTACATAGATACACTTTTTTTTCATACTAAAACGCCTTTCTTATTCTATATTAATAATACCATAGTTTTTTTAAAAAATATAGATTTTTATATGAATTTACAAAAAAATAAAAGAGTTTAAAACTCTTTTTAAAAATACTTGTTTATTTACTTTGTTTTGTCTTCTAATGTTTTAGAATTAATTTTTTCATATTGTTTATCACTATTCCAACAGTCTTTCCATTCTGAAGCATCACTAACAAATATATTTATAACCCAGTTAACAATAAATGGTATTAAGAAAACAATTACTGCAGAAACTAGTCTCCAAATAAAAGGTTTTTGTCTTTCTTTTATCTTTTTTTCATCACCAGCGATTACTGCTCTACCCATATCAACTGTACCCCACAAAATTAGAGCAATTGGTATTATCATTTGTAAAAATGTAATAACTTTCTTTAAAATAGAAGTTATAGTCGCAGCTTCATCAGTACATTTCATAAAATCTAATAAATTTAATAATTCCATTTCGAATTCCTCCTTAATATATTACTATTTTATATTTATTTATAATAATTGTCAAGAAGATATATTTTAATTTAAATAATTTCATTTAATATTGTAAAATTTAATTTGTATTTTTAATGTTTATATGATAATATTTATATGGAGATGATAGTTATGAAATTAATAAAAAAAATTTTTATATTATCCTTATTTGTAATGATCCTTTCAGGATGTGGTAAGAGTTATATTATTGATTCATCAATTGAAGATATAGTTAAAAAAGTTAATAACAACGAATCTTTTATTTTATATATTGGAAGCAGTAATTGTTCTCATTGTAAAACATTTAGACCAAAATTAGAAAAAATAGTTAATAATAATAAAATAGAAGTTTATTATGTTGATATATCTAAACTTGATCAAGATGAACTTAGTATTCTTTCTAGTATTTCTAGTTATTCTGGAACTCCTAATACAGCATTTATAGTAAATGGAGAGGATCCAGGATCCCAGACACATATTGATGGAGATGTAGATGAAAGTTATATAAAACAAGCTCTAAAAGATAATGGTTATTTAAAATAACCATTTTTTATTTTATTAAATAATCCTCACCCTTATGAGGTTCTTTAGTTAATAAATCATTAAAATTTTGCTGTCTTAATACTTCATATATTACAATTGCAGCAGAATTAGCTAAATTTAATGCTCTTACTTTATCAGTCATTGGAATTCTCATACAACTATCTAAATTATCTTTTAGTATTTCTTTTGGAATTCCTGTACTTTCTTTTCCAAATATTAAATATATATTTTCTTCTTTATTTGTATAATCGAATGATGTATGTGGTTTTTTTCCATATCTTGTAAAAAAATAATATTTTCCCTTGTTTTTAGATTTAAAATCTGCATAACTATCATATACCTCATAATTTAAATTTTCCATATAATTAGTTGCACTTCTCTTTACATATTTATCATCAAGTGAAAAGCCAAGTGGTTTTATTAAATGTAATTTTGTATTAGTTGCAACGCAAGTTCTCATTATATTACCTGTATTACCTGGTATTTCTGGTTCAAATAGTACTATATTATTCATATCAATCACCTCTTTTTATTATATATGAATATTTAGGTTTTGAAAAGAATATATTTTAATGAAAGGATGAATAATATGAACAATGGTTATTATCAAAACACTAATATTCCAACATCATCTGGATATCCAAATCAACAATATGCCCCAACAGTAGGTATGACTGAATTCCCTATGGAACAGTCTTATGTTGAAAATATATTAAGACTTAACAAAGGAAAGTATGGTAAATTTTATGTTTCATTTCCAGATTCAAATGAATGGAAGGATAAAATATTCACTGGAGTAATAGAACAGGCAGGAAGAGATCATCTGATAATTAGTGATCCTTCAACAGGTAAATGGTATCTAATTTTAATGATATATTTAAATTATGTTGAATTTGAAGAAAAGGTAAATTATAGTCCTGATTTTTCTTTAAAAGGATTGTAAGATCCTTTTTTATTTGCTATAATTTTTATATTAGAGGTGGTATATAATGAATGTTTCCATTATTATATTAATATTAATTATTATATTTTTTACTATTTTTATATTGTATAGTATTACATACAATAAATTTCAATATTATATTATTAAAATAAATGAAGTAGAAGGAAAAATAGACGAAACATTAAGAGCAAAATATGATAGTATTATAGAAGTAAATAATATTATAAAAGAATGTATAAAAACAAAAAAAGAAATAGTAGATGATATTTCTAAATTAAAAAAAGAAGAAATTAGTAGTTTTGAACTTGATAGAGTATTATCCTCTGCGCTTAGTAAAATAAATTTCATAAAAAATCAATATGATGAACTAAAGAAAAATGAAAGACTAGGAAAACTTATATATGAAATAGAAGATATGAATGAATCTTTACAAGCATATAAAAAGTTTTATAATGAAACAATAGTTTTATATAATAAACTAATAAGAATATTTCCATATAATGTATTAGGTATTATACTAAAATATAAAGAAAAGACTTTCTTTGATGGAAAAGATATGAATGATGATAATATAAAGGATTTTAAATTATAAAAATTAAAATACATAAAAAAATAAATTTTACCAATTTATTTTTTTTATGTTATTTTTTTCTAAAAAAGCATTTGTTTTTGAAAAAGGTTTGCTACCAAAAAAACCATTATTTGCAGAAAATGGGGATGGGTGAGCTGATTCAATTATTAAATGTTTTGGATTAGTTATATATTTTTTCTTTTCTCTAGCATTATTTCCCCATAAAATAAATACAACTGGTCTTTCTTTCTCATTTAATTTTTTTATAACTGTATCAGTAAATTCATGCCACCCTATATCTTTATGTGAATTAGGTTTATCTTTTTCAACAGTTAAACCAGTATTTAGAAGCATTACACCTTGTTTTACCCAATCAAATAAATTTCCATTATTATAATCTTTTTTAATTCCTAGATCATTATATAATTCTTTATAAATATTTTTAAGTGATGGAGGTAGTTTTGTATTTAATGTTGAAAATGCAAAACCATGTGCTTCTCCTTCACCATGATATGGATCTTGTCCAAGTATTACTACTTTTACATCTTTATATGATAGTCTAAATGCATTAAATACATCTTTTTTAGGAGGATATATTATTTTTTCTTTATATAAATTACTAACATTATTTAATAAATTCTTAAAATATTCTTTATTAAGTTCTTCATTTAGAACTATATCCCAATCATTATAAAACATATTATTCACCTTTAATCATTATATATTATTTATTATTTTTAAGCAACCTAGTAAAGTTTATATTAAGATTAAATTATTAAAAAAATATACCATATAATTGGTATATTTTTTCCTAATTTAACAATGAAAATACTTATTTATGATATGATTCATTATTATTAATTTTATATGCTCTATATATTTGTTCTAATAACATAACTCTAAATAACTGATGCGGGAATGTCATTTTTGAAAATGAAAGACTAAAATTACTTTTATTTTTTATATCTTCATGTAAGCCATACGATCCACCTATTACAAAACATATATTGCTATAGTTAACAAATATTTCATCAATCTTTTTTGCAAATTCTAAACTTGATATATTTTTTCCTTCAATATCTAGAGTTATAATATAATCTTTTTCATTTATATACTTTAGTATACTATCTCTTTCTTTTACTAATGTTTTAGCAATATCATAGTTTTCATCAGGAAGTTCTATTATATTTATTTTGGTAAATTTATTTATTCTTTTTGTATATTCATCTATTGCATCAATCAAATACTTTTCTTTTAATTTTCCAATACATATTATTTTTATCATACTTCTATTAACTCCGTATTTTCATTTTGTTTAGCTATTTGTATATTTGAAAAAGATATATTATTTTTTCTTAATTCTTCATTAAATGTTTCTATTACTTTTTCCTCAGTATTATTATGTTCACTTATATGAGCAAAAATTATTTTTTTTGTATTATTACCAATAAATTTACATAGGTAAGAACTTGCTTGTTTATTTGATAAATGCCCTTTATCACTATTTACTCTTTGTTTTAAGTAATATGGATATGGTCCATCCATAAGCATTTTTACATCATGATTGCTTTCTAGTATATAAACGTTATTATTTTTTAATATATCAAAATATTTCTTATTTATATATCCTGTATCAGTTATATATACAAGAGAAGCTGATTCATGTTTTATTATAAATCCTATACTTTCTTCTGCATCATGTGATGTTTTAATAACATTTATTTCTAAATCTTCTATATATTCTTTTACTCCATTATATAGTTTATATCTAAAACTACCTATTTCTTTTTCTAATAATGGTAATAATTTTTCTGTTACATATATAACTGGATCATATTTTTTTATAAATACTTTTAAACCTTTGATATGATCCATGTGGATATGTGTTACTAATATTCCAGATATTTCATTTGCATCTATGTTTATTTTTTGAAGTGTTTTTTCTATATATGCACATGTTGTGCCTAAATCAATAAGTATTTTTATTTTATTAGTGGTAATTAGTGTTGAGTTTCCCTTACTACCACTTGATAATACACAAACTTTCATTATCTATACACACTAAGTGGATTAATTGGTGATCCGCCTCTATATGGTTCTCCTCCTACATATATTCCAAGATGCAAATGTGTTCCTGTTGATCTACCTGAATTTCCCATTGTACCTATAACTTGACCTCTTTTTACAGTTTGACCAGATCTTGCGATTACAGACGCCATATGCATATATATTGAATAATATCCATCACCATGATCTATAATTGCATATATACCATCTGCTCCTGGATTATTTCCAGTTCTTACTACTACTCCATCTCTTACTGCATAAACAGGTGATCCATATCCACAACCTGATATATCTATACCAGCATGAAGTTTACCCCAACGATATTTAAACTCACTAGTTATTATATATGGTGAAATTGTTGGCCATCCCCACATTCCAGATGTTGTTGCTGGTACTCCTCCACCTATATATGCTCCTCCTATATAAGATTTTGTTCCTTTAAGAACAACTTTATTTATAGGTTCTTTTATTACTTCTACATTAGTTATAATTGCTGGTTGTGCTTCACCATTAACATATTTAACTTTTTGAGTAACCCTTTGAACACCATTAACTCCTTCTGTTTCTGTTTTAGTTGTACCAACATATAAACTTGAATCTTCCTTTTCTATTGTTTCAAATTGTTTATCCATATCTTCAACAATATGTTTTTCAACAACAATATTTAAAATTGGATCAATTAACGCAACACTTACAGTTTGTCCTACACTAAGAAGATTATTACTACTTGTAAATTCTGGATTAACTATTAAAAATTCTTCAACACCAAGGCTATTGTTAAAAGCAACTGTTTCAATTGTATCACCAGGTTTTACTACATATTCCTGATCTTTATCCAACGATCCAAATAATAAATACTTAGTTAAAGTTGTTTCATCTTGAAAAATAAGTTCATCTGTTGAAATATATGATTCTTTTATTGTTACTGTTTGATCTATATAAATATTTTCTATAAGACTCCCTGTTGTTTCAATTTTCGCTTGTGTATCATTTTTGTAATCATTTACTTGTTTTGAATCAACAAAAGCATTTAATACTTTTTTAACAGCCTTATCAAATAAATCTTTCTTTAATATATTAATTTTTATCTCTTTACCTTCTGAATCAACAATACTAACTACATACCCCTTTATAGTAAAGCTTTTCTTCTTTTTTATTTTATTATAAATCTGATCTTCTGTTAATATAGTTCCTTTGTGTGTAAGACATTTTTCTATATCTATTCCATTTGGAACGTATATTTTTTTTACACCATATTCTTCCTTTAAATCCTTTTGTTCCCTATTAATATGATTTTCTAAATCCTCTTTGGATTTTATTGCTCCTAATAATTTACCATCAAGATATACTTTATATACCTCTTTAACAGCATCATCATTATTTGAATTATATCCAACACCAATTATTAAAAACGAAATTATTAAAGATATCACAACAGGAATATAAGATTTTAACTTATTCATATATTACCTCCTACTTAAATTTATTCTTCTTTTAAATAATTTGAAAATGTACTTGTATTTTTCTTAAACAAAAGCTCTATAGTTGCTGTTGGACCAGTTCTATTTTTAGCAATTATAAACTCACTTATACTTATATTTCCATCCATTTTTGCTTCCTTATTATAGTAATCATCTCTATATAGAAATGCTACCATATCAGCATCTTGTTCTATAGAACCAGATTCCCTTAAATCACTCATTAACGGTCTTTTATCATCTCTTCCCTCAACCGCACGGGAAAGTTGTGCAAGTGCTATAACTGGAACCCCTAATTCCATTGCCATCATTTTTAAACCCCTTGATATTTCTGAAACTTCTTGTTGCCTATTACCTACTGATTTATTTGATCCTGAAATAAGTTGCAAATAGTCAATTATAACAATACCAAGTTCATTTTTTGATGCCGAAAGCCTTCTGCATTTACTTCTTATGTCCCCAATAGTAATACCTGGTGTATCATCTATAAAAATATTAGTATCAGATAATTGACTAACACCTTCACTTAATTTTTTCCAATCATCATTATCCAACCTACCAGTTCTAAATTTTGTACCTTCTATTTGTGATAGTGATGAAAACATACGCATAACTAATTGTTCTGCACTCATTTCTAAGTTAAATAATGCAACTGCTTTTTTTGTAGTTTTAGCTATATTTGTTGCAATATTAAGTGCTAATGCTGTTTTACCCATTGCAGGTCTTGCAGCTAATATAATAAGCTCGTTTTCATGAAGACCAGAAGTTAGTCTATCAAGTTCACAAAAGCCCGTTGGAAGACCTGTTATTTCATTCCTTGTTTCAGATAATTTTTCAAGATCAGATTGAGCTTTTGTTACTACTTCTTGTATTTTATGAAATTCTGATGACTTTCTTTTTTTAATAACGTCAAGTATTTTCATTTCAGCACTATCTAAAATATCATTTATATTTCCATCTTCATTATATGATATATTAGCTATATCATTTGCTACATTAATTAATCTTCTAAGTAATGCTTTTTCACGCACAATACTTATATAATAATCAACATTATGTGCGCTTGGAACTGAATTTATTATCTCAACTAAATATTCAATATTACCTACGCTTGATAGAACTTTATTTTTCTCTAATCTATCTGTCACTATAGTAATATCTATTGGAACTCCCTCATCATTTAATTCTTCTAATACATCAAATATCTTCATATGAGATTCTAAATAAAAATCATCCCTAGATAATTCATCACAAATTTTTTTAAGTGCATATTTAGAAAGAAATGAAGACCCAAGAACAGATTGCTCTGCCTCTAAACTATATGGCATATTTCTTTTATTCATTATACTACTCCTTTATTAAGTTTACTTTAATTTTTGCTACAACTTTTGGATGTAATTCTATTTTAACTTCATATGAACCAAGTGAACTAAGACTAACATCACAACTTATTTTTTTCTTATCGATTTTATAACCTCTTTTGTTTAATTCTTCAGAAATTTGTTTTGTAGATATAACTCCAAAAGCTTTACCACCTATACCAGATTTTACCTTAAAAGTTATATTACTTTTTTCTAATTTTTCCTTAATGTTGTTGCATTCTTTTATTTTTAATTCTTCTTTTTTATTTCTATCATTTATTTGATTAGTAAGTATTTCATTACCTCTATTTGTATATTTAATTGCATAGCCATTTTTTATTAAATAATTTTGTGCATAACCATCTTTAACCTCTTTTATTTCATCTTTTTTTCCCTGTCCTTTTACATCTTTTAAAAATATAACTTTCATAAAATGACCTTCTTTCTAAAAATAATTATGCATATTTATTATACAACATTTTTAACTTTGTGTCAGTATTTAAGTAAAAGAAAAACACTCTATTTGTTTTTAATATTATTATATTTTAAATAGGCATATACTAAATTTTCAAACTCAAAAAAAATCAACTAAAAAGTTGATTATTTTACAAATGGTAATATAGCCATCATACGTGCTCTTTTTATTTGTTGTGCTACAAATCTTTGATGCTTTGCACAAGTTCCTGTAACTCTTCTTGGTAATATTTTACCTTTTTCATTAATAAATCTACGTAAATCTTCTGCATTCTTATAATCTAATTCTTTTCCTGCACATAATTGACATACTTTTTTTCTCTTTCTTCTAAATTCAGCCAAGATTCACCCTCCTATCTATAAATTTAATTAAAATGCTATATCGTCATCACTAATTTCGATTGAATCACCAAAATCAGCAAATACTTCTTCACTCATATCAGTTGTTTTATCACTATCATTAGTAAATGCAAAATCTGCTGGAGTTACATCATCAGTTGTTTTATTTTGAGATTGTAATTTTGATTCTAAAAATTGAACATTATCAGCAACTACATCAGTTGTATATATCCTTTGTCCATCTTTTTCATAACTACCAGTTTGAATTCTACCTTCAACTGCTATTAAGCTTCCTTTTGAAACATACTTTTTAACATTTTCAGCTTGTTTTCTCCAAACAACAACATTAATAAAATCTGCTTCTCTCTCTCCATTTTGATTTTCAAATGGTCTATTAACTGCTAATGTAAATCTAACATTTGGCACATTACTAGCAGTATATCTTAATTCTGGATCTCTTGTTATTCTTCCAATTAGTACTACTTTATTCATACAGCACCTACTTCCTGATTATTTATCTAATTTTACAATTAAATGACGTATTACTTCTTCACTAATTAATGCTAATCTATCAAATTCATTTATTGCATCAATATCAGATTCAACATTAATTAAAAAATAATATCCACTTTTATGATTTTTTATTTCATAAGCTAATTCCTTTTGTCCCATATCTTTAGAACTCAATATTTTAGCACCATGTTTTGTTAATATATCTTCAAATTTCTTAGATATCTCCTTAATAGATGCTTCTTCTAAATCAGGTCTTACAATGAATAAAATTTCATATTTCATTTTTTCGCCTCCCTCTGGTCTAATGGCCTAATAAATAGGCAGAGAGTAAATTAATACTCAGTTTGTATTATAACAAATAGTTTAATTATTGTAAACAAATATTGTTGATTTTTAATGTTAATAATGTTATACTTTTAATGATTGTGGGTGATGCTATGAAAAAAAAGGTGATTGAATATCTAATAATTCTTTTATTTGTTCCTCTTCTAGCAAGTATAGTAATAGCAATAACTACAGACCAAAATAAACTTAATAACATTGAAGAATCCACGGAAATTAGTATTTCAGATTATAATGAAGAAAGTGTTGATAATGAAATTAAAAAAAGTGATACTTATATATATTTTAGTATTTTTGTATTCGTAACAGTATCAGGTGGAATATTATTTTTTATAAAGAAAGAAAGAGGTATTTAAGAATGTTCTTAAATACCTTTTTTATACATTAAACCTAAATAAACATATATCTCCATCCTGCATTATATATTCCTTGCCTTCAAGTCTCATTTTACCAGCTTCTCTTGCACCTTTTTCTCCACCTAGTTCTTTGTAATCATTAAATGAAATTACTTCAGCTTTAATAAAACCTTTTTCAAAATCACTATGGATTATACCTGCGCATTCTGGTGCTTTCATTCCTTTTTTAAATGTCCATGCTTTAACTTCTTTAGGTCCAGCAGTAAAATATGTAGCAAGGCCTAGAAGAGAATATGTAGCCTTTATTAATTTATCTAAACCACTTTCTTTGATTCCAAGATCCTCTAAAAACATTTTTTTATCTTCCTCTTCAAGTTCACTTAATTCACTTTCAGTTTTAGCACATAACATAACAACTTTTGCATTTTCTTTTGTTGCATAATCTTCTACTAATTTGACATAATTATTTCCATTTACAATATCATTTTCTGAAACATTTGCCATATATATTATTGGTTTTTTAGTTAATAAATTAAAAGCCTTTAATATTTTTTCCTCATCTTCAGAATATTCTAATCTTCTTGCAGGAATATTTTCCTCAAGTGCAGATTTAATTCTCTTTAATAAATTTACTTCAAATAATGCTTCTTTATCTTTTGTAGAGATTGCCTTTTTTTCTATTTTACCTATTCTATTTTCAATAACTTCCATATCAGAAAATATTAATTCAAGATTTATAATTTCTATATCTCTAATTGGATCTGTACTACCCTCAACATGAGTTATATTAGCATCATCAAAGCATCTGACAACTTCACATATGGCATCAACTTCTCTTATGTGAGATAAAAATTTATTACCTAGTCCCTCTCCTTTTGATGCTCCTTTTACAAGTCCAGCAATATCAGTAAATTCAAAGCAAGTTGGTACAACTTTTTCTGGTAATACCATATTTTCTAAAACTTCAAGTCTTTTATCTGGAACTGTAACTACACCGACGTTTGGATCAATAGTAGCAAAAGGATAATTAGCTGCTAAAATATTTTTCTTTGTTATTGCATTAAATAATGTTGATTTACCTACATTTGGAAGTCCAACAATTCCTGCAGTTAAACTCATAATAATACCTCTTTTCATATATAAGTATATCATATTATTAATTTTTGTTATATAAAAATTAATAAAAAAAGAAGCAATAAAGCTTCTATATTGTTGGATAAACATTAGGTCCTATTGGAGCTCTTAATACATACCAACTTATTATAATAAATAACCATAAAATTGTGATTGCAATGAAATATGGTATTATCAATTTATAACATTTCTTTATACTAAAATCATTTCTACTATAAAGTCCAACAAATCCTAAAAATATACAAAAATATGGAAGTAATGGTGTTATCATATTCGTTGTTGATGAAGCAAGTCTAAATATTGCTCCAGTAAATTCTGGTGTTATATTTGATTTCATAAATACCGGTATTAAGCTTGGAACAAATAAAGTCCATTTTGTTGAAATAGATGTTAAAAATAAATTAGATAAAGCTACTCCTACAAATGACAATATTATTAATACTATAAAAGAAAATTCATTATATTTTAGAAAATTGAATATATTAACTGTAATGACATTACCTATATTAGTATATTTAAATAAAGCAATAAACTGTGATGAAACAAATATTAATAATAACATTTCTCCAATTCCATTTAAGCTATTACTAAATGCTTTAATAATATCATTATCTGATTTAAATTGTTTTGTTGTAAAGCCATATATTAATCCACATACTATAAACCCTAATGAAACTATATACAAAATTCCATTAACAAATGGTGCATTAACACTAAACAATTGATTAACATAAAATTGTTGACTTGAATCTAATAAAGCTCCTGATAAAGGAAGACCTGGAATTATAGAATATGTGAATATTATAATCATAATAAATAATGCTATTAAACTATTTTTTAATCCTTTTTTGTCTAATTTACTATTTATTTTAATTTCCTCTTCACCTATTCTTACAGGTTTAGTCCTTGCCATTATTTCAGTTACTGTAGATATCAAAAGTGCTAATAGTAAAGTAGATACAACTATAAAAAATAAATTACCACTATATCCATATTTATAATCAGAATCTATTATATTTACAGATGACTTTGCAAGTTCTATAAGACTATAGTCTAAAGATGTTATAAATAAATTTATATTTGCTCCCGCTGCAGTACTAACAAATGCCATAGTCATACCAAGCATTTGACTTCTCTTATATTCAGTAAATAAAATGGCAGCTACTGGTATCATAATAACAAATGATAAGTCAGAACTAAATCCCATTACTATACATAACAACGAAAACACAAAAAACATTGTTCTTCTTGGTAATATTTTAGAAACTTTTGAAAATAAAGATTTTAAAAAGCCAGTTTTAAGCGCAATACCTATTCCTATTAATCCAATAATAAGTGTCCCAAGTGGCATAAACTTTAAAAAATTATTAATACTTTCTCCAAAAATAAATTTAAAACCTTCTGCACTTAATAACGATTCAACAGTCACAACAGATGTTGATGATTTTAATGATGATGATATTTCAATGGCAGTTCCTTGAAAATTAAATAACGATAATATTGCACTTAAAACTATTGTAAGCAATATTAATATCAAAAAAAACCATGTTGGATGTAATCCTTTTTTTCTATTTTCAATATCCATTATTTTTCCTCCATTACTTTCTTTATTTTTTTATTAAATTCAACTCTAGGCATCATTATAACTCTTCCACAGTTAATACATTTTATTTTTATATCAACGCCCGTTCTAATTATCTCCCATTCATTAAATCCGCATGGATGTCCTTTCTTCATAATTACCCTAGATCCTATTTCATAATTATTTTTCATATCTAACCTCTATTTGAGGAAAAGGAATATTTATTTTATTCTTATCTAAAGCAACTTTAATTTCTTTAAGAATTCGTCTTTTAACTACTGCAACATTTTTTGCACTACAATTACATGAAAGTCTAAAGATAACAGCTGAATCCCCAAGTGAATCAATTCCATCTAAAATAACATCACTTTTTATTTCTTTTATTTCATCATTTAATTTAATACATAATTCACTTAAAACACTTTCTACCTTTTTTAAATCAGTATCATATGATACACCTATGTTAACAGCAACTAAAGAATCAGATAAACTATAATTAGTAACTTTACTTATTGTTCTATTTGATATTATACATACTTCACCATTAGATGATTTTATTCTTGTTGATTTTAAACTTAATCCTATTACCTCACCTTTAAAACCATTAATTTCAACAATTTCTCCAATGGCAAATTGACTTTCAAGTATTATAGCAGCTCCTACTAGAAAGTCTTTTAATAAATCTTGAAATGCTAAACCTATTACTAAACTTGCTGCTCCAACTCCTGCAACTAATGCTGTTGTATTTACACCAAATATTTGTAATATAATCAAAACTGATATGATAATAGTAACTACTTTTATACTATTTTTAACAAGTAAAATAACTGTTTTTCTACTTCTTTGTTCATGCTTCGATAACTTTTGATTAATTTTTATTTTTTTTGTAACTATACTATTAAGAAATATGTTAAATATTAAAACTACTATTATAACTATTATAGGTAAATATATTTTTTCTGATATTTGTAAACCCAATATATTCATATAAACACTCCTAATCTATTACAATATCCATAATTTCAAGTATTCTATTAAGATCTTGTACATTTGCAAACTTAATAGTAACTTTATTATTACTAACTTTTACTCCTGTTCCAAATTTTTCTTTTAAATAATCCTCTATATATTTATACTCATTATTATTTGTATGTTTTTTTGATACACTATTTGTTTTTTTATATCCACTAGATACAATATCCTCAAGCTCATGAACACTTATGTTTTCTTCTAAAATTTTTTCAGATAATTCTTCTATTTGTTTTTTATCACTTAATTTGCTTAAAACTCTTGCATGTGCCATAGATATTTTATTATATAAAACCATATCTTGTACTGAGCTAGGCAATTTTAATAAACCTAACATGTTAGTAACATGGCTCCTACTTTTACCTATTATTTTTGCTAAAGCTTCTTGAGTAATACCCATTGAATTTATGATATCTCTATATGCTCTCGCTTCTTCAATAGCAGACAAATTCTCTCTTTGAAGATTTTCAAGTAAAGCTATTTGCATCATATCATTATCAGAAAAATCCTTTACAATCGCAGGAATTGTTTCAAGACCTGCCATTTTTGATGCTCTAAATCTTCTTTCACCTGCAACTATTTCATATCCTTTTATACTCTTTTTAACAATGATTGGTTGGAATACTCCATGTTCTTTTATAGAATTTGAAAGTTCATTTAGTGCATTTTCATCAAATACTTTTCTTGGTTGATATGGATTTGGTCTTAATTCTTCTAATTTTAAGTTTACTATCGAATCATTTGTTTTAGCTTCTTGTATTATTGACTCCTCAATAGAATTAAAATCTAAATTTTCTTCATCAAACAATTGCTCTAACCCTTTACCTAGAGCTCTTCTCTTCTCTTGCATTTCTTTCAATTACCTCCTTTGCTAAATTCATATAAGCTTCAGTTCCTCTGCTTGTTGGATCATAATTTGCTATTGGCTTACCATGAGATGGTGCCTCTGTTAATCTTATAAGTCTTGGAATAATGGTATCATAAACTCTTTCTCTAAAAAATCCTCTTACATTTTCTACTACTTCTAATCCTAAATTTGTTCTAGAGTCAAGCATTGTCAGAACTACTCCTTCTATTTCTAACTTTGGATTAAGTTTTTTTCTAGCAAGTGTTATAGTATTTAATAGTTGCATTATTCCCTCTAACGCAAAATATTCACATTGTACTGGTATTAATACTGAATCGCTCGCAGTTAACGCATTTGTTGTCAATATTCCTAATGATGGCGGACAATCAATTAAAATAAAGTCATAATTATCTCTAATTTTAAACAAAACTCTTTTTAATTGGGATCCTTTTGAAAAATTAGGATTATCTTTTGATTTATCTAAAAACTCTATATCAATTCCCGCTAAATTTATATTGGCAGGGATAACATCTAAATTCTTAAACCTAGTTTTTTTTATTGCTTCCTCAGGTGATACATTTTCTATTAAGGCATCATAAATACTACTACTTAAATCTCCTTTTTCTATTCCAATACCAGTTGTAGTATTACCTTGTGGATCTAAATCAACTAGTAAAACCTTCTTTTCAAGCAATCCTAAAGATGAAGCTAAATTAATACTTGTTGTTGTTTTACCTACACCACCCTTTTGATTAACCATTGAAATAATCTTACCCATTTAAAACACATCCTTGTAATTTATACTCACTATATAACATTTTATCAAAATTTAATAATTTTTTAAATGATTAATTGAAAAAAAACAAAATAAATATGAAGATTTTACTTTTAGTATTATATATGTTATATTAAATTTGAAATTAGGAGGATATATGGCTGGAACTATAACTCATGCTTATTTTACAATTGATATTTATAATAATCTTGATAAACACACAAAAAATATACTAAAAGATTATAAAGAAAATCTAAAAACATATGGACAAGGACATGATATTTTTTATTTTTGCTATATGATTAATTTTATAAAAAGTAAGAAAATTAGAAAATATGGAAAAGTATTTCATAAAGAAAAGACAAAAGCATTTTTTAAAAATATGATTCAATACATTATAGATAATAAATTACAATATAATCCAGAAGTATTATCATTTTTATATGGATATATTTGTCATTACATTCTAGATTTAAATATTCATCCATATATAACATATAAAGCAGGAATATTTAAAAAAAATAAAAAAAGCACATATAAATATAATTCAAAACATAGTGATTTGGAAAGCTACATAGATGCATATATGATAAAACAAAGAGAAAATATTGATCCAAAAGATTTTAAATGTTATAAATTTTGCTTTAATAATAACAAAATTAGTAAAAATTTATCTAATTTAATTAATTATACTTTTTATAAAACATATAACATTAAAAATATTTCAAAATATTATAAAAAAAGTATTTTAGATATGAAAATATTGTATAGAATATGTAGATATGATCCAATTGGAATAAAGAAAAATATATATAAATTTATTGATAAAATTACTACAAATAAAATAATTAAATTATATCCAGTATCATATGCATATAAGTTAGATAACAATAATTATTATCTTAACTTAGATCATAAGACATGGAATCATCCAAGAGATAAGCATGAAACTTACAATTACTCTGTTTTAGATTTATATGATAAATCTAAAATGGAGGCACTTAAAATAATTGATGCGGTTAATTGTGTATTATATGAAAACAGAAATATAGCTTATTTAGATAATTATTTTCTTGATTTATCTTATTCAAGTGGAAAACCATGTAACGATAAAAATAAAAATAAATATTTTGAATATTAATTCAAATATAAGCCATTATATTAATGGTGATGATATGTTTAACGGTTTTAAAATTATTAATAATGATTATATATACTTATATTTAGACAATAATTATGAATTTGCAAATGATATAAGTACCAAAGAACAAAAACAAAGAGAGATAATAAATAGTTCAAGAAAATTTTTAATCGAGCATAATATAAATTTTAATAATAAACTATATTATGTTTCTAATGGAGTTGTTATTGGTTATATTAATAAAAATAATTTATTTAGATATTAATCTAAAATATAAAAAGAATATCCAAATGAATGGATATTCTTTTTAACGTTTTGAAAATTGTGGTGCTTTACGTGCTTTTTTAAGACCAGGTTTCTTACGTTCTTTTATTCTAGAATCTCTTGTAATAAATCCTTTTGCCTTTAGTATTTTTCTAAATGAAGAATCTGAATTAGGATCAGTATTTTTATCATATTCTAATAATGCTTTTGTTATACCTAAACGAATTGCTCCTGTTTGACCAGAAAAGCCTCCACCTTTTACATCTACTACAATATCAAATTTATCAAGCATTTTAGTAGCTTCAAGTGGTTGTTTTAAATCCATTATTAACGTAGCAAATGGTAAATATTCATTAACATCTTTTCCATTTACAGTTATTTTTCCTTTACCTGATGTCATTCTTACTCTTGCAACTGAAGTTTTACGACGACCAGTTCCATAATAAATTTTATTTGCCATAATTAATCCTCCCTAGTCTACTTTCATTTCTTTTGGTTGTTGAGCAGAATGTTTATGTTCAGATCCTCTATAAACAAATAACTTTTTGCCCATCTTACGACCAAGTCTATTATGAGGAAGCATTCCTTTAATAGCTCTTTCCATCATTTCTTCTGGATATTTTTCAAGCATTATTTTTGCAGTTCTTTCTCTTAAACCGCCAGTATAACCACTATGATTATAATACATTTTTTGTTCTAGTTTGTTACCAGTAAGTTTTACCTTATCAGCATTAACTATAATTACATAATCTCCACAATCAACATTAGGTGTATATATTGCCTTATGTTTTCCACGTAATACACTAGCTGCTTTAGTCGCTACACGACCTAAAGTTTTATCAGCAGCATCTATAACATACCAATTACGTTTAATTTCTGCTGATTTAGCCATAAATGTTTTCATTTTATTTCCCTTTCTTTCTATAAATCAACTTTCCCAAGGTTAACTTATATGTGGGTTTCTTTTAAATGTACCAGTTGTAATTTTACTAAATTTTATTCACAATGTCAATAAGTATGAAAACCAAAAAGCAAAAAAGAGTTTTTTTAAATAATTCAATAAATTTTTGTTATAAACGTGAAAAAGTTATTTTTATATAAACTATCTTTATATTATGTACTTAAAAACTAATAAAAATCGCTATTTTTCTGCGATTTTTATAGTTATCTTCTTTACTTTTGAAGAATATTTAACTGTTGAATCTACACCTTTTACTTTTATTTCTACATCATGTTCTCCAGGCATTAAATTTTTCAAATCAACATATGCTTCTACATCAGTAGGATTAATATTCTTAATTACAGATTCTACACCTTTTAATATTACAGATACCTCTGTATTGCTTGCAGATGTAGCTTGAACAGTATAATTCTCACCAAGATTTATATATCCAAGTCTTACTCCTGATAATTCAGTTGTAACTTCATCATCAAGTTCTATACCTATATTTATTGTCTTTGTTGATATTTCTCTTATTCCAGAAGGTTTTTTAATTGTTTTTGTATATTGTTTATTTGATTTTAAATCACTAACATCAACGCTAACTTCAATGCTATTAGTTTTTTCTAATATATCTGAATTGCCATAAATAGTTACCCTGTCAACACTTGTAGTTATCTTCTTAATTGCCTTACCAAATACTACATCACCTGTAGTAATAACTTTTATTGGTACTTCCTTGCTTGGAGATTCAATTTCTATTGATGAGTTTACCTTATTAGGTACCATCTCAACATTCATTACTTTTCCATCTTCATCATATGCAACTAATGGTACATCCTTTAATTCATTAGTACCAGATTTAGGTTCTATCATATCACTAACATTGACTAAAGCCTTAATCTTTGAAACTTTCTTTAGATCATCTTCTGCACCTTTTATTATTACTTCGTTTGTATCTAATTTTACATCACTTATAGCAAGCTTTGTATCTAATTTATCCAAATTAACTACATCATATTCAATATTTCTTGTTTCTGATTTTTTAGAATTTATTACAACAGTAGCTACAGATGGGTCTAACTTATATTCAACAGATGTTATTGCTTGTTTATATTTTAAATTAACTTTATGTACTCCTGGTTTCAAATCACTCAAATCAACTATTACATCCTGTGCTGGTAACTGTTTTGCTAAATATAAATTTGCTTTTGTTCCAATTAAAGTAATATCAACAGTTTCTGGTAATCCATCTATTACATATTCTTCATCATTATATGTTGCTTTAACTGGTCTATTATATATAACCTCAGCATTTGTTTCTAAAAGTGTAGTATTTTTTGTATCTATTATAAAAAATATTACAAGTGCTAATAATAATGATATTATTATCATACTACTTTTTTTTGTTAACAAAATATCGAAAGGTTTTTGTTTTGCCTTTATTTTTTCACCAATAAACACAAAAAATTTAGTTATTGGAAGAATTATATGTTTATCTATAAATTTATATATTCCTTTAAAAAATCTTTTAATCAATTTCATCAATATCATCCTCCTCATAACTTTCAGTAACAAAAGTTTCTGATTTTGGCATTAATTCATCAAGTATCATTATTTTTAATTCATCTATAGATAAATTATAATTTAACTTTCCACCAATAGCTAACGATACCCTGCCTGTTTCCTCTGAAACAACTATAGCTAAACAATCAGATTCTTCCGAAATTCCAATAGCTGCTCTATGTCTTGTTCCAAGTCTTTTGCTAAACTTCATATCAACTGTTGTTGGAAAAACAGCCCCAGCACAAGTAATTTTATCACCCTGTATTATTACACCACCATCATGAAGTGGATTATCTGGGAAAAATATTGCATCTAATAGCTCATTAGAAATTTCAGCATATATTTTTTTTGATCTTTCAATATATTCAGATAAACTAGTATCTCTTTCAATTACAATTAATGCACCTATTCTATTCTTTCTTAAATAATCAACTGCAATTCCAATTTCAGAAACTAATTTTTCTCTTTCTGTAACTGACAAAACCTTATGTCTACCAAGCAATTGAGTTCTACCAAGTTGTTCTAATACAGTTCTTATTTCTGGTTGGAATATTATTATTATCGCAATAGGTCCCCAAGCTATAATATATTCAAATAACAAGCCTATTGTTACAAGTCCAAAATAATCACTTAATATTTTTATTAAAACTATAGCCAAAATACCCTTAAATAGCATAGAAAATTTTACATTTTTTCTAATATTTTTCAAAATATAATACAATATTATCCAAACTAAACATATATCAATTACCTTTTTTACAATAGTTAAAATACCTTCTAAATTCATATTTCCTCCTAAACAACATTATTCTTTTTATTATTAATCATAACAAATATTACAATTGATAATATTAAAACTACACCTACACCCAATATTAAATATTCATAACTAAAATTATATTTTTTATCATTGATTGAAACCGTAGCTTTATTCTTTATACTTTTATCTTTATATGTAATTTCAATAGTTTTTACTTCACTATCTTTATTTATATTCCAAGTATAGACATTTCCTTTCACATTATCAGCATTACTGTTTATAACATCAAAAGGAATTTTTATATTTACATTTATTTCATCATATATTAAAGATGATGAGCCATAACCACCAAGCTTTTGCTTCTGATTAGCGTATATAGTTATCTTATCATTATCTTTAGCAATGTTTATTTTATCAAAAACATCACTTGAAAACTTTGATATGTATTCATCAATATTTTCATATACATAACTAACTGTAGCTTCTGTAGTATTATTTTCTTCTTTATAATCTAATGAATATTCATCGTTAGGAACAAACATATTATATAAATAATTAATTGCCTGCTCTCCTTTTAACTTAGTTCTAGCTTCCATTCTATCAGTTTGTTCACTAGCAATAATATTCTCATTTATAGAAGAATCTTCATTTATCGTTAAATTATAATCAATTGAACAGCCAGATGTAAATAATAATAAGCAAAATACGAATAAAAATTTAAAAATTATTACTCTTTTCATGAATCACATCCTCAATACTATAAAATTATAACATATTTTCAAAAATATTAATATAGTTTACGTTTAGAAAAAAAAAGACTTTTAAAAATTATAACATTTTTAAAGCTTTATATTGTTAAAATATATTTGTATAATCATCATCAATTGGATTAAGATTATTAACATTTTCTAACTTTTTCATAATTTTATCTAATTCAGTATTTTTTTCTTCTATTTCAACTGAAGTTGGCTCCTTAGAAATATCAATTGGATTTTTTTTATCATCATTATCAAATATATTACTTGGAGATGAATTATCTAAACCTTGACTTTTACTATTATCAAATAAAATTTCAGATAATTTTTTATCATTTTTATAAGCAACATCCACATTATCCAATGAATTATTTTGAACTTTATCATCATTTAATGAATCGGAAACTTTATAATTATTAATATCATTCAAAATATCTGGTGTTATAACATTATTATCTTTAGGCTGAATTTCATCTGTTTCAGTAGAAATATCATCTAAAGGGATAGTTTCAACTTGAATATTTCCCTCTATTTTTTCATTATTATCTAAACTAGAATCTGTTAATATGTTATCCACAGTCAAATCTTCCAATGTATTAGTATTTTCATTATTAGAAATAGAATTAATTCTATTTAATTCATCGTTTACTGCCTTATCAAGATCAATGCTGTAATCTATCTTCTTACTATTCTCTGTTGATATAATATCAATAGATTTATCATTATTATTAGTTTTAATATCTGGTGTTATTGTGTTTTCTTCTTTAACATTAACTTGATCAGAAGAAATAGTATTATTTTTAGCCTCTTTTTTATATTTTCTAGTTTTTATGCTATTGTCTATTAAATAACCAATCAAAACAAATATTAAAAATAAACATATTCCTATTAATATATTAGTATTTTCATTAATAAATACCATTATATTTTCTAAAGTTTCATTCATAACAATCCCTCTTTTTATCCTATTATATATTATAAATACATTCTATCATTAATTATTTATTTTTTCAAGGATAAATTTAAAAAAGAATTTATTAATTCATAAATTCTTCCATTAAAACAACTTTTTTTTGATTTAAACTCTTTTTTACATTAATAATTCTTTGGTTACTAGAACCTCTAAATTTTAATCCTAAATTTTTATTTTCTATTTCAAATTTACCATCTACTATAACATCTATATAGTTTAAAAGTTCACCTGTAACAGATTGCTCTTTTGTCATTCTTTCATTTATATCTTTATCAAATAAATATCCGGAAAATACCCATATTGATTTGTTTGGATACTCATTCTTAATTCTTTTTAGTAATGGTAATATTCCTTTTTGATTAACATATTCAAAAGGTTCTCCTCCCAATACAGTTATACCAGAAACAAAATCATTTTTTAAATAATCTATTATCTCTTGTTCTTCTTTCTTAGTAAATTTGTTGCCATATGTAAAATCCCATGCAGCTTCATTAAAACACCCTTTGCAATGATGTGTACATCCGCTAACAAACAAGGAAATTCTAATTCCTGGTCCATTAGCCACATCATATTTTTTTATATCAGCATAATACATAATAAATCTCCATTATAAATGAGTAACTCTAGCTTTTATTTCCTTTGTCTTTCCAGTATTCCAGAAATTTTCACCTAAATATCCACAAGTTCTTCTTGTTACATTCATTTTAGAATGATCCTTATTACCACAATTAGGACATTCCCATTCATTTTGATCATTTATAATTATTTCTCCATCAAATCCACATTCATGACAATAATCTGATTTTGTATTAAATTCAGCATATTGAATATTTTCATAGATAAATTTAACTAATTCTTTGATTGCATCTAAATTTTTAGTAATATTTGGAATTTCAACATATGATATACATCCTCCAGATGATATAGGTTGAAATTGACTTTCAAATTTTAATTTACTAAATGCATCAATCTTTTCTCTAACATCAACATGATATGAATTTGTATAATAACCTTTGTCAGTAACGTCTTTAATATCACCGTATTTTTCTTTATCTATTTTTGCAAATCTATAACATAAACTTTCTGCTGGCGTTCCATATAGTGCAAAACCTAAACCTGTTTCTTTTTTCCAAGTATCACAAGCGCTTCTTAAATGTTTCATAAGCTTAACTGCAAATTTTTCACCAACTGGATCTGTATGAGAAACGCCTTTTACTAGTTTAGTTGCTTCATATACACCTATATAACCAAGTGATAATGTTGAATATCCCCCTTTTAATAATTTATCGATTTTTTCTCCTTTTTTAAGTCTTGCTATTGCTCCATATTGCCAATGTATTGGAGATACATCTGAAACAGTACCAAGAAGAGAATGATGTCTACACATTAATGCTTCTTTACAGATTTCTAATCTTTCATCTAAAATTTGGAAAAATTTCTTTTCATCATTTTGAGATAATATTCCTATTTGTGGTAAATTTATTGAAACTACTCCTTGATTAAATCTACCTTCCCATTTATAATTTCCTTTTTCATCTTTCCAAGGTGATAAGAAACTTCTACATCCCATTGGGCTAAATACATTATTTTCGTATATTTCTTTCATTTTCTTAGCTGAAATATAATCTGGATACATTCTCTTTGATGAACATTTACATGCAAGTTCAGTTAAATAATCATATTCTCCGCCCTTTAAACAATTGTGTTCATCTAATACATATACAAGTTTTGGGAATGCAGGTGTAATATATACTCCTTTTTCATTTTTTATTCCCTCATATCTTTGTTTTAATATTTCTTCTATAATCATTGCATTTTCTTTTATATAAGGATCATCTTTCTCAAGATGTAAGAATAAAGTAACAAAAGGTGATTGTCCATTTGTAGTCATTAATGTATTTATTTGATATTGTATAGTTTGAATACCTGCAGATAATTCATCTTTTAATCTATCCATTGTCAAACATTCTATAGTTTTTTTATCTAATTTATCCTTATACTTATCTGTTATTTTCTTTTTAAATTTATCATAACTTTTTCTTAAATATTTACCTAAATGTTTCATATCAACAGATTGACCACCATATTGATTACTGGCTACTGCTGCGATTATTTGTGTAGTTACTGTACATGCAACTTGAAATGATTTTGGACTTTCTATCATTTTTCCATTCATAACAGTACCATTATCAAGCATATCAGATATATTTATTAAACAACAATTGAATATTGGTTGAATAAAATAATCTGCATCATGAAAGTGTATCATACCTTCTTTATGAGCATTTGATATTTTTTCTGGTAAAAGAATTCTATTTGTTAAATCTCTTGAAACTTCACCAGCAATATAATCTCTTTGTGTTGAAGCAAGCATTGTATTTTTATTAGAATTTTCTTCCGCTAACTCTTTGTTTTCATTTCTTATTAATCTAAGTATAGACTCATCTGTTGTATTTGCTTTTCTAACTAAAGCTCTATTATATCTATAAACAATATACTCTTTAGCCAAATGATATCTTTTATTTTCCATTAATTTTATTTCAATTTCATCTTGTATATCTTCAACTAACATTCTTTTCTTTTTTTGATCTTCAATATATTTTATAATGCTATCTATTTGCTTACTTGAAGCTTGTTGTTTCTTATCAACATCTTCATTTGCTTTTTCTATAGCAATCCTTATTTTACTACTATCATAATCTACTGTTTTACCATCTCTCTTAACTACTAACATACTTCTTTCTCCTATTCTTTATAATTTGATTATATCAAATTTTTTTGCAATATGGTGTTGCATTTGCAACAAAAATAAAATATAATTAAATTATATTTTTTGAGACTATCGGGAGGCCTTATAAATGAACGAAATTAGTATTTTTTATGGTATACAAAATGATGACGTAAAAAAAATGTTAAACTGCTTTCAAGCTAAAACTATTAACTATAAAAAGGACACTACTATAATTTCAAATTTAGCAAATACAAATATAATAGGAATAATAATAGAAGGAACTGCAAACCTAATTAGAAACGATTATAACGGAAATAAAACGGTTATTGAAAAACTTAATAAAGGTTCTATATTTGGAGAAGTTTTTTCATCATATAGTGATGAATTATCAGTAATAGCAACTAGTAAATGTATTATAATAACTTTTGATTATGATCATGTTATAAATAGATGTAAAAAGTCGTGCCCATATCATAATACATTAATAGATAATATGCTTCAATTACTTGCTAATAAAATTGTTATAATGAATAATAGATTAGATATACTTTCAAAAAAAACTATTAGAGAAAAATTATTAGAATATTTCTCAATTTTAGAAAAAGAAAAATTATCTAAAAATATAACGCTAGATTTAAATTATACTGAACTTGCAGACTATTTTGGAACTGATAGAAGTGCCCTTATGAGGGAAATAAAAAATTTAAGAGAAGATGGTCTTATTGAGACAAAAGGTAAAAATATAAAATTATTATATTAAATCTTAATTTTAAATAAAAGAGTAAAAAATAAATCAATTATGAATAATACTATAAATATATAAGTTATCCAATTAGGTATTTTTCTAACTATTTTATCCATCCAAGGTTTAACTAAATATAAGAATATAATTGCACATATTCCCCAGATTAAAGATATATCTAGTGCTATATATTTTCCAAAATGATATTTGTGATCGGAATAATTCCAAAATTCTTTTTTAAATATTAATTCAAGCAGGTTACCTCCTATAAATTCGATAAATGTCAATACAAATGTTATTATTATAGTAAATATTATAATTTCTAATAATTTGTTCAATTTTAATTTTTTAAATAAATAATTCGATATAAAAATTATAAGTACTATGCCAACTCCATAAACAGGAGTCCAATATCCATACAAAAACCCACTTTGTAAATTCCAATTAAATATATTAAAAAGTGTTGTTTCAAGTAAATGACCAAATATTGAAAAAATAAAAAAATAATTCAAATAATACATATAATCACCTAATATTATTATTTGTAATTATTTTTTTACTATTCTAAATATACAAATTATTTCTAAAATTGTGAACAATATAAATAAAGAAACAAGTATAATATTTTCCTTGATAAAAAATATTAAATCAAATTTAACATCTTCAGGAGAAATAATATCTTTTTTATATAAAATATCATCACCATATTTAATATAATAAGTGCCTACTTTTTCATTTTTTATTATATTTTTATCAAGCTTCTTTTTACCTTTATATTCATATATTAAATCAGATTTTTCTACTGATTTATTTAAATAACTTTTATAAGTTTCTTCCGATTTAATCTCATATTTCTTACCATATACAGTTTCTAAGGTTACTATCTTATCATTTTTTGATATTATTTTTTTATATTCGTAGTTGTTAAAAAAATATTCATATATGTTTTTAGAATCCTCCATATGCTGTTTTTTATTTTCATAATTTGCACCTATTGTAACAAGTAAATAATTAACATTATTATAGGATGCTATACTAGCTAAACATAATCCTGCTTTACTCGTATATCCTGTTTTTGCCCCCTTAATATAATTCATATTCATTTCTTCTTTTGAAGTTAAATACTTAAGAGGTCCATTCATTTCATGTTCTTTATTAGTACTTATGTAATTTTTTGTTTTAAAAACTTCCATGAATTTTTTATTTTTGATCGCATATTTTAAAAGTTTAGATATATCCCTTGCTGATGAATAATGATTATCTCCTTCTATTCCTATTGTATTTGAAAAACTACTATTATTCATTTCTAATTCTTTTGCTTTATTATTCATAAGTTTCACAAATTCTTCTATAGAACCGCTAATACTAATAGCTAAAATATTAGTAGCATCTGCTCCAGACTTTAATAATACACCATATAATAAATCATTATATGTTACAATTTCACCTTGTTTAAAGCCTGCTTTCGACAAATCATAAGAAAGATTTTCAAGCATTTTACCTGTTATTAAAACTTTTTCATCAAAATCTCTTATATTTTCTATTGCCACTATTGCAGTCATTATTTTAGTTAAACTTGCAATGTTAACTTTTTCGTCAGCTGATTTTTCATATATTACCTTATTATCATTTAAATTATACATTATTATATTTTTAGATGATACTATAGGTATTTGTTCCGCTTTTACACTTAATATGGGAAAAAGCAATAATATAAAAATAATAAAATATTTATTTATTTTTTCCATAATTATCCACCTACTATTATTATAACATAGAACAAAATATACTAGGATATTTTTATAATATGTGTTTTTATTTTACTAAAAAAGTACTTTCATCTATAAAAGTATAATTTGTTTTATATTTTAATTCTCTAACTAATCTAAATAGAGCATCATCCTTTGCCTTTGCCTCTAACATTATATCAGCATTTTTTGTATATTTATTTATAGTTTCTATAAAATTTACAAAATCATCAGAATTTATATAATCGTGGTGACTCCTAAAATCTTTTTTTGTTTTATTTTTGGGAGATGAAAAATGAAATTTTGGAATATTATTAATCCAAGTGTTTATAATAGCTTTTAAATAATATTTTATATCATTATTTGATGGATTACATATATGATGATGATAATCAAGCACCATAGGAATACTTAAATCATTACACAATCTTAAAACATCGGAAACATTATATACTTTATCGTCATTTTCAAGAGCAATTGTTTTTTGAATATATGTTGGTAATTTATAAAAATTATTTTTAAACCTTTGTATAGATTTAGCTTTGCCAAAAACACTACTTCCAACATGTAATATTATAATTGGATTTTCTATTTTTAAAGCGGTTAAGATATTATAATGATATTCAAGTATTCTAAATGTATTATCTAATACTTCTTTATTGGTACTATTAAGTACGCAAAACTGATCCGGGTGTACATCAATTCTAATATTATTATTTTTTATCATAGTTCCTATTTTATCGTAATACGATTTATATTTTTCTATATATTCAAAATTTACTTCACTATGTGTTGCAAGAGGAATTAACTTAGATGTTAATCTATAAAAATGAATATTATTTTTTATATTATAGTTTAATATTTTTATCAAATTTTCCAAGTTAGATTTTATAATTGATTCTATCTTTTCATCCTTGTTTTCTATTTTTTTATAATTTGTATATGTTATTGTACCTGACGAAGTAACATTTAAAGTTTTACTTAAGGCAACATAACCTAATCTAACAATCATGATAATCACCTAATATTATTATTAGCAAAATATAATTTAATATTATTATAAATTTAAAAAGGTAAGCTAAAAGACCCTTTTTAACTAAAATAACTCTTATATATATTACTTATGGATATTTATTATGTCATTATTAACAATAGTTTAATATAATATTATAGAAAGGAGAGATGATTTTATGTATGGATATGCTTATCCTGTTTATGGATATCAAGATAATAACAATGGATATGGTTTTATATGGGGTATCATAATAGTTGTTGTTATACTTTTCTTATTATTCTGGGGTTTTGGTTCTAACAATAACAATAATTATGGTAATAATTATTGTAAATAAAGAGATTACCTCTCCATCTTTTAGCACATTTTAATATGTGCTTTTTATATTGGTAATTTATATAAAAAAAGAACTATTATTTAGTTCGTCCTTTCATAGTTATCGAATCTTCAAATTCTATATTTAACACCTATTTCAATTTCATGTGAACATTTTCCTTTGAAAATCCATCACCATCAATCTTAAATCCCAACTTTTCATAACAATGAATTGCATTAAAATTAGTTTTATACACATATAATCCATATTCTTTAATATTATATTTTTCTTCATGAAACTTTAATGTTGCTTTAATAGCCTCAGTTCCATAATGTTGATTTTGCATGTTTGGAACTATTGCTAACATTATAGTTGCTACATTATCTTTAATAATTAGTTCTATATTTCCCAAAAATGAATGATTATCTTTTGAAACCATAACATAATTATTATTATTCCCTTTTAATATATTTTCCACCCATTTTGTAATTTGATCTTCACTATATTTTTCTATAAACATTTTTTGTTGTATTTTTTCATCTAAATACATTTTTATATAATCCGATTTATATTTATCATTTAATTTTATAAATCCAATGCGATCAGATTCATATATATAATTCATATAATCACCGTCTTTTATATACAATTGTATCATATTAATAAAAATAGTACCAACTATTTAAGTCGGTACTAAACTGAAATAATTTTAGGATAGTACCTAACTCGTCATAATTAGGTATTCCTTTTTTATTTTATGCAAGTTCCCTTGACAAATGCATAATAACATAAAAAAGAACTTTTTGCAAGTTCTCTATATCAAAGTTCGAATAGATTTCCAAATTGTGTCCTAAAGGAAGGAGTATAACAACTTTATAAATTAATAGTTAATGTTTCACTTGTTGTTTTGAAATTGCTTTTTTCATATAAGTGTTTAGCTTTAACATTATTACTCCATACGTTTACTTCTATTTTATGGGCATTTTTGGATATAGCCCACTTTTTAAAATGTTCTATTAAAGATGTAGCAATTCCCTTATTACGATAATTATTATCAATGTATAATGCATCTAATTTAGCAATTATGTATTTATATGTATCATCAGTTGGTTTAATAATTCCATATAAATAACCTACAATTTGATCATTTTCTTCGGCAACAATAAGATATTTATTAGAATCTTCAATATAATTTTCATACATATTAGTGACAATAAAGTTTTCATCAATTCCTAAGTCATATTGTCTTTCATCTCTTATTAAAAGCGTTAAAAATTTATTTAATATTTTTACATCATCATAATCTGCTTTTCTAATTATCATTCGTATACCTCCACTAATAAATACTCACATTGTCTATGATAATATGCAAGTGTGTTTTCTAAATTGACAAATATTCATTTACTTTCAATTAAATATTTATTAATATTTTCTAATTCTTTTATTCCATTATTATTTTTTAAGATTTTCATTTGATTTCTAGCAGAATCATTAAGTCTTATTAATCTTTCTTTTTGTGATAATCCTAATTTAATAAATTCTGCATTAGAGTTTTCTAAATTGTTTAATATGACTAAATGCACTAAATCTGTGTAATCTCTAATATTTCCTTCTTTAGCCAATTTTGGATTAATTTCTCTCCATTCCTTTGCTGTCATTCCAAACAAAGCAACATTTAATACATCAGCCTCTTCTGCATATACAAATTGTTTTTGTTTTTCTGTTAACAATTTGTTTTAGCTAAAACTCTATTAGCATGCCATTCAATTTTTTCTTGATATGCTTCATTCTTTTTTAACCTTTCAAATTCTTTAATCAGATATAATTTAAAAGTAGGACTTAACCAACTTGCAAATTCAAATGCTATATCAGGATGAGCAAATGTTCCTATGCTATATTTTCCACCTTTAGAATATATTCCTATGGCGTTTGTCCTATCAATCCATCTTTTGGGGCTTAAAGTAAATGATGAATATCCAACTTCATTATTTTTAATTTCACGGAATTCCGTGAAATTAAAATTTTCATTATTTAATTGTTCCCATAATCCTATATAATCAAATGTTCCTTTATTGCTCATCCAATGTATAATAACATTAGCAGGATTTTCAGGATTAGAATACTTTGCTAAATCAGTTAATGATATATAGTCGGTGTCACCAATTCTTAAAATACCTATTTTATTGTTATTAACATTTATTTTTGTTTTAATTAACTCTTTTTTCATATTCACCCCCTTAATCACTAAAATTATTTTATCATAAATTGAAGTATATTAAAACTCGAACTTATCAAATAATTTAAAAAGTCCGAGTTTGGTATCTATCTGGTGCGAGTGACGTAGTAATCTACAACTTTTCGCAAAATCAACAACATGATATATAAATATCAATCATTACTAGTATTTTACCACAAATTGTTCAAAATGTTACAAAAAATGTTATAATAGTAATGATTGGAAGTGAAAAGATGAAATATTTATTAGCAACAACAAATAAAGCAAAAATTAGATATTATGGAACAAAATTAAAAGAAAAAGGCATTGATATAGTATCTTTAAGTGATTTAAATATCAATGTTGATGTTGATGAAACTGGCAAAAATCCTGTAGAAAATGCTATCATTAAAGCTACTGCATATAATAATTTGAGTAACATGCCTACTATTGCTTTAGATGAGGGATTATTTTTAAAAAATGTGCCAGATGATATACAACCTGGCACACATGTAAGAAGAGTTAATGGAAAAAGATTAGATGATAAAGAAATGATAGAATACTATATTTCTTTAGTAAATAAATATGGGAGTAATGGGAGATTATCTGGTTATTTTTTAAAAGGTGTAGCAATTGTTAACGATGATAATACATTCACATTTGAGTATAAAGCTAATCGTGAATTTACCAACCAACAAAGTAATGTTATAGATACAGGTTATCCTTTAGCATCAATACAAATAATTCAACCTATTGGAAAATTTAAGTCTGAATTAACAGAGGAGGAAGAAAAAGTAACTATGGATGTTGAACAAAAAGATATTTTTGATTTTATTTTAAACACAATAAATACACTAGAGCAAAAAGAAACTAAAAAATTAACAAGATAATCTGGTGAGCAATATGATATTAAGTGATTTAACAAAGAAATATGATAAACTTCAATTAAAATATGGAGCAAAAGAATTGGATTCAATTTATAATGGTGGATGTGATCATAATCCAAACATTTGCTTTGTATTTATGAACCCAACTGGTAGAAATATTGCATCATCAAAAGAATGGAAAGGATTAAAATCTCCTTGGATAGGAACTAAAAATATTTGGGATTTATTTTACAAACTAAATATTCTTGATATAGATATTTATAACAAAATCAAAAGTATAAAAGGAAATGATTGGACAGAAGAATTTGCCACTGAAGTATATGATAATGTAAAAAAATATAAATATTTTATTACTAATCTAGGAAAATGTACCCAAATAGATGCTAGACCATTACCAGATAGTGTTTATAAAGAATATCTTAACTTATTAGAAAAAGAAATAGAAATTATTAATCCTAAAGTAATAGTTTTATTTGGAAACCAAGTTAGTTCAATTGTATTAAATAAAAAAATATCTGTTTCACAATGTAGAAAAAAGTTATTTAAAAAAATCATAAATAACAAGGAATATAATTGTTATTCAGTTTTTTATCCTGTTGGAAATGGCAGATTTAATATAGATAAATCAATAGAAGATATAAAATGGATTATAGAAAATGAATTATCCAGTATTAAAGAAAAAACTTATATTTAAAAAGATGATATTAAGCATTAATGCTCAATATCATCTTTTTCTTTTGAATGATAGTCTTTTGAATTATTAGTCTTGGATATCTCCATAATATCTTCAAAATTTTTATTATCTAATGCTCCATTTATATATAATTCTTTAGCAAATTCTTTATATTTACTATCTTTAATTCTAAATATTTTATCCATAAGCAGTTGAATAAGATTATAAAACATGTCTTTAAAATGTTTAAGTTTAAAAGATAATGTTTTGTTTTTAGCTTTTAAATTATCAATAGTAACTTCTTGTTCTTTTAACTTTTTACTTAAAGAAATATTTTCTAATTCTAAACTTGAATTTATCATAGTAAGATGAGAAATTTGTTGCTCGTTTTTAAACATACTAGAATCCATTTCTTCCAAAGTAACTGATAATTTTTGAATTTTTTGATACTCTTTATTAGTATTATCTACTTGCTTAACAAACTCATCAATTTTTTCTTTTTCTTCAAGAGATATTATATATTGATTTTTATTAAAACCTTTAACTTTAGTATTGTTTAGTATCTCTTTTACTTCTTTAGTAGAACTATCTAATTTATCTGATTTGTCTTTAGCTCGTTTTAAATTGTTCTCATGAATTTTAATTTTTTTCTTCATTTTGATATAGTCTTTTTTTATATAATCTTCATTTCTACCTTCCATTTTTTCATTTAAAATATCATCTAAACCATACTCTTTATTATAAGTTTCAATACAATTTTCTCTCATTTTATCTTGTAAATTACGAAGAGATTCTTTTGTAAATACATCTGATTTTCCAACTTGTTTATTCATTCCATTTTTGCTTTTATATTTAATCGGTACACCTACAATATGAAGATGTGGACAACTTTCATCATAATGAATAATGGCACTTGCTATCTTAAAATTAGGAAGTATTTGTTCTAAATAGCGAACTTGCTCTTCATAAATGGTAGTCATTCTCTTTTTAAATATCATATCTTTTGTATCCCAAAAATCCTTATCTCCTAGTTCAATTATAATCTGAACTGCTAGATCATTTTTAGAGTTATTGCTAACATGAGTAAAGTAATCTTTAATTTTTCTATCATCTCTAACTTGTCTTGAATTATATTCCAAAACTG